>NZ_DAOMFK010000179.1:0-6592 GCF_035429765.1 Nocardioides sp. | reverse complement strand
CGGGATCTGCGCCGGGGCGTTGACGCCGCTGGACACGTCCACCAGGTCCCACCCGTGGTCGGCCAGCACGCCGGCGAGCTGTGTGGACTGCTCCACGTCCCACCCCCCGTCGACCCAGTCGGTGCCGGAGATCCGGACGAGGAGCGGCCGGTCGTCGGGCCAGACCTCACGGATCGCGTCGACGACCTCGACGAGCAGCCGGCTGCGGCCGGGGAGGTCACCGCCGTACTCGTCGGTGCGCTGGTTGGAGAGCGGCGAGAGGAACTCGTGCAGCAGGTAGCCGTGGCCCGCGTGCACCTCGACCACGTCGAAGCCCGCGGCCAGCGCGCGCCCGGCAGCCGACGCGAAGGCCGCGACGGTGCGCCCGATCTCCGCGTGGTCGAGCTGGTGCGGGACCGTGAGCCCCGGGAACGCCTCGGTGGAGGGACCGACCGGCTGCCAGCCGCCGTCGTCCACCGGCCGCGGGCCGCGGGGCTCGCCCGGGAAGGGGCGGTGCACCGACGCCTTGCGGCCCGCGTGCGCGAGCTGGACACCGACCGCGGCCCCCCGCGCGCGGACGAACGCCGCGATCCGGGCCCACGCCTCGGCCTGCGCGTCGTTCCACAGGCCCGTGTCGTGCACGCTGATCCGGCCCTCGGGCAGCACGGCGGTCGCCTCGGTGAGGACCAGCCCGAAGCCGCCCACGGCCCGGGCGCCCAGGTGCACCAGCTGCCAGTCGGTGGGTACGCCGTCGCGGGCGTCGACGGCGTACTGGCACATCGGCGAGAGCCAGACCCGGTTGCGGATCGTGCGGCCGCGCAGCGTGACGGGCGTGAACAGCAGGGCCATCAGCTGATGTCCTGCCGGACCGCTCGCACGATGCCGAGGCCGGACAGCACCGCGGCCCAGGCGACCAGGACCAGTGCGGCGGCCCACCAGCTCAGCCGCGCCACCCCGCTGGAGTCCTCGATGACATTGATCACGGCGTTGGTCGCCGAGCTGGGAAAGTAAGGGACCAGGTGGTCGGCGGCGAAGTTCCAGAAGGACAGCGCGAAGACGAGCAACGGCTCCACGATCCAGGCCACGCCCACCCCGATCAGCAGCGCGGCGACCTGGTTGGGGATCAAGATGCCCACCCCCAGTCCGATCAGCGCCCACAGCCCGAGCACCAGCAGGCTGAGCACCAAGGTGCGCAGCACCGCGGTGGAGGGGAACGGGTCGGCACCCCTCAGCTGCAGCACCGTCGCCCCGGTCACCACCGAGCCGAGCAGGCTGAGCACGCCGTAGCCGGCCGCGATGGCGAGCAGCGCGACGACCTTGGCCAGCAGCGCGCGGGCACGGTGCGGGGTGGCCAGGAACGTGCCGGTGATGGTCTGGTGGCGGTACTCCGCGCCCACCTGGATGACGCCGATGGTGAGCATCAGCAGGTAGCTGACGCTGAGCCCGGCCGTGTAGACGGAGTTGGCGATCTGGACGTCGTCGCCCACGGGTGCGCCCGGCTCCTGCATCACCGAGGAGGTGAACAGGATGCCGTAGAGCAGCGACATCGCCGCGGCGGACAGGAGGACGGCGATCCCCATGCCCCACCACAGCCGGGTGGTGGAGAACTTGAGCAGCTCGGAGTGCACCGACCGCGCCGTGCTCGGACCCGCGGTCATGCCGCACCACCCTCCCCGACCGCCACCGCGGTGCGGTTGGTCCCCTCGGTGAGCTCGAAGAACAGGCCCTCCAGGTCCGCGGCCTTCTCCCGGAGCTCCCACACTGGCAGCCCCGCCTGCAGGGCGACGTCGCCGACCAGCCGGAGGTCGGCGGTCTGGGCCAGCAGGCAGCCGTCGTTCTCGGGGTGTACCGCGACCCCGGCCGCACCCAGCGCGCTCGCGAGGGCGGCCGGGTCCGACGTACGCACGATGGTGCCGCTCCCCCCGCTCAGCTCGGCGAGCGAGCCCTGGCGGACCAGCCGTCCGTTGGCGATGATCACCACCTCGTCGGCGGTCTGCTCCACCTCGGCCAGCAGGTGGCTGGAGACCAGGATGGTCTTGCCCTGCGAGCTCAGGTGGCGCAGGAAGGTCCGCAGCCACCGGATGCCCTCGGGGTCCAGGCCGTTGGCGGGCTCGTCCAGCAGCAGCACCCGCGGGTCGCCGAGCAGGGCAGCGGCCAGCGCCAGCCGCTGGCGCATGCCCATCGAGTAGGTGCCGGCACGGCTGCGGGCGAACACCGGGATGCCGGTCAGCTCCAGCAGCTCGTCGACGCGTGCGGTCGGTACGCCGGTGGCTGCGGCCAGCACCCGCAGGTGGTCCCGGCCGGAGCGTCCGGGGTGGAAGCTGGTGGCCTCGAGTGCGGCGCCGACCGTGCCGAGCGGGTCGGCCAGCTGGTGGTAGGGCACCCCGTCGATCGTGGCGGTCCCCGAGGTGGGCCGGACCAGGTCGAGCAGCATGCGCAGGGTCGTGGTCTTGCCTGCGCCGTTGGGACCGAGGAACCCGGTGATCTTGCCGGGGTCGACCTGGAAGGACAGGTCGTCGACCGCCGTGAAGGAGCCGAACCGCTTGGTGAGGTTGCGGACCTCGACCCGTGCGCCGATCACGGACATGATGAGCCCCGCATGTTCGTCATGGGTCGATCCTTCCAGGTGACCCCAGAGCAGACGCGTAGGGAGTCGGATGACGCAGGTGATCGTGGTGGGAGCCGGACTGGCCGGGCTCGCGGCTGCCCGCCGGCTCGTCGGGGCCGACGTCGACGTCGTGGTCCTGGAGGCCAGGGACCGGGTCGGCGGGCGGGTCGAGGGCGGCACCCTGGCCGACGGCACCCCGGTGGAGCTCGGCGGCCAGTGGCTCGGCCCTACCCAGGACCGGATGTACGCGCTGGTCGAGGAGCTGGGCCTTGAGACGTTCCGCACCTACAACGACGAGGGCCAGCTGCTGCTGGACCTGCTGGGCATCCAGTCGCGGATGAGCGCGCGCCGGGGCGCCCTGCCGCGGATGTCGCCGGTCGCGCTGGCGGACCTGGCTCAGGGGATGTACCGGTTCCAACGGCTGGCCCGCCGGATCCGCCTCGACCAGCCCTGGCGCAGCCGCGACGCCGACGCCTTGGACGCGCAGACCTTCCACTCCTGGATCCACCGCACGCTTCGCACCGCGACCGGACGCGCCTACTTCCACGTCGCCTGCGAGGCGATCTGGGCCGCCGAGCCGGGCGACCTGAGCCTGCTGCACGCGCTGTTCTACGCCCAGTCGGGCACCGACCTGGAGACGCTGATCTCGGTCGACCGGGGCGCCCAGCAGGACCGGGTGGTCGGGGGCTCGGTGCGCCTCGCGGAGGCGATGGCCGACCGGCTCGGGGACCGCGTCCGGCTCGGCAGCCCGGTGCGCCGGATCGAGCACGACGGGTCCGGCGTACGCGTGGAGTGCCGGGACGGCACGACGTACGACGGCAGCCACGTGGTCGTCACGCTGCCGCCTACGCTGGCGGGCCGGCTGGAGTACGCCCCGGTGCTGCCGTCCTGGCGCGACCAGCTGACCCAGCGGCTCCCGGCGGGGTCGGTGGTCAAGGTGTTCGCGCGGTACGACGAGCCGTTCTGGCGCGCCGAGGGTCTCAACGGGCAGGCCGCCTCCGACCGGGGCCCGGTCAAGGTCACCTTCGACAGCTCCCCGCCCGAGGGTCGGCCCGGTGTGCTGATGGGGTTCCTGGAGGGCCGGGAGGCCCGGCAGTGGGCGCGGCGCCCCGAGACCGAGCGCCGAGAGGCCGTGCTGGAGTGCTTCGCGCGCTACTTCGGCGCGCGCGCCGCGACGCCGGTCGAGTACCTCGAGCGGGACTGGATGGCCGAGGAGTTCACCCGCGGCTGCTACGGGGCGCACTTCACCCCGGGGGTGTGGACGTCGTACGGCGAGGCCTGGCGCGAGCCCGTCGGCCGGATCCACTGGGCGGGGGCTGAGTGCAGCCCGGTGTGGAACGGCTACATGGAGGGTGCGGTGCGCAGCGGGGAGGAGGTCGCCCTCCGGCTGGTCACCGAGGCCGCCAGCGGCGAGGTCGCGGGCGGGCCGCGATGAACCTGAGCCGCCGCGGGCGGGCGCTGATGGTGCTCGCCCTGCTCACTCTGATCATCAACCTGCCGCTGGTCACCAGCCTCGCCACCGAGCGCCAGGTGCGCCGCAACGGCGTGGACGTGAGCGCGCAGGTCGTGCGGACCTGGACCGTCGACTCGGGCGCCGACCGCACCTTCTGGGTGAGCTTCACCCTCCCGGAGCGGCTCGACCCGGGGCAGACGGAGTACGCCGCCCAGGTCGTGCCGGACGTGTACGCCGGCGCTCGCGACGGGGCGCTGGCGGTGCGGGTGCTGCCGGACCGGCCCTCGGCCCACCTGGTGGACGGCCGGGTGGCGCACCGCACCGGGCTGTGGCTGACGCTGGCGGCGGACGCCCTGCTGGCCCTGGGTGCCCTGCTGCTGTGGCGCAGCGGGCGCTACTCGACCCGGCCGGAGGACGTGCGGCTCGAAGCGGTCGGGGACGTCGAGGCCGACCCGGGCGACGGGGCCTCCCCGCGGACCGACGAGGGCCTGACGGAGCTGGCCGACGGCACGTGGCGGGCGCGGGGCACCGTCGTCCGCGCCTCGGCGGACGAGGTGGTCCTCGACCTGGTCGACCGGGAGGCCATCGTGATCCTGGACGGCCACCAGAACCCGGTGGGACCCGGTGAGGTCGCCGTCGCCCGGGGCCGCCTGCTGGACCGCTGACCGATAGTACGGTCCCAACGCGGGGTCAAAGGCCGCCTGGAACCCCGCGTTGGGACCGTACTATCGGGCGTCAGGCGGAGGTGGCGGCGTAGAGCGCGGCACCCACGATGCCGGCGCGGTTCTCCAGCGTGGCCGGCACCGTGGGGGTCTGGATGCGCACCAGGGGGAGGAAGAGCTCCGAGCGCCGGCTCACCCCGCCGCCGACCACGAACAGCTCGGGGGAGAACAGCATCTCGACGGTGCGGTAGTAGCGGGTCAGCCGCTCGGCCCACTCCGACCAGGACAGGTTCTCCTCCTCGCGGATGCTGGCCGCGGCCCGGGACTCCGCGTCGTGCCCGTCGATCTGGAGGTGACCCAGCTCGGAGTTGGGGACCAGCACCCCGTCGTAGACGAACGCCGACCCGATGCCGGTGCCCAGCGTGGTCACGATCACCAGGCCCCCCTGGCCCCGGGCCGCACCGAAGCGCACCTCGGCGAGCCCGGCCGCGTCGGCGTCGTTGACGACGTGGACGTCCCGCCCGGTGGCCCTGGTGAACAGGGCGTCGGCGTCCGTCCCGATCCAGGCCTTGTCGATGTTGGCGGCCGAGTGCACCACCCCGTGGCGTACGACGCCAGGAACCGTCACGCCCACGGGACCGCCGTCGGACGGGAACCGCGAGAGCAGCTCGGCGAACACCTCCGCCACCGCCTCGGGCGTCGAGGGGTCCGGGGTGTCGATGCGCAGCCGCTCGGCGGCGAAGTCCCCCTGCTCCAGGTCGACCGGGGCTCCCTTGATGCCGCTGCCGCCGAAGTCGATGCCGAACCCTCGCGTCCTCATGGGCCCAGTGTGGCGGTAGTCGGGCCCCCGCGCTCGCGTTCCACCCCGCGCCTCTCGGGACCGGCTGTTGTCAACCGACCGGTTGACAACAGCCCGCCGGCACCGTAGCCTTGCTCAACCATCCAGTTGAGCAAGGAGTACGCCGTGGGACTGCCCGCCGACCCGCTGTCCGGGGTCTTCGCGGCTCTGGCCGACCCCACCCGGCGCGACATCGTGACCCGGCTGACGCGCGGAGACGCCACGGTCGGCGAGCTGGCCGCGGCGTACCCCGTCTCTCTGCAGGCGGTCTCCAAGCACCTGCGGGTGCTGGAGGAGGCCGGGGTGGTCAGCCGCAGCCGCGACGCCCAGCGGCGGCCGGTCCACCTGGAGGCCGAGGTCTTCGACCTGATGTCGGCCTGGGTCGACCGCTACCGCCGACAGGCCGAGGAGCGCTACCGGCGCCTCGACTCGGTGCTCGCCGCCATGGCCGAGGACCCTCCCACGCCGCCGCCCGGCGACGTACCCCACCACGACCCAGGAGGAGACCGATGACCACTCACGAGGTCACCATCACCGTCGACCCGCAGCTGCCCACCGTCGAGATCGTCCGCGAGTTCGACGCCACCCCCGCGCAGGTCTACCGCGCCCACGTCGACCCCACCCTGTTCGCGCAGTGGGTCGGCCCCCACGACCTGGTGACCGAGGTCGACCACTGGGATCCGCGCACCGGCGGCTCGTGGCGCTACGTCGCCCGGCGGCACAGGGAGGAGCACTGGTTCCGCGGCTGCTTCCACGAGGTCCGGCCTGACGAGCGGATCGTCCAGACCTTCACCTACGAGGGATTCCCCGACAGCGTCTCCCTCGAGTTCCTGGACTTCGAGCCGCTGCCGGGTGGCCGGTGCCGGCTGCACGCGGTGTCGGTGGTCGACTCGCTCGCCGCCCGCGACGCCTTCGTGGCCAGCGGCATGGAGTCAGGGGTCGTCGCGGGGTACGAGAAGCTCGACCGGCTCCTCTCGGCCTGAGCGGGGCGGCCCGGCGCCGGCGGCCCGCCGGTGCGGGTAGGTTCGTGAGCCGTGGCAGGTGCGCCGTCC
>NZ_DAOMFK010000178.1:0-6593 GCF_035429765.1 Nocardioides sp. | reverse complement strand
CGGGCTGGACGACGCCGGCGAGGAGGCGGGGGCCTCCGCGTCCGGGGCCGGGGCGCCCCCGCCGCCGCAGCCGGCAAGCAGGAGCACGCCCGCGCACAGCACCCCCCGGAGGCCGGTCATCCCGGCGGCCACCCCATCGGTCGGCCGCCGAGCACGTGCAGGTGGGCGTGGAACACGCTCTGCCCGACCCCGGTCCCGGTGTTGTAGACGAGCCGGTAGTGCCCGTCGAGACCGTCGCCGTCGGCCACCGCCGCGGCCACGGTGACCAGCTCCGCGGCGACCTCCGGCGAGGCGGCCGCGAGCTCGGCGGCGTTCTCGTGGTGCTCCCGTGGCACCACCAGCACGTGGGTCGGCGCCTGGGGGGCGACGTCGCGGAAGGCCACCACCGTCTCGGTGCTCAGGACGACGTCGGCCGGCAGCTCACCTGTCACGATCCGGCAGAACAGGCACGTGCTGGCACGGGCGGGCTCGGTGGACATGGGCGCCACTGTAGTGTCCCCGGCGAGGGGACGAACCTGGACAGGAGGCACCGTGGTCGAGCTCATCGCCCACCGCGCCGGCAACAGCCGCGACCTGGCCGACGCCTTCGGTTCGGCCGACCAGCTGGAGATCGACGTCCACCTGCACCGTGGCCGGCTGGTGGTGCGGCACGCCAAGCGGATCTGGCTCAGCTCCCGGCTGTGGGAGCGGTGGTACCTGCTGCCGCCGGGCGTGCCCGTGCCGGAGCTGGCGGAGGCGCTGACCTGGGTGGGACCGGATCAGGGCCTGTGGATCGACTGCAAGGGCGGCCTTGGCCGACGGCTGCCCACCGAGGTGTGCCGCGTCTGCGGCCCGGACCGCCCGATCACGCTGTCAACCAAGGCGTGGTGGCTGCTCGGGCGGCCCGTCCGGGGCCTCGACGTCCGGACGGTCCGCTCGGCCGGCAACCGGGCCGAGCTGTTCCTCCTGCGCCGGGTGCCGTCGCGGGTCGCCGTGGACGGCGTCGCCCTGCACCGCAGGCTCGCCACCGCCCCCCTGGTCGCGGAGCTCAAGCGGCGCCACGGCCTCGTCTTCTGCTGGTCGGTCCCCGACGAGGCGACCGCGCGGCGGCTCCTCGCCTGGGGTGTCGACGGTCTCATCCTCGACGACCCCGCGCTCGCCGAGGCGCTGGCGGACGCGGGCGTCGATCCGCAGCAGCCTCGGCGTGAGCGCCACTGAGCCGGCCAGCCCGACCAGCGCCACCACGCAGCCGAGGACCGGGTCGACGAGATAGTGGTTGCCCGTCGCCACGACCGCGAAGGCCATCAGCAGCGGGCTGGCGACCGCGAAGACCCGGACCAGCGGGTTGCGGGTGGCGCGGAACAGGACGATGCCGACCAGCAGGTTCCAGCCGAGGTGCAGGCTCGGCAGCGCGGCGTACCGGTTGACCAGGCCCGGAGGCTGCAGCACCCGGTAGGAGTGCGAGCGCTCGGTGACCGTGTCCACCATCCCCATGTCGAGCAGCCGGGGCGGCGCCACCGCGTAGGTGACGAAGATCACCAGGCCGATGGCGCCGGAAATGAACATCGCGTTGCGCAGCAGCAGGTACTCCTGGCGGTGGGCGGCGTACAGCCAGACCAGGGTCCCGATGATCACCGGCCAGTGGCCCCAGATGTAGACCCAGTTGGCCAGCGTCACCAGCCCCGGGTGGTCGATGATCAGGCCCTGGAACCGCTGCTCGAGGTCGATCCCCAGGCGCTTCTCGAACGCGAGCACGTCGTAGCCGTGCCGGGCCGCGGTGGCGAAGTTGGCCTCGGTCCGACCGCGGACGCCGAAGTACACCAGGATCGCCAGGGTCACGATCGCCGCGTGGCGGGCGAACTCCAGCGACCAGAAGGGCAGCCGCGCGCGGGCTCCACCGGAGCCGTGGCGCACCCCGTCGCCCACGTCGCACCCCTATCCGCGCGAGGATGTCATCCGCGCGAGGATGTCACCCGCCAACCTGGTTCAGGGTATCCTTTCGGCCTCAGGCGAGGTGTGCTCGCCGGTCCGCTGTCCCGGGAGTCCGACCTTGCACCTGCCCTCGACGTTGCAGGTTCCTCACTGGCGCACGGTGCTGCGCCACGCGATGCCCAACGTGGTCGAGGGCAAGATCGTGCCGATCGTGGTGTTCCTCGTCCTCCTCCAGCTCTTCGGGACCACCCCCGCGCTTCTCGGTGCGCTGGCCTGGTCCCTGCTGGCGCTGGGCCGGCGCTCGCTGAAGCGGCAGCGGATCACCGGGCTGCTGGTGCTGACCACGGTGGGACTGACCGCACGGACGGTCGCCGCGCTGCTCACCGGCAGCCTGCTGGTCTACTTCCTCCAGCCCACGGTGACCACGGCCCTGGTCGGGCTCGCCTTCGTCGCGTCGGTGGCGCTCGGCCGACCGCTCGCCGAGAAGCTGGTGCTGGACCTGTGCCCGATCGACGAGGAGACGCGCGCGCACCCTGCACTGCGGCGGTTCTTCCAGCACGTCACCCTGTGGTGGGCGTTCACCAGTGCGGTCAACTTCGCGATCACGCTCTGGCTGCTGTTGTCGCACTCGCCGACCACCTTCGTGCTGGTGAAGTCCGTGCTCGGCCCCATCACCACGACGGTCACGCTCGGTGTCGCCTTCGTCTGGTTCCGGTCGCTGATGGCCCGCTCCGGCACGCGCGTCGTCTTCCTGCCGGCGTGAGCTGACTCACCCCCAGCGGGGCGTGCGCGAGAGCAGCGCCGCCACCGCCGCCAGGCCCGCGGTGGAGGTGCGCAGCACCTCCGGGCCCAACCGCACGGCACGTCCGCCGACGGCGACGAACGCCGCGACCTCGTCGTCGGTGAGCCCGCCTTCGGGCCCCACCACCACGACCACCTCGCTCGGCGCACCTGGCGTGTGTGCCGGCCCGGCGAGGAGCGGGGCGTCGGCCGCCTCGTGCAGCACCAGGGCGAGGGCGGCTGCGGCCACCACCCCGGTCGCGCCGCGCAGGGTGGGGAGCTCGGCCACCTCGGGGAACCACGAGCGCCGGGCCTGCTTGGCGGCCTCTCGGGCGGTCACCCGCCAGCGGGTGAGCGACCTGGCCGCGCGCTCCCCGCGCCAGACGGCGACCGAGCGGGCCGCCGCCCACGGGACGATCCGGTCCACACCGATCTCGGTGAGCACCTCGACGGCCCGCTCCCCCCGCTCTCCCTTGGGCAGCGCCTGCACGACCGTGACGAAAGGCGCGACCCGGGGCACCGCCTCCATCTCCTCGACGCGCACCTCGAGCCGGCGCTTGGCGGTGGCGCTGACGCGGCCGACGGCCCGCCCGCCGCGCCCGTCGGTGAGCACGACCTCCTCGCCGACGCCCAGCCGGCGGACTGCCACGGCGTGGTGGGCCTCCTCACCCTCGACGACCACGGTGCCGCCCACGGCCGCGCCCGACAGCGAGGGCACCAGGTGCACCGGCAACGACATCGGGCCGCCGGTCAGACGTTGAAGGCGTCGCGGAACCGGCTGAACACCGACTTGTGCGTGGCCCGGACGGCGCCTGTCGGCGCCTCCTCGCCGCGGGCTGCGGCGAGCTCCTTCAGCAGCTCCTCCTGGCGCCCGTCGAGCCGGGTGGGGGTCTCGACGAGGATGGTGACCACCAGGTCCCCCCGGCCGCCGCGCAGCCCGGGGACGCCGCGACCGCGGAGCACCTGGTCGGTGCCCGACTGGGTGCCGGGCCGCACCTCGAGCTCGAAGGTGGTCTCGGTGCCGCTGTCGGCGGCAGGGGCGAGGTCGGCCTCCAGCGTGGGCAGGCGAAGCGTGGTGCCCAGGGCCGCAGCGGTCATCGGGATGGACACCGTGCACTGCAGGTCCGCGCCCTGGCGGGTGAAGGTCTCGTGCGGGGTGACGTGGATCTCGACGTACAGGTCGCCCGGCTGGCCGCCACCCGGGCCGATCTCCCCCTGACCGGCGAGCTGGACCCGGGTTCCGTTGTCGACCCCGGCTGGGATCTTCACGTTGAGCGTGCGACGCGAGCGCACCCGGCCGTCGCCGGAGCACTCCCGGCACGGCTCGGGGATCAGCGTGCCGTAGCCACGGCAGGCCGGGCACGGCCGCAGCGTGCGGATCTCGCCGAGCAGGGACCGCTGCACGTGCGCCACCTCACCGGCGCCCCGACAGGTCTCGCAGGTCACCGGCGTGGTGCCGGCCGCGGCGCCGGCGCCCTGGCAGGCCTGGCAGAGCACCGCGGTGTCCACCTTGAGCTCCCGGGTCACCCCGAACGCGGCCTCGGCGAGGGTCACCTCGATCCGGATCAGGGCGTCCTGCCCACGGCGCACTCGGGGCCGGGGGCCACGCCCCTGGCCGGAGGCTCCGCTGGCGCCGAAGAAGGCGTCCATGATGTCGGTGAAGGAGAACCCGGCCCCCTGGCCGAAGCCGCCGCCGAAGGCGTCGCCCCCGCGGTCGTAGGCCGCCCGCTTCTGCGGGTCGGCGAGCACCTCGTAGGCGTGGGTGACCTCCTTGAACCGCTCCTGGGTCGCCGGGTCCGGGTTGACGTCAGGGTGCAGCTGTCGGGCCAGCCGTCGGTAGGCCTTCTTGATGGTGTCGGCATCGGCGTCACGCGGCACACCGAGGAGCTCGTAGAGGTCCTGACTCACGGAAGAGGTCCTTCTGGTCGGTCGGAGAGGCTCATGCCTCGTCCAGGATGCGCGACATGTAGCGCGCCACCGCGCGCACCGCCGCCATGGTTCCGGGGTAGTCCATGCGGGTCGGCCCGACGATGCCCAGGCTGGCCAGCGCCTGCTCACCCGGGCCGTAGCCGGTGGCGACGACGCTGGTGGCGGCAAGCTCCTGGTAGGGGCCCTCGTGGCCGATCCGGACGGTCACCGCACCTCCGGTGTGCGCCTCGCCGAGCAGCTTGAGCAGCACGACGTGCTCCTCCAGCGCCTCCAGCAGCGGGCGCACGGCCGTGTCGAAGCTGTCGCCGTAGCGGGCGAGGTTGGCCGCCCCGCTCACGGCCACCCGGGCGTCGGAGCGGTGGTCGGACATCGCTTCGCAGATCGCGGTGACCACGCGCGAGGTCGCGGCACGGTCGGCACCCGGCACGTCCTCCGCCAGGGCGTGCAGCGCGACCCCGGCCTCGGCGATGCGCTCACCGACCACCGCACGGTTCACCCGCGAGCGCAGGTCGGTCAGCTGGGTCTCGGTGAGCGGGTCCTCCAGGTCGACCAGCCGCTGCTCGACCCGGCCCGTGCTGAGGATCAGCACGACCAGCAGCCGCGCGTCGTGCAGGGCGATCAGGTCGACGTGGCGGACCGTGGACCGCGCCAGCGTGGGGTACTGCACCACGGCCACCTGCCGGGTCAGCTGGGCGAGCAGCCGGACCGAGCGGTGGACCACGTCGTCGAGGTCGACCGAGCCGTCGAGAAAGGTGACGATCGCCCGCCGCTCGGCCATGCTCAGCGGCTTGACCGTGCTCAGCCGGTCGACGAAGAGCCGGTAGCCCTTGTCGGTGGGCACCCGACCCGCGCTGGTGTGCGGCTGGGCGATGTAGCCCTCCTCCTCGAGCGCCGCCATGTCGTTGCGCACCGTCGCCGGCGAGACCCCGAGGCCGTGGCGCTCCACGAGCGCCTTCGACCCGACGGGCTCCTCGGTGGCGACGTAGTCCTCGACGATGGCGCGCAGCACTGCGAGCCTGCGGTCCTCGACCATCCGCCCTCCCTCCGCGCCGATCCTCGCGGCCAGCCCGCCGCTGGCACTTCTGCTGGCACTCCCTGCCGCGGAGTGCCAATCCTACTAGGGTGACCGACCATGACCGACTTCACGGAGGTGGCCGACCGTGTCTGGGTGGCCCGCCAGGAGTGGCTCGACGTCAACGTCACCCTGGTCGGCGGCGAGCGCGGGCTGCTCCTGGTGGACACCCACTCCTCGGACCGGGCCGCCCGGGCCGTGATCACCGACATCCGACGGCTGGGCGTCGGCCAGGTGGTGGCGGTGGTGAACACCCACGAGCACTGGGACCACACCTTCGGCAACGCCGCCGTGCACGAGGCGTACGGCGCGGTGCCGATCCACGCCCACGAGTGGGCGGCCGCCCACACGGTCCCGACCGGTGAGGCGGCCCAGGCCCGGTTCGCGGCGTCCGACGACCCGCACACCGAGGAGGTCCTGGCCACCCGGATCGTGCCGGCCGACCACACCTTCTCCTCGGTCCGCACGCTCGACCTGGGCGGGCGGATGGTCGAGCTGGTCCATCCCGGGCGCGGGCACACCGCCGGCGACCTGGTGGTGCGGGTCCCCGACGCGGACGTGCTGCTGGCGGGGGACCTGGTCGAGGAGTCCGGCCCGCCGGCGTACGGCTCGGACAGCTTCCCGATGGAGTGGCCGCTGAGCCTGGACGTGACGCTGGGTCTGCTGGGCGTCGGCTCGGTGGTGGTCCCCGGCCACGGTGCTCCGGTCGACCGGGACTTCGTCGAGGAGCAGCGGGCCCAGGTGGGCGTCGTTGCCGAGACCATCCGCGACCTTGCCGCCCGCGGGGTCCCCGTCGACCGGGCGCTGGCAGAGGCGCCCGCCTGGCCCTTCCCCCGGGACGCGCTGGCGGACGCGGTCCGCCGCGGGTACGCGCAGCTGCCCCGCAGCCAGCGGCGGCTGC
>NZ_DAOMFK010000177.1:0-6606 GCF_035429765.1 Nocardioides sp. | reverse complement strand
CCCGTACGCCGGCGCGGCACCGACGGCCGCCCCCCCCGGTCCTGGCCCGCCGCCCCCGGCGCTGCCGACCCCCTCCCCACCGACCCCTCGCCCTCGCGACCCCCGCCGCCGTGGTCCGGTCCTGTTCTGGTTCACCCTGGCCCTGGTCGCCCTGGCCGTCGGCGTGCTCGGCATGGTCGACGTGGCCGGCGCCGACGTGCCGATCTCGGCGTACCCAGCCCTGGCCACCGCCCTCGTGGGGGCGATGCTCCTGGTCGGCGCGTTCTACGGCCGCGCCGGCGGTCTGATCCTGCTGGGCCTGGTGACCGCCACCGCCCTCGGGGCCACTGCGGTCGCCGAGAACCTCGACACCCGGCACGTGCGCGAGGAGCCCACCGTCGCCGCGCAGGTGCAGGACCGCTACTGGACCCCCGTCGGCGAGCTGGTCGTGGACCTCAGCGCCGTGGCCGACCCGGCGGCCCTGGACGGACGTCAGCTCGACGTGGCGGCCGGCGTCGGGCGGGTCGAGGTCATCGTGCCCGAGGGCCTGGACGTCCGAGCCACGGGGATCCTCAACGGGCCCGGCCAGCTCGACGTGCTCGGCACCCGCGACGACGGTGTCGACAAGCGGGTCACCGCCCGTCTCGACGTCCCCGACGAGGTCGGCGCGCTCACCGTGCGCGCCGAGATCGGGGTCGGCGAGATCGTCGTCCGCACCCAGTCCCAGTGACCCGTGAACCCGAGGAGACCCCGATGAGCACGATCCCTTCCCCCGAGACCACCCGCGGCACCCACCCGGTCCACGTCGGCCACCTGGTGATGGGCCTGGCCTTCCTCGGCCTGGTCGCCATCTGGGCCACCGTGGTCCTCGACATGGTCCCCACCGAGGACGTCCGCTGGCTGCTTCCCCTGCCCTGGGTGCTGGCCGGGGCGGCCGGCCTGCTGGCTGTGCTGCTCTCGGGCCGGCGCCGGCGGCCGGAGACCGGCCCGGCGCCCAGCACCGCACCGCCCCTGTTCCTGCCCCAGGACAGCGACACCCACGAGGAGACCCGATGAGCGAGCAGCAGCCGTCCTACCGGCCCGCCGGCCCCCGGCGCCTGGTCCGCCGCACCGACGACAAGATGATCGCCGGCGTCTGCTCCGGCATCGCCGCCTACTTCGACGTCGACGTCACCCTGGTCCGGCTGCTGGCCGCGCTGGGCACCGTCCTCGGTCTGGGCAGCCTGGTCATCGTGTACGTCGTGCTCTGGGTGGTGATGCCGGAGAACTGATCCGGCCGCTGCGCTCCCCGTGTGAGAATGCTCGGCGAGCCTCGCGCACGGGGAGCCTCTGCATGGGAGTGGTCATGACCTCACGGTCCCTGTCCGGCCGGATCGGCACCGCCGCGATCGCCCTGGCCGCCGTGGCCCTCGCCCCGGTCGGCGCCCCCGCCTCCGGCGCGGCCACCGGCGCCACGTGCACGATCCTGGGCACCCCGCGCGCCGACGTGCTGGTGGGCACCCGGCGCGCCGACGTCATGTGCGGGCGCGGGGGCAACGACGTGATCCGCGGCCGGGGCGGGGCCGACACCCTGCTCGGGCAGAAGGGCAGGGACACCCTGGTCGGCGGGCCCGGGGCCGACCTCCTCCACGGCGGGGCCGGCAACGACCGGCTCCGCGGGGGACCGGGGCACGACGACGTCTTCGGCGAGGCCGGCGACGACACCTGCGCCTACGCCGCGGTCGACCTGCTCCACAGCTGCGCCTGGGACCTCACCCCGCCCGAGATCCTCGGCGTGACGATCTCGGTCGGTGCCGTCGACGTCACCTCGGCGGCCCAGCAGTTCACCGTGCGGCTGCACGTCCGCGACGACTCGGCGGTCAGCGCGGTCCGCAGCACGCTCGCCGACCACGAGGTGGCCGGCGCCGAGCTCGGCCAGGGCTCCTACCGCCTGGTCAGCGGCACCCCCAGGAACGGCTGGTGGGCCGCGACCGAGAAGGTGCCCCGCGGGTTCCCTGCCGCCACGCTCGACCTGTCGGCGTACGTGACCGACCTGCACGGGCGCCCGGCCTCGACCTACCAGACCGGCCTGCTCACGGTGGCCGACAGCGCCCCCGACGACAAATGGCCGGAGGTCCGGATCGTCTCGCCCGCCTCGCTGACCGAGCTGGACGTACGCACCGGGGCCGCCTCGATGCGGGTCGAGGCCGCGATCACCGACAGCGACACGGGCGTCGCCGGCAGCCCCCGGCTGTGCCTGTCGGGGTGGACCGCCACGCTGGGTGAGACCAGCGAGATCGACTGCGCCGAGGCGAGCCTGGTGCAGGGGACCCGGCGGGACGGCCGCTGGGCGGCCGACCTGGGCGTGCCCGGCGGCTACCCCACCGGGGACCTGCTGATCTCGATGGAGGCCACCGACCGGGCGCGCCCGAGGTCCTCGGCCCACTACCTCGACCCGGTGGCCTACGTCGGCCAGCAGGTGCTGTGGCGTCCCTCCGTGGCCACCCTCAGGATCGCCGACGGGGTCGCGGTGCACCGGGTGCTCGGGGACCCCGACGACGCGGCGCCGGTCGTCGCCGACTTCACCCTCGACCCCGGCAAAGTGACGTGGGGCACGGCTGACACCGTGGCGGTCACCGCCCACCTCACCGACGCCGGTCCGCACGGGGTCGCTTCGGTCTCCCTGGTCGTGCTCGGCCCCTCCGCCACCGACCTCACCCCGGTCACGGTCCTGCCGCTCACCCTCGCCACCGGGACCGGCGCCGACGGGGAGTGGTCGGTCGAGGTGACCGGCCTGGCCCAGCACGCCCCCGGCGACTACCCGGTGCTGCTCGCCGTGGGCGACGGCGGCCACCAGCGCTTCTTCTCCGGCGCCACGCTGGCCGGGGACCTGGGCGTGGACCTGCCGGCGCTGCCGGGCCCGCCGGACAGCTCGATCGTGCACGTGGTGCCGTGACCCTGCCCGCGCTGGGGGGGCTTCAGCCGCTGCCCGCCCGGTCCCACCTCGACCTGGTGGCGGCTCCCGTGGCCGCCGCGCTCGAGGCCTGGGACCACCTCGAGGAGGTGGCGGTGGTGCGGATCGACCCGTCCCTCGCCGACACCGCCGCCCTCACGGCGGCGTACGCGCTGGACCTCACCGACGGCGCCAACTGCGTCGTGGTGGCGGGGCGCCGCGGCGGGGAGGAGCGCGTGGCCGCCTGCGTGGTCCGCGCGGACACCCGCGCCGACGTCAACACGGTCGTCAAGCGCACCCTGGACGTGCGCAAGGCCTCGTTCCTGGCCCACGAGCGGGCGGTCGCCGAGTCGGGGATGGAGTACGGCGGGATCACCCCCCTCGGTCTGCCCGCCCCCTGGCGGGTGCTGGTCGACCCGGCCGCGGTCGCGATCGAGGTGGCGGTGATCGGGTCGGGCGTGCGGCACTCCAAGCTGCTGGTGCCCGGTCGGCTGCTGGCGGCGCTGCCCGCGGCCGAGGTGGTGCCCGGTCTCGCGCGGTGACCCCTCCCGCTGCGCTGCTGCGGGGCCGGGCGCTCAGCGCACCAGGCAGGAGCGGGGCAGCTCGAACCAGCGCAACGCGTCGAAGTCCGCGCCCAGGTCCTCGGCGTCGACGCTCTTCGCGCTGCGCGAGGCCGCCCCGGCCAGGACGGTCCGCGCCTCGGCCAGGTAGTCGCGCAGGGCCGTCACCGGGGCCGTTCCCTCGTGGCGGGGGTAGGTCATCGTGCCGTCCTCGGCGTAGGTCACGTCGGTCAGCCGCAGCGGAGGTTCCACCGGCCCGGCTCGGTGGTGCCACAGCCCGGTGACCGGGTCGAACCAGTAGTCCTCGAGCAGCCGCCAGCCGTCCCGCGCGACCATCCGCACCGCCTCGACGACGTAGGAGAGGACCTCCTCGTCGATGAAGTAGTTGAGGTTCACCCGCACCCAGCCGGGCTTGATGCCCTCGCAGCCGGTGGCGATCTGGGCCTCGTAGCGGTGCGACTGCTCGAGGTCGATGCCCAGCAGCCGGTGGCCGTACGGCCCTGCGCACGAGCACCCGCCCCGGGTCTGGATGCCGAACAGGTCGTTGAGCAGGGCGACCACGAAGTTGTGGTGCAGGTACTTGCCGCTGGGTGCCTCCACGACGAAGGAGACGATGGAGAGCCGCCGCGCGGCCCGGTTGCCGAGGATCCGGATCGACGGCTCCTCCTGCCACGCGCTCATCGCCCGGCGGAGCAGCTCCTCCTCGTACGCCTGGATCGTGGTGGTGCCGACGGCCTCCTTGAGCTGGAACACCAGCCCGGCCCGGATCGACTCGACGATCGCCGGGGTGCCGCCCTCCTCCCGGTGGGCGGGATCGGCCAGGTAGACGTGCTCGGTCGGGTTGACGTACATCACCGTCCCCCCGCCCGGCACGTCGGGCACCCGGTTGGCGAGCAGCTCTCGGCGGACCACCAGCACGCCCGGCGTACCGGGGCCGCCGATGAACTTGTGCGGGGACAGGAAGATCGCGTCCTTGTACGCCAGCGGACCCCGGCCCCGGGGGGTCATCTCGATGTCCACGTAGGGCCCGCAGGCCGCGAAGTCCCACAGCGACAGGGCACCGTGCTCGTGCAGCAGGGTGGCGATGCCGTAGGTGTCGGAGACGATCCCGGTCACGTTGCTCGCGGCCGAGAACGAGCCGATCCGCAGGCGCCGGTCGGAGTAGCGGTCCAGCGCCTCGGCCAGCCGGACCTGGTCGATGTGCCCGTCGGCGTCCTCCGGGATCGTCACCACGTCGGCGATCGACTCGCGCCAGGGGAGCTCGTTGCTGTGGTGCTCGAAGGGCCCGAGGAAGACCACCGGGCGCTCGGCCGCCGGGATGGCCGACGACAGGTGGTAGCGGTCCTCGAGGACCGAGGGGACGCGCAGCCCCAGGACCCCGATGAGCTTGTCGATCGCCGCCGTGCTGCCGGAGCCGGTGAAGATCACCACGGTGTCCTCGTCACCACCCACCGCGTCCCGGATGATGCGGCGGGCGTCCTCGCGCAGCCGGGTGGTCTGCAGCCCGGTGCCGCTCGCCTCGGTGTGGGTGTTGGCGTAGCGGGGCAGCACCTCCTCACGGATGAAGTCCTCCAGGAAGGACAGGCTGCGCCCGGAGGCCGTGTAGTCGGCGTAGGTGACGCGGCGCGGCCCGTAGGGCCCGGGCAGCACCTGGTCGTCGCCGATCACCGACTCGCGGATGCGTCGTACCAGGGCGGCGCCCGTTGCGTTGGTCACGCCTCCACCCTAGGCAGAAATCGACTCGCCCACCGGGGGTCCGCGTACGTACCGTGGGACGAGTGCGACCGCTCCCCCTCGACCACCCCGGCACCGCCGACCACCGCTCGCCGGGGCGGCTGCTGTGGTGGATGGCGAGGGGGCAGTGGCGCACGCTGGTGATGGGGATGCTGTTCGGCATCCTCTGGATGAGCTGCCAGGCGCTGATGCCGACCCTGCTCGGCCTCGCCATCGACCGGGGAGTGGCCGCCAAGGACACCTCCCAGCTGGTGCTGTGGACCTCGGTGATGCTCCTGGTCGGGCTGGCCCAGGCGGTCAGCGGCATCATCCGGCACCGGTTCGCGGTGTCGAACTGGCTGATCGCGGCGTACCGCACCGTGCAGCTGGTGGGCCGGCAGGCGGTGCACCTCGGAGGCACCCTTCCGCGCCGGGTGTCCACCGGCGAGGTGATCGCGATCGGCACCTCCGACCTGTCCCACATCGGCCAGGTGATGGACGTCTCCGCCCGCTTCGCCGGGGCGGTCGTGTCGTTCCTGCTGGTGTCGGTGATCCTGCTGACCACCTCGGTCACCCTCGGCCTGGTGGTGCTCGTCGGCGTCCCCCTGCTGATGCTGGCGATCGGTCCGCTGCTGTCTCCGTTGCAGCGCCGCAGCGCCCACCAGCGCTCGCTGATGGGCCACCTGGCCAACACCGCCAGTGACATCGTGGGCGGGCTGCGGGTGCTGCGCGGCATCGGCGGGGAGCAGGTCTTCCTCGACCGCTACCGCCGGGAGTCGCAGGCGACGCGCCGCGCGGGCGTCGAGGTGGCCCGGCTGCAGTCGGTCCTGGACGGGCTCCAGGTGCTCCTGCCCGGGGTGTTCGTGGTCGTGGTGGTGGGGCTCGGGGCCCACGCCGCGGTGCGCGGCGACATCACCCCGGGCGAGCTGGTCGCCTTCTACGGGTACTCCGCGTTCCTGCTGATCCCCCTGCGCACCGCGACCGAGTACGCCAACAAGGTCATCCGCGGACTGGTCTCCGCGCGGCGGGTGTGTCGCGTGCTCGCGCTGACCCCTGAGGGTGCCGACCCGGCCGACGTGGCCGCCTCGCCCCCGGTCGGCTCGGAGCTGTCCGACCTGCGCAGCGGCCTGCGGGTCCGGCCCGGTCTTCTCACCGCGATCGTCTCGGACCGGCCCGACGAGTCGGCGCTGCTCGCCGACCGGCTCGGCATGGCGGCGGCCGAGGTCGACGACGGCGTTCGGCTCGGCGGCGTACCTCTCAGCAGGCTGCACCGGGAGGAGGTGCGCCGCCGCATCGTGGTCTCCGACACGGGGGCCACCCTCTTCTCCGGCCGGCTCGCCGACCGGCTCGACGTCAGCGGCCGGGGTGGCGTCGCGAGGGCCCTCGCCACCGCCTCCGCCGAGGACATCGTCGAGGCGCTGC
>NZ_DAOMFK010000176.1:0-6699 GCF_035429765.1 Nocardioides sp. | reverse complement strand
CTGGCCCGGCCAGCCCGGGCTGGCCGGGCTGCTCGCGGGCGCGGGGGGGCGGGCCGCGGAGTGGCCCAACCTCACCGGCGGCATCGTCGCGCTGCACCGCGCCAGAAAGGTCGCCGACGCGTGAAGCCCCGGGATGCAGCAGGCGATCCGGCACCCCTAGACTGTGCCGGTGACTTCGTGAAGGCCTTCACAAAGCCACATGGCTCCGGATCGGGTGCGGCCGGGCTGTCCGCGGACGGCGCTCCGGCGGCCCGCGGCGGATGAGGGAAGGACAGGGATGGAGCTCTACACGCCGATCCTGGCGCTGGTCATCCTCGCCGTCGGCTTCGCCGTCGTCTCCCTGGTGATGAGCGCGGTCATCGGGCCCAAGCGGTACAACCGGGCCAAGATGGACAGCTACGAGTGCGGGATCGAGCCGACGCCCCAGGCGATCGGTGGCCGGTTCCCGGTGAAGTACTACATCACCGCCATGCTCTTCATCGTCTTCGACATCGAGATCGTCTTCCTCTACCCGTGGGCGGTGCGCTTCGACGCCCTCAAGCTCTTCGGGCTCGTCGAGATGGTCATCTTCATCGGCACCGTGTTCATCGCCTACGCCTACGTATGGCGTCGGGGTGGCCTGGACTGGGACTGACGGAAGGCACAGCGAACAGATGGGTGTAGAGGAGAAGCTGCCCAGCGGGGTGCTCCTGACCACGGTCGAGGGGCTTGCCGGGTACATGCGCAAGGCCTCCTTCTGGCCGGCCACCTTCGGCCTGGCCTGCTGCGCGATCGAGATGATGACGACCGGGGGGCCGAAGTACGACCTGGCCCGCTTCGGCATGGAGGTCTTCCGGGCCAGCCCGCGGCAGGCCGACCTGATGATCGTCGCCGGCCGCGTGAGCCAGAAGATGGCGCCGGTGCTGCGCCAGATCTACGACCAGATGCCCAACCCGAAGTGGGTGCTGGCAATGGGCGTCTGCGCCAGCTCGGGCGGGATGTTCAACAACTACGCGATCGTCCAGGGCGTCGACCATGTCGTGCCCGTCGACATGTACCTCCCGGGCTGTCCGCCGCGCCCGGAGATGCTCATCGACGCGATCCTCAAGCTGCACGACAAGGTCCAGCACACCAAGCTGGGACCCAACCGGGCCGCCGAGATCGAGGAGCAGGAGAGCGCCGCGCTGACCGCGCTGCCCACCTCGCAGATGCGGGGGCTGCTGCGATGAGCGACGAGAAGCCTCCCGTCGGCGGCGCCGCCCAGGACCCGTCCACCGACCTGGTCTCCGCGGACGCCCAGGTGACCGAGACCGTCGGGGTGCGCCGCGGCATGTTCGGCGTCGCCGGCTCGGGCGACACCAGCGGGTACGGCGGCCTGGTGGCGCCGGTCGTGATGCCCGCGGCCGCCCAGCGGCCGTACGGCGGCTGGTTCGGCGAGGTGGCCGCCGCCCTCGAGGAGCGGGTGCGCGCCGCCGGGGTCGAGCACGCCGTGGAGCGCGTGGTGGTCCACCGCGGTGAGATCACCTTCCACGTCCGCCGGGAGGACCTGCCGCTGGTGGCGCAGACGCTGCGCGACGACGAGCGGCTCCGGTTCGAGCTGTGCGTCGGGGTCAGCGGCGTGCACTACCCCGGCGACGAGGGCCGAGAGCTGCACGCGGTCTACCACCTGCTCTCGATGACCCACAACCGTCGGGTCCGGCTCGAGGTCACCTGCCCCGACGCGGACCCGCACGTCCCCTCCCTCGTGGGCATCTACCCGACCAACGACTGGCACGAGCGGGAGACCTTCGACATGTTCGGGATCGTCTTCGACGGCCACCCGGCGCTCACCCGGATCCTCATGCCCGACGACTGGCCGGGCCACCCGCAGCGCAAGGACTACCCCTTGGGCGGCATCCCCGTGGAGTACAAGGGCGGCACCGTGCCGCCACCGGACCAGCGGAGGTCCTACAACTGATGGCTTCGACAGGCTCACCGACCAGCGGACCCGAGGACGTCTACGCCCCCGCGGGCGAGACCTCGCAGGGCCGGGTCTTCACCGTCACCGGCCAGGACTGGGACACCATCACCGACGCCCTCGGCGACCACATCGAGGAGCGGGTGGTCGTCAACATGGGACCGCAGCACCCGTCGACGCACGGCGTCCTCCGGCTCATCCTCGAGCTGGAGGGCGAGACGGTGACCGAGGCCCGGTGCGGCGTGGGCTACCTGCACACCGGCATCGAGAAGAACATGGAGTACCGCTCCTGGACCCAGGGGGTCACCTTCTGCACCCGGATGGACTACCTCTCGCCCTTCCACAACGAGGCGACCTACGTGCTCGGGGTCGAGCGGCTGCTCGGCATCGAGGAGGACGTCCCCGAGAAGGCCCAGGTGATGCGGGTCCTGCTCATGGAGCTCAACCGCATCTCCTCGCACCTGGTCTGCCTGGCCACCGGAGGCATGGAGATCGGCGCGCTCACGGTGATGACCATCGGCTTCCGGGAGCGCGAGCTCGTCCTGGACCTGTTCGAGCTGATCACCGGGCTGCGGATGAACCACGCCTTCATCCGACCCGGAGGAGTGGCCCAGGACCTGCCGCCGGGTGCCCTGGACGAGATCCGCGACTTCGTGGCGCTGATGAAGAAGCGGCTCCCGGAGTACGCCGACCTGTGCAACGCCAACCCCGTGTTCAAGGCCCGCCTCGAGGGCGTCGGGCACCTCGACCTGGCTGGCTGTGTGGCCCTCGGGCTGACCGGCCCGGTGCTGCGGTCCACCGGCTACCCCTGGGACCTGCGCAAGACCCAGCCCTACTGCGGTTACGAGGACTACGAGTTCGATGTGCAGACCTGGGACACCGCCGACGCCTACGGACGCTTCCGGGTGCGCCTGAACGAGATGTGGGAGTCGCTGCGGATCGTGGAGCAGGCCGCCAACCGCCTGGCGGACCTGGAGGGTGCCCCGGTCATGGTCGCCGACAAGAAGATCGCCTGGCCGAGCCAGCTCGCCGTGGGGTCCGACGGGATGGGCAACAGCCTCGACCACATCCGGCACATCATGGGCGAGTCGATGGAGGCGCTGATCCACCACTTCAAGCTCGTCACCGAGGGCTTCCGGGTGCCCGCCGGCCAGGCGTACGTGCCGATCGAGGGGCCTCGCGGTGAGCTGGGGGCTCACGTCGTCTCCGACGGCGGGACGCGCCCGTTCCGAGTGCACTTCCGCGACCCGTCGTTCACGAACCTGCAGGCGACCAGCGTGCTGGCCGAGGGCGGCTACGTCGCCGACGTCATCGTGGCGATCGCGTCCCTCGACCCGGTGATGGGGGGAGTCGACCGATGAGCGGCCAGCTCGACGAGACCACGATGGCCGAGCTGCGCGAGATCGCGGCCCGCTACCCCGAGCCGCGCTCCGGGCTGCTGCCGATGCTGCACCTGGTGCAGTCGGTGCAGGGCCAGGTCACCCCGGAGGGGATCGAGGCCTGTGCCGAGATCCTCGACCTCACCGCCGCCCAGGTCAGCGGGGTCGCGACCTTCTACACGATGTACAAGCGCCGCCCGGTCGGCGACTACCACGTGGGCGTGTGCACCAACACGCTGTGCGCGGTGATGGGTGGCGACGCCATCTTCGAACGGCTCAAGGACCACCTCGACATCGGCAACGACGAGACCGCGCCCCGGCGCCCCGGCGACGCCGCCACCGTCTCCCTGGAGCACGTCGAGTGCAACGCGGCCTGTGACTACGCCCCGGTGGTGATGGTCAACTGGGAGTTCATGGACAACCAGAGCCCCGAGTCGGCGACCCAGCTCGTCGACGACCTGCGCGCCGGCACGGAGGTCCACTCCACCCGCGGCCCCCGGCTGTGCACCTGGCGCGAGGCCGAGCGCGTGCTGGCGGGTTTCAACGACCGCCTGGCCGACGAGGGCCCCGCCGCCGGGGAGCCGTCGCTGGTGGGACTGCGCCTCGCCCGTGAGCACGGCTGGACCGCGCCGCCCCCGGACGAGGGCCCGTTGCCGGCCGCGACCGGCAAGGAGGGTGGGAAGTGACCGACACGCTGACCCCGGTGCTCACCGAGGACTGGGACACCGAGCGTCCGTGGCGGCTCTCGTCGTACGAGGCGCGCGGCGGCTACGCCGCGCTCACCAAGGCCCTGGCGATGAGCCAGGACGACGTGATCGCCGCGGTCAAGGACTCCGGCCTGCGCGGCCGCGGCGGGGCGGGCTTCCCGACCGGCATGAAGTGGGGGTTCATCCCGCAGGACAACCCACGGCCGAAGTACCTCGTGGTCAACGCCGACGAGTCCGAGCCGGGCACCTGCAAGGACGTCCCGCTGATGATGGCCAGCCCGCACACCCTGATCGAGGGGGTGGTCATCTCCTCCTACGCCATCCGCGCCCACCGGGCCTTCATCTACGTCCGGGGCGAGGTGCTGCACGTGGTCCGGCGGCTGCAGGCCGCCGTCGCGGAGGCGTACGCCGCGGGACACCTGGGCAGCGACATTCACGGCTCGGGCTACGACCTCGAGCTGGTCGTGCACGCCGGTGCCGGCGCCTACATCTGCGGTGAGGAGACCGCGCTGCTGGACTCACTGGAGGGGCGTCGCGGCCAGCCGCGGCTGCGCCCGCCGTTCCCGGCGGTGGCCGGGCTGTACGCGAGCCCGACGGTCATCAACAACGTCGAGTCCATCGCGTCCGTCCCCGGCATCATCGGCCGCGGGCCCACCTGGTTCTCCGCGATGGGCACCGAGCGGTCCAAGGGGCACGGCATCTTCTCCCTCTCCGGGCACGTCGCCCGGCCCGGGCAGTACGAAGCGCCCCTCGGGATCACCCTGCGCACGCTCATCGACCTCGCCGGAGGCATGCGCGAGGGCCACCAGCTGAAGTTCTGGACCCCGGGCGGGTCCTCGACCCCGCTGCTCACCGCCGAGCACCTCGACGTCCCGCTGGACTTCGAGGCGGTCGGCGCCGCGGGCTCGATGCTTGGCACCCGGGCCCTGCAGATCTTCGACGACACCACCTGCGTGGTGCGCGCGACGCTGCGCTGGATCGAGTTCTACAAGCACGAGTCGTGCGGCAAGTGCACGCCCTGCCGGGAGGGCACCTGGTGGCTGGTGCAGGTGCTGGCGAAGCTGGAGAAGGGCGAGGGCAGTGCCGCGGACCTCGACCAGCTGCTCGACCAGTGCGACAACATCCTGGGCCGTTCGTTCTGCGCGCTGGCCGACGGCGCCACCAGCCCGGTGATGTCGTCGATCCAGTACTTCCGGGACGAGTACCTGGCCCACCTCGAGCACGGCGGCTGCCCGTTCGACCCGGCCGCCTCGACCGTCTTCGCGACTGCGGGAGCGAGCGCATGACACAGGTTTCGGCAGGCTCGGCCCAGGGGTCCTCGCCCGGCCCGGAGAGGACCGACCTGGTCACCCTCACCATCGACGGCATCAGCACCAGCGTCCCCAAGGGGACGCTGGTGATCCGGGCCGCCGAGCAGATCGGCATCCAGATCCCCCGTTTCTGCGACCACCCGCTGCTCGACCCCGTCGGCGCGTGCCGGCAGTGCCTGGTCGAGGTGGCCCTGCCCGGCCCGGACGGGTCGCTGCGGCAGATGCAGGGGCCCCCAGGACGGATGAAGCCGCAGGCGTCCTGCACGCTCACCGTCATGGAGGGGATGGAGGTCAAGACGCAGCTCACCTCTCCGGGCGCCGACAAGTCCCAGCAGGGCGTCATGGAGCAGCTGCTGATCAACCACCCGCTGGACTGCCCGGTCTGCGACAAGGGCGGGGAGTGCCCCCTGCAGAACCAGGCGATGTCCAACGGCCGCGCGGAGTCGCGATTCTCGGCCGGCGGAGGTGTCAAGCGGACCTATCCCAAGCCGATCAACATCTCCGCCCAGGTGCTGCTGGACCGCGAACGCTGCGTCCTGTGCGCCCGGTGCACCCGCTTCTCCGAGCAGATCGCCGGGGACCCGTTCATCGCCCTCATCGAGCGGGGTGCGCTCCAGCAGGTCGGCATCTACGAGAAGGAGCCGCTGCAGTCCTACTTCTCGGGCAACACCATCCAGATCTGCCCGGTCGGCGCGCTCACCTCCGCGGAGTACCGCTTCCGCGCCCGTCCCTTCGACCTGGTCTCCACCCCCGCCGTGGCCGAGCACGACTCCTGTGGCGCGGCCATCCGTGTCGACCACCGCCGCGGCAAGGTGATGCGGCGACTGTCGGGCAACGACCCCGAGGTCAACGAGGAGTGGATCACCGACAAGGACCGCTTCGCCTTCGGCTACGCCCGCCAGCCGGACCGGCTCACCTACCCGCAGGTGCGTGAGGACGGCCGGCTGCGCCCGGCGTCCTGGGTGGAGGCCTTCGCGGTCGCGGCCCGCGGGCTCGCCGCCGCGGGACCGGCCGCCGTCCTGACCGGCGGCCGGCTCACCGCCGAGGACGCCTACGCCTACGCCAAGTTCACCCGGGTCGTCCTGGGCACCAACGACGTGGACTTCCGGGCCCGGCCCCTGTCTGCGGAGGAGACCGCGTTCCTGGCCGAGCACGTCGTACTGGCCGACGGGCCCCGGTACGCCGACCTGGAGGCCGCGGACACCGTGGTGCTCGCCGGGCTGGAGCCCGAGGACGAGGCCGGGACGCTGTTCCTGCGGCTGCGCAAGGCCGCACGCAGAGGCACCACGGTCGTCTCGGTGGCGCCGTACTCCTCCGCGGGTCTGCTCAAGACCGCAGGCCGGCTCGTGCCGACCGCCCCGGGGGAC
>NZ_DAOMFK010000175.1:0-6725 GCF_035429765.1 Nocardioides sp. | reverse complement strand
TGTGATGTCTCAGGACATCGGTGACAGAACTGCATCAGGACATGGGTGACAGTTGATGTCTCAGGACTTTGGTGACGTATCGGGGTTCTTGTAGCGCTGGCCGGGTCGTCGGCCGTTGCCGACGTAGGTCACGCCGGGACCGGGTCGGGTGGGCTCGGCGAGGATCTCGCCCTGTAGGTCTGTCACGGTGATCTGGTCGCCGTCGGTGATGATCAGGACCTGCTTGAAGCCGTGTGTCGCGCCGAGCATGTACTGGACCTTGTCCAGGTAGAGCGTTCCGGCGCTGGTCAGCTTCTTGGTGATGGTGTCCTCGGGCAGGTCACCGGGCACGGGCTGTGGGGCGGGTCGATGGACGCGGGGGCGGATCAGTTGTTCCCGGCTCGGCCGAGGGGCTTCGGCGACCGGTGTTGCGTCCCATGCCTGCTGCGGTGTCATCCGACCGGGAAGTCCCTGGTGAGGCCGCTCGGTGTTGTAGAGGTGGTCGAACGCGTCGACCTGGTCCTGCAGCTGATCCAACGTCGCCGCCAGCGGCTGCTTGTCGAGGAACCTGAACAGGGTCTGGTGGAAGCGCTCGTTCTTGCCCTGCGTGGTCGGCTTGTAGGGCTTGCCGGTGATCGGCTCGACGCCGAGCTCCATCAGGTGCACGACGAGCTGGCCAAGGATTCCGCGCCTGGACGGGTTGAGCGCCAAGCCGTTGTCCGACAGCAGCCGTTGCGGCACACCATGCGCGGCCACCGCCTTGTCGAAGACGGCGATCGCCGCATCGGACGTTTCGGCCCACGCAACCTGGGAGGCCACCGCGTAGCGGGAGTGGTCGTCGATGAGCTGGAGGATCACGCACTTGCGACCGCCCGTCAGCACGTACTCGGTGGCGTCGAGCTGCCAGCAGGCATTCGGCGCCGGGTAGACGAACCGCCGCCACGACGCGCGCGGTCGCTTCTTCGGCTCGAGTCGGGCGACGCCTGCTTCGCGGAAGATCCTGGCCAGCGACGCGACCGACGGAACCGGGGACATGCCGAGTGTCCGCATCTTGTCGTGCACGCTGATCGGCCCGTGGTCCAAGCCCGAGGACTCCAACGCGGCACGCACCGCAATGGCCTGCTGCTTGACGTCTTCGGTGAGCTTGGCCGGGCTCGTCCTCGGCCGCCGGCTACGCGGCTCGAGCACTGCGGCCTGCCCGTCGGCCAGGGCCCTGGCGCGGATCGCATAGAACGTCTTGCGGGAGATCTCATGCTCGGCGCAGAAGGTCGTCACCGCTCCGCGGGGAGCATCCTCGGGCCACTGGGCGATCGCGAGACGGACACGGGGATCGACAGGCTTGTTGGTGGACACCACCACAGAGAGCCAGAAGTGTCACCACCAAGACGATTCAAAGTGTCACCGATGTCCCGATTCAGAAACGTCACCGATGTCCTGCGACATGACAGCCCCGCACAGCAGGTGTCATGTCGCAGGGCCAGCCGCTACCGCGTCGCCTCCACCATCTGCCGCAGCTCGCGCTTCAGCTCGCTGATCTCGTCGCGCAGCCGCGCGGCCACCTCGAACTGCAGCTCGGCCGCGGCGTGCTTCATCTGCTCGGTGAGCTGCTGGATCAGCTCGGCCAGGTCGGTGCTGGGGAGGCCGGCCAGGTCGGGCGCGTGGCCGGAGGTCTTCATCTTCGACAGGCCTGGGACCGGCGCCTTCTTCGAGCGCGGGTCGAGGTGCGCCCAGGTGGCCAGCAGCTCCTCGGTGTTCTCGTCCTCGCGGGCGAGCATCTCGGTGATGTCGGCGATCTTCTTGCGCAGCGGCTGCGGGTCGATGCCGCGCTCGGTGTTGTAGGCGACCTGCTTGGCCCGCCGTCGGTTGGTCTCGTCGATCGCCGCCTCCATCGAGGGGGTGATCACGTCGGCGTACATGTGTACCTGCCCGGAGACGTTGCGCGCCGCGCGGCCGATCGTCTGGATCAGCGACTTGTCCGAGCGCAGGAAGCCCTCCTTGTCGGCGTCGAGGATCGCCACCAGCGACACCTCGGGCAGGTCGAGCCCCTCACGGAGCAGGTTGATGCCCACCAGGACGTCGTACTCCCCCAGCCGCAGGTCGCGGAGCAGCTCGATGCGCTTGAGGGTGTCGACCTCGGAGTGCAGGTAGCGGGTGCGGATCCCGGCGTCCAGCAGGTAGTCGGTGAGGTCCTCCGACATCTTCTTGGTCAGCGTCGTCACCAGCACCCGCTCACGCGCCTCGGTGCGGAGCCGGATCTCGTGGATCAGGTCGTCGATCTGCCCCTTGGTCGGCTTCACGACCACCTCGGGGTCCACCAGGCCGGTGGGCCGGATGATCTGCTCCACGGCGTGGTCGACCCCGCCGGTCCGGTCCAGCTCCCACTTGCCCGGCGTGGCGGAGAGGTAGATGGTCTGGCCGATCCGGTCGAGGAACTCCTCGAACTTCAGCGGCCGGTTGTCCATCGCGCTGGGCAGCCGGAAGCCGTGGTCGACGAGGTTGCGCTTGCGGGACATGTCGCCCTCGTACATCCCCCCGACCTGGGGCACGCTCACGTGGGACTCGTCCACCACGAGCACGAAGTCCTCGGGGAAGTAGTCGAGCAGGCAGTTCGGCGCACTGCCCCGGCTGCGGCCGTCGATGTGCATGGAGTAGTTCTCGATGCCCGAGCACGAGCCCACCTGGCGCATCATCTCGATGTCGTACGTCGTGCGCATCCGCAGCCGCTGCGCCTCCAGGAGCTTGCCCTGGCGCTCGAAGTCCTCGAGCTGCTCAGCCAGCTCCGCCTCGATCCCGGCGATGGCCCGCTCCATCCGCTCCGGTCCCGCGACGTAGTGCGAGGCGGGGAAGATGTAGAGCTCGGTGTCCTCGGTGAGCACCTCGCCGGTCACCGGGTGCAGGGTCATCAGGCGCTCGATCTCGTCACCGAAGAACTCCACCCGGACCGCGAGCTCCTCGTAGACCGGGAAGATCTCCAGGGTGTCGCCGCGGACCCGGAAGGTGCCCCGCGTGAAGGACATGTCGTTGCGGGTGTACTGGATGTCGACGAGCCGGCGCAGCACCGAGTCGCGGTCGTGCTCGTCGCCGATGCGCAGCCGCACCATCCGGTCGACGTACTCCTGAGGGGTGCCCAGACCGTAGATGCAGGAGACGGTCGACACGACGATGACGTCACGCCGGGTCAGCAGGGAGTTGGTCGCCGAGTGCCGCAGCCGCTCGACCTCCTCGTTGATCGAGGAGTCCTTCTCGATGTAGGTGTCGGTCTGCGGGACGTAGGCCTCGGGCTGGTAGTAGTCGTAGTAGGAGACGAAGTACTCCACCGCGTTGTCGGGGAAGAGCATGCGCAGCTCGTTGGCGAACTGGGCCGCGAGCGTCTTGTTGGGCTGCAGCACGAGGATCGGCCTCTGGATCCGCTCGGCCACCCAGGCCACGGTGGCGGTCTTGCCGGTACCCGTGGCCCCGAGCAGGACGACGTCCTGCTCCCCCGCCGTGATCCGCCGGGTGATCTCCTCGATGGCCGCGGGCTGGTCACCCGAGGGCTGGAAGTCCGAGACCACGCGGAACGGCGCCACCCGGCGCTCGAGATCGGTCACTGGTCGCATGACCACGAGCCTACGGGGACCCACCGACACACCAGGGGCACGCGGGAACCACCGACGGCCCGGCTCCGTCATACTGGCCGCGCCCCTTGAGAGGACCCCTCGATGACCCGACTGCTCGCCCTCGTCCTGAGCCTGCTGCTCCTCGCCTCCGGATGCGGCAGCGACGACGGCGGGACCGCCACCGAGCCGACGGACGTGGACCTCTCGGGGACCTGGCGGCTCACCAGCGGCACCGCCTCGGGCGGGACGCTCGCCCTGGACGACTCCCACCCCGTCACGCTGCTCGTCGAGGGTGACCGGGTGAGCGGGGTGTCGGCCTGCAACAACTACATGGGCCAGGTCACCGTGTCCGGGTCGTCGGTGACCTTCGGCCAGCTCGGCGGGACCCAGATGGCCTGCATGCCGAGCTCGGTGATGGCCCTGGAGCAGGCCTACCTCGCGGCCCTCGGCACGGTCGACACCGGCGCCCGCGACGGCGACACGCTCACGCTGTCCGGCCCGGGAACCACCCTCACGTTCGAGCCGGTCCCGCCCGTCTCCGACGCCGACCTGGTCGGCACCCGTTGGACGCTGGACTCGCTCGTGGAGGGCAGCACGGTGTCGTCGGTCCAGGGCAAGCCCGCGACGCTGGACCTCGCGGCGGACGGCACCGCGAGCGGCAGCACCGGGTGCCGGAGCTTCCGGGGCGACTGGACGCTGAGCGGGGAGCAGCTGACGCTCCCGGCGCTGGCGACCACCATGCAGGCCTGCCCCGAGGGTCTCGGCGCGCAGGACGACCTCGTCCTCGCGGTGCTCACCGGGCCGGCAGAGGTGACCGTGGAGGGCTCCTCGCTGAGCCTCACGCTTGCCGACGGCCGTGGCCTGATGTACCGCTCCGAGTGACGGCCACGTCGTTCGGCCGCCCGGGCACCTCCCCTGGGTAGATTGGGCCCGGTGAGCCCCTCCGTCGCCGGTCGACTGCTGCGCGTCGTACGGCGCGTGCTGCTGACGGTCCTGACGGTCCAGCTGGCCACCGCGCTCGGGCTGACCCTCGTCGACTCCTACCGGCGCCGTGGGAAGCGGCCCCGGCCGTTCCCCACCGCACCGCCCGAGACCGTCACCGTCGGCGAGGGCGCCATCACCACCTACACCTTCGGCCAGGACCTGTACGACGCCATGCTGGCCGCGATCGCCTCGGCGAAGCACCAGGTGCTGCTGGAGACCTACATCTGGAAGGGCGACCGGGTGGGCGAGCAGTTCAAGGCCGCCCTGGTCGAGGCGGCCCGGCGGGGGGTGGAGGTCTACGTCATCTACGACGCCTTCGCCAACCTGGTCGTGCCCCCCTCGTTCAAGCGGTTCCCGCCCGAGCTCAAGGTGCTGCCCTACCCGGTCTACACCGCAGGACTGCGGTTCTGGAACCTGGGCCTCTACGGCCGCGACCACCGCAAGATCCTGGTGGTCGACGACGCCGTCGGCTTCGTTGGGGGCTACAACATCGGCACCGCCTACGCGACCGAGTGGCGCGACACCCACGTGCGGATCACCGGCCCCGGGGTGTGGGACCTCAAGCGCACCTTCGCCGACTTCTGGAACCTCAACCGGCGCCACGCCCTGCGCCGCCCGGAGAGACCGCTGCTGCTGGAGACGACCTCCTCGCAGTGGGAGCCGCGGATCAGGTTCCAGCGCAACATCCCGCGCCTGTGGATGTTCCCGATCCGCGGCATGTACCTGGAGGCGATCAACCGGGCCACCCGCAACGTGTGGCTGACCTCGGCGTACTTCATCCCCGACCAGGACTTCGTCGACGCCCTCAAGAGCGCAGCACGGCGCGGCGTCGACGTGCGCCTCCTCATCCCGCTCAAGTCCAACCACATCGTGGCCGACTGGATCTCGCGCGGCTACTACTCCCAGCTGCTCGAGGCCGGGGTGCGGATCCTGCGCTACCGCGACGCGATGGTGCACGCGAAGACGGCGACCATCGACGGAAGCTGGTCCACCGTCGGCACGGCCAACGTCGACCGGCTCTCGCTGCAGGGGAACTACGAGATCAACGTGGAGGTCATCGACCCCGGGCTCGCGCAGAACCTGGAGCGGGTCTTCCTCCTCGACGAGTCCCACTGCCTGGAGCTCACCCGCCCCGAGTGGGAGGCACGGGACCTGCACCGCAAGTTCACCGAGCACTTCCTCCAGCCGCTGCGCCCCCTGCTGTGAGCCGCCCCGGGGCTCACCCCGGCAGGTGCGTGCGCGGGGCGAGACGGGGCCCGCGCCGGGGCCGCCGGGGCCCGGCCAGCAGAAGCAGCAGTGCAGCGCGGCCCCGCTGGGGACGGTAGGGCTCGAGCAGCTCGGCCAACGCGTCGTCGTCGAGGTCGTGCCCGTAGAGCGCCCAGCCCACCTCCTTGGCCAGGTGGTAGTCCCCGAAGCTCACTGCGTCCGCGTCGCCGAGCGCCCGGAAGCGCACCTCCGCGCTGGTCCACACCCCGACGCCTGGAAGCGACCGCAGCCGCCGGTCGGCCTCCTCGCCCGGCAGCGCGACCAGCCGCTCCAGCGAGGGCGCCACGGCTGCGGCGCGCACCACCACACGCGAGCGCGCGGGGTCGACGTGCATCCTGAGCCACTCCCAGGACGGCACCGTGCGCAGGGTCTCGGCGGCCGGCTGCACCCAGAGCCCGAGCTCCGCACCAGGACCCGGCGCCTGCTCGCCGTACCGCCGCACGAGCGCGCGGAACGCCCCGAACGCCTCCTGGCCGGTCACCTTCTGCTCGAGGGCGGCCGGGACGAGCGCCTCCAGCACCCGCCCGGTGCGCCCGATCCGCACGTTCGGGAACCGCCGCAGCGCCTCCGCGACCTGGGGGTGGTGCGGCTCGAAGCCGGTGGGGTCGTCCTCCGCGCCGAGCAGCGCGGGCAGCGCGTCGAGGGCCCACTCCGCGCCCTCCCCCCAAGCGCGGGCCAGCACCTCGCCCGCCCGGTCCAGAGGGTGGACGACCAGGGTGGCCGGCCCCTCCGGGGTGCGCAGACCGAGCCAGTGCCGGCCGGTCGGGTCGACGCGCTGCAGCTGCACGAGCCTGACCTCGACGCCGGCGCCGTAATGGTTGAGCGTGTCCTGCATCACCTGCCGGACCTCGTTTTCGATGGCGCTGCGGTCGGTGGTCAGCACCGCCTGGATGTTTC
>NZ_DAOMFK010000174.1:3338-6732 GCF_035429765.1 Nocardioides sp. | reverse complement strand
CTCCCGGGAGGTCACCGGGACCGCCCCCGCGGCCACCATCGCCGCGTAGTGCTCGGCCGGCACGTCGTAGTGGTCGCGGTCGAAGCCCCGCTCCGGCACCCCCACGGAGCGGGCGAAGGCGTGCAGCTCCTCCAGGGACCGGTCGCTGGCCAGGTGCGACCACAGCCTGCCGTGTCCGGCGGCGTTGGGCGGGTCGATGAGCAGCGTCATGGCTGGCGGGTCATCCGGCCGGGTGCCCCGCCGTGCTGTCCAGGAGCAGCCGCCAGGACCGGACCAGCCCGGCGTCGACGTACGCACGGGAGGACCCGCCGGGGCGCACCTGGCGGCCGACCTGGAACTGCCGCACCCCCGCCCGGACGAACCAGGGCACCTGCTCGGCCACCAGGCCGCCGGCAGGCATCAGCAGCCGCGCGACCTCGGGATCCTCCTCGGCCAGCGCCAGCAGCTCGTCGTACCCGTGGGACAGCCCCTGGGGCGAGCCGCCCGAGGCGACCGCCGTGAGTCCGGGCAGCGTGCGGACCCGGCGCCAGGACCGGCGCGGGTCCAAGGTGGCGTCGATGGCCTGGTGGAAGGTCCACGGCACCCCGGGCAGCGCCTCGGCGAGCGCCGCGCAGGTGGCGGCGTCCACCTCCAGGTCGGCGTCGAGGAACCCGAGGACGACACCCTCCGCGCCGAGGGCGAGGTACTCCTCGCCCAGGCCGACCAGCCGGGTGAACTCACCCCCGGTGGTCGTGTAGGAGTCGTTGAGGCGCAGCAGCACCCGCACCGGCACGTCGCTCTCGCGGAGCACCGCGGACGCGGCGGCCAGGTCGGGGGAGCGCGGACCCGCGTCCCCTCCGACCGCCAGGCTCAGCCGGTCAGCACCGCCCGACACCGCACCGGGCACGTCCCGGGCGTGCTCGACCGCCACCTCGAGGAGCCCGTACGCCATACCCGAACTCTAGGAGCACGCCGACCGCGAGACGAGTACGCCGGGCGCTGGGCGTCGCTGCGACCCGCCGGGGTCAGCACCGGGGGCGCACAATGGGGAGGTGGACCACGCCCTGTTCCTGGCCGCCCGCGCCGCGGTGCTCGCCGACCTGCGGGCCCGGCACCAGGACACCGCGGCGGCGGTCTCGATGCTGGAGGACGCGCTGTCGCAGCGCCAGTGGTGGGCCGAGCAGTGGCCGGAGGGCGCGGTGTACGTCGCCGGGCTGGTGGCCCAGGACGTGCAGGACGCGCTGCTCGAGGGGACCGCCCGGTGGCCGACGTGCCACCGGTGCGGGGAGGGTGTGCCGGTGCACACCCTGCACATCCATCCCGACCTGGGTGGCCCGGACCCGGTGTGGGTGTGCGAGCAGGCCGGCACCACCGTGTGCGCGCTGGGCCGGCTGGACCGCTGCGACTGAGTCCCGTGGACCGGTCAGCCGTCCTCGCCGAGCTGGACCCACATCGTGAAGCGGTCGGCCCGGTAGGCGGAGCGGGACACCTCCACGGTGACCTCGCCGCACACGCCCCGGCGGGCGACCCGCAGCAGCGGCGCCCCCTCCTCGACCTCCAGCAGGGCGGCCTCGTCGGCGGTGGCCGGTCCCGCGGAGATCGCGTCCTCGACCCACGTCGGTCGCAGCCCGCGGAGCGCGAGCGCGTCGAACAGGCTGGTCGGCATGTGCTTCTGGTGGAAGCCGGGCAGCAGCACCTCGTTGAGGAAGGAGTCCTGCAGGCACATCGGGGCCCCGTCGGCGCGACGCAGCCGCCGCCAGTGCAAGACGGCGTCGCCCTCGGTGATGCCCAGCGCCCGGGCCACGCCGGGGCCGGCCTGCTCGATGCGCGACAGCAGCGTCTGGGACTCCGGCTGCAGACCGCGTCGCTGCATCTCCTCGGAGAAGCCGATCGGGCGCTGCACCCCCCGCCGGGGGCGTGCGACGAAGGTGCCCTTGCCGGGCATCCGCTCGAGCAGCCCCTCGCTGACGAGGGCGTCCATCGCCTGCCGCACCGTCATCCGGGCGACGCCGAACCGGGTGACCAGCTCCCTCTCCGACGGCGCCGGCGCCCCGGGCTCCAGGCCGTCCACGAGGGTGCGGACGTACTCGCGCACCTGGACGTGCTTGAGTGCGCGGGTTCGCGTCACCATCACATCGTCCACGGCCGGAACTCTAGGGCCGACGGGGTCCACGTGTCCGCGGAATGGGTGAACCTGTGACGTGACCGGCGGCGCGTTCGCTACTCGGTGGCGATCGCCGTCAGCACGTCGAGCCTGCCGGCCCGCCGGGCGGGCAGGATCGCCGCGACCACACCGATCAGCACAGCGAGCACCAGGAACACGGTGAGCTGGCCGAAGGGGATGCTGATCACCTCCAGGCCCTCGTCCCGGAGGGCGTACATCATCGCCGCCCCGAAGGCACTGCCCAGCAGCACGCCGAGCACCGCGCCGAGCACCGCGATCACCACGGACTCCAGGGTGATCATCCGGCGCAGCTGTCGGCGGCTGAGGCCGATGGCCCGCAGCAGCCCCACCTCCCGGGTGCGCTCGATCACGGAGAGGGCGAGGGTGTTCATGATGCCGAGCGAGGCGATCAGCAGCGCCAGCCCGAGCAGGGCGTAGATCATCAGCACGAGCTGGTCGATGGGCCCCCGCTGCTCCTCCGCGAACCCGGCCTGGTCCTTCACCGTGACGATCGGCAGGTCCGCCACGACGTCCTCCAGCGCCAGCTGCATCTGCGGGCTGTTCTCGCTCGTGGTGATGATCAGGTAGTTGTCGGCGTCCTGGAACCCGGCGTCCAGCAGCGTCTGCGGCGTGGTCAGCACCGGCACACCGACCAGCGGGTTGTCCTCGAACACGCCCGTGACGGCGTACTCCTGGGTGCCGGACGGCACCTCGGCGGTGACCGTGTCCCCGACCTGCAGCCCGTGGTCGTCGGCGTAGCCCCGCGAGACCAGGACGGTGCCGTCGGAGAGGTCGGCCAGGCTCCCGGTGCGCATCTCGACACGCAGCGCCTTCCCGAGCTTCGCCGGGTCGGCGGCCCCCAGCATGCCGTCCTCGCCGTCGAGGGTGACGTAGGCCCAGCGCTGGGCGAGGACGTCCTCCACCCCGGGCACCTGCGCCATCTCACGGGCGACCTGCGGGCTGAACGGCTGGCCGAACAGGTTGCTCACCACGTAGTCGCCGGTGAAGTTGTCGGCGATCGCCTTGTCGACGCTGGCCTTCGCGGAGTCGCCGATGATCGCCATCGTGCCGGCCAGGGCCAGGCCGATCATCAGGGCCGAGGCGGTGGCCGTGGTCCGGCGCGGGTTGCGCAGAGAGTTGAGCCCGGCGAGGTTGCCGACGCTGCCGAAGACCCGGGCGTAGCCCGCCCGGACGACGGCGAGGAACGGTCTGCTGATCACCGGGCTGACCCCGGCCACGCCCAGCAGGACC
>NZ_DAOMFK010000174.1:0-3238 GCF_035429765.1 Nocardioides sp. | reverse complement strand
GTGGCACCCAGGACCCCCAGCACGAACGCCTCGACCAGCACCGACGTGGTCACCTGGCGGCGCGAGGCACCCATCGCCCGCAGCAGCGCCAGCTCCCGGCTGCGCTGGGCGACCAGGATCGAGAACGTGTTGACGATGAGGAAGGCCCCGACGACCAGCGAGATGCCCGCGAAGATCAGCAGGAAGGTGGTGAGGAAGGAGATCGCATCGAGCAGCGAGGTCGCGGACTCGTCCGCGGCGTCGTCGCCGGTGACCGCCTCGAGGCCCGGAGGAAGCTCGGCGGCCACCGCGTCGCGCAGCTCGCTCTGGGAGACCCCGTCCTCCGCGGTCACCCACAGGTCGGTGTAGACGTCCCGGCCACCGGTGAACAGCTGCTGGGCGGTGCGGGTGTCGAACACCGACACCGAGGCCCCACCCAGGGTGCCGCCGTCGCGGTAGCCGGCCAGCCCGACCACCTCCTTGTCCAGGACGGCCTGGCCGGTGGCGGTGATGATCCGCGCGCGGTCCCCCACGCCGTACCCGGCCTTCTCCGCCGTCGACTCGTCCAGGACCACCTGGTCGGGGCCCTGCGGCACGTGCCCCTCGAGGATGGTCAGGCCGTCCAGGCCGTGGCCGGCGGGCGCGGTGGTGAAGTTGGCGCCGATCCCCGGGGCCCCCTGGCCCCCGACGACCTTTCCGTCGGTGCCGACGACGTACACGCCGACGGCGGTGACGTTGCCGTCGACGCGGGCTGCTCCGTCGACCGACCGCAGGGACTCCGCGACGCTCGCGGGGATGGTCTTGGTCGACGGGCTGCCGTCCGCGGTGGTGCCGCCCACCGGCCGGACGACGACGTCGCCGACGGTGGACGCGAACAGCGCGGTGAACCCGCGGCTGAGGGTGTCGGAGAAGACGAGGGAGCCGACCACGAACGCGACGCCGAGCACGATCGCGAAGGTGCTGAGCAGCAGCCGCAGCTTGCGGCCCAGCAGGCTCTTGAAGGCGACCCGGAACATCAGGCACCCACCTGCCGGGCGGTCATCCGGGTCATGATGTCGAGCACCAGCTCACGGGTGGGCCGGCGGACCTCCTCGACGACCCTGCCGTCGGCGAGGAACAGCACGCGGTCGGTGTACGCCGCCGCGACCGGGTCGTGGGTCACCATCACGATGGTCTGGCCGAAGTCGTCCACGCTGTGCCGCAGCAGCCGGAGGACCTCGGCGCCGGAGTGGGAGTCCAGGTTCCCGGTGGGCTCGTCGGCGAAGACGATCCGCGGGCGGCTCACCAGCGCGCGGGCGACCGCGACCCGCTGCTGCTGGCCGCCGGAGAGCTCGCTGGGCTTGTGGTCGAGCCGGTCGCCGAGCTCGACGGTGTCGATCACCCCGCGGAACCAGTCGGAGTCGGGCTTGCGGCCCGCGATGGCCAGCGGGAGCATGATGTTCTCCTCCGCGGTCAGGGTGGGCACCAGGTTGAAGGCCTGGAAGACGAAGCCGATCTGGTCGCGTCGCAGCTGGGTGAGCGCCTTGTCCTTCAGCACGGTGAGGTCCTGCTCGCCGATGAACACCGAGCCGCTGTCGCCGGTGTCCAGCGCGGCGCAGCAGTGCATCAGGGTGGACTTGCCCGAGCCGCTGGGCCCCATCACCGCGGTGAACTCGCCGGCGTACAGGTCCAGGGTGACGTCGTCGAGCGCGACCACCCGGGCGTCGCCGATGCCGTAGGTCTTGGTCAAGTTGCGGACGCGGGCCGCAGGAAGGTCGGTGGCGGCCGGTGCGGGAGCGGAAGTCATGCGCCTACTCTTCCAAGTCGCGTCAAGCGCGTGCGACCGGGTTTCCCGGGTACCGGCCCCGAGCCGCCCCTGAGATCCCCCCGAGCCGGCATGAGCTGCGCCCGGCCCGCGTGGTGCCCGAACAGGTGTTCGAAGCCGTGGTAGGGTTCTGCGATGGAGTTCCAGGCGACCCTCTTCCAGACCGGCTCCGGTCTGGGCTCGCTCTCCACGGCCACCCGCACCCCGCTCGCGCACGGTGCGTGGGTGGACCTGCGGCCGCACTGGGTCGCCGACGCCGACGAGGTGCTCACCGCACTGCTCGACGAGACCCCCTGGCGCGCCGAGCGCCGCGCGATGTACGACCGCGTCGTGGACGTGCCGCGGCTGGTGGCGACGTACGCCGCCGGCCGGGCGCTGCCGCACCCGGTGCTCGAGCAGGCCCGCGAGGACCTCTCGGCGCACTACCTGCCCGAGCTCGGTGAGCCGTTCGTGACCGCGGGCTGCTGCCTGTACCGCGACGGCCGGGACTCCGTCGCCTGGCACGGCGACACGATCGGCCGCGGCCGGCACGAGGACACCATGGTGGCGATCCTCTCCTTCGGAGACCCACGGCGGCTGGCGCTGCGCCCGCGCGGCGGCGGCGCCTCGCTGGGCTTCACGATGGGCCACGGCGACCTGCTGGTGATGGGCGGCTCCTGCCAGCGCACCTGGGAGCACGCGGTGCCCAAGGTCGCCCACGCCGGGCCCCGCGTCTCGGTGCAGTTCCGGCCGCGCAACGTCTTCTAGGGTCCGGCCCGGGCGAACGACGTGACCGCGACCTCGGAGTCGCGCGCGACAGGGCCCCTCAGAACCGCACCTGGGGCGCCTGCTCCTGGCCCTCGGGGGCCTCGTAGAAGGTGCGGGCGCGGACGCCGGCCATGCCGGTGAAGAACATCCAGGGCACCGTGGCGACCAGCTTGTTCAGCGTGGCGACCGCGTCGTTGTAGTACTGCCGGGCGAAGGAGAGCTGTCCCTCCGTGTCGGCGAGCTGCTGCTGGAGGTCCTGGAAGTTCGCGCTGGCCTTGAGGTCAGGGTAGGCCTCGGCCACGGCGTTGACCCGCACCAGCGCCTGGCGCATCTCGGCGTCGGCGGCGGCCTTCTCGGCGACGTCGCTGCTGCCCGCCGCCTGCTGGAGGTGGGTGCGCGCGGCGGTCACGCTCTCGAAGACGCCCTTCTCGTGCGCGGCGTACCCCTTCACCGTCTCGACCAGGTTCGGGATGAGGTCGGCGCGGCGGGTCAGCTGGACGTCGATGCCGCCCAGCGCCTCCTGGGCCGCGATGTCGCTCCTGCGCAGCTTGTTGAACGCGATCGCGGCGAACGCGACCAGCAGCACCAGGAGCAGCACCACGAGGCCGACGAGCAGGCCTCCGACGACTGCGACGTTCATGTGTTCCCTCTTTCCCGTGGGCGTGTCCGGCCATTCTGCCTGCCCGGCCGCGTGAGCCCGGCGCGGCT
>NZ_DAOMFK010000173.1:0-6823 GCF_035429765.1 Nocardioides sp. | reverse complement strand
CCGGATCGCGGGAGCGACCCGGCCGCGACGCGGGCGGGGGCTCAGCCCTGGTAGCGCGGGAAGGCCCCGCGCCCGGCGTACCGGGCGGCGTCGCCGAGCTCGCCTTCGATCCGCAGCAGCTGGTTGTACTTCGCCACCCGCTCGGACCGGGCCGGGGCACCGGTCTTGATCTGGCCGCAGTTGGTGGCGACCGCGAGGTCGCTGATCGTGGTGTCCTCGGTCTCGCCGGACCGGTGGCTCATCATGCAACGGAAGCCGCTGCGGTGCGCCAGCTCGACCGAGTCCAGCGTCTCGGTGAGCGACCCGATCTGGTTCACCTTGACCAGCAGCGCGTTGGCCTGGCCGCCGGTGATGCCGCGCTGGATCCGCTCGACGTTGGTGACGAAGAGGTCGTCGCCGACGATCTGCACCTTCTCGCCGAGCTCGTCGGTGATCGTCTTCCAGCCCTTCCAGTCCTCCTCGTTGAGGGGGTCCTCGATCGAGACGATCGGGTACGCCGCGACCAGCTCGGCGTAGTAGGCCGTCATCTCGGCGCTGGAGCGCTTCTGGCCCTCGAAGGCGTACTTGCCACGGGAGTGGAACTCCGAGGCAGCCACGTCGAGGGCGAGCGCGATGTCCTTGCCGATCTTGAGGCCGGCAGCCTTGACCGCTTCGGCGATCAGGTCCAGGGCGGCGCGGTTGCTGTCCAGGCTCGGGGCGAAGCCCCCCTCGTCGCCCAGGCCGGTGGCCAGCCCCTTCTTCTTCAGCACCGCCTTCAACGCGTGGTAGACCTCGGCACCCATCCGGAGCGCCTCGGAGAACGACGCCGCGCCGATGGGCGCGATCATGAACTCCTGGATGTCGACGTTGGAGTCGGCGTGGGAGCCGCCGTTGAGGATGTTCATCATCGGGACCGGCAGCAGGTGCGCGTTGGGGCCGCCGAGGTAGCGGTAGAGCGGCAGCCCAGCGGAGTCCGCGGCCGCGCGGGCGACCGCCAGGGAGACTCCGAGGATCGCGTTGGCCCCCAGGGAGCTCTTGTTGGGGGTGGCGTCGAGCTGGACCATCAGCTGGTCGACCAGCCGCTGGTCGTCGGCGGGCAGGCCGACCACCGCGGGCGCGATCTGGTCCATCACCGCGGCCACGGCCTTCTGGACGCCCTTGCCGGCGTACCTCTTGCCTCCGTCGCGCAGCTCCACCGCCTCGAACGCGCCCGTGGAGGCGCCGCTGGGCACGGCGGCACGACCGAACGCACCGTCCTCCAGGGCGATCTCGACCTCGACGGTGGGGTTGCCGCGCGAGTCGAGGATCTCGCGGGCGCCGACTGCTGCGATGGATGCCACGGTGGTGCTCCTCAGGGGTGGGGCGACGTGCCTGCGGTCGGGCCTGTCTCCGCTGTCGAGGGACCTGCCCGGGGGACGGCTCCCAGCCTAGCCACGTCGGCTCCGGCCGGGGCCCCGGGTGCGCGGCGTACCTCCGTTGCTCCTCCCCGTCACTCGGCTCGGACCACCACCAGGCAGAATCGGGGAACCACACCGGCCCGCCACCCGTCCGAGGAGACATGCGCCGTCCTCACGTCCTCGCCGTCACGGCCGTCCTGCTCGCCGCTCTCACGGCCTGCGGCAGCACGACCCAGGAAAGCGGCGAGGCCACGGGGTCGGCCTCACCAAGCGGCCCGGGCAGCGGTACGCCGACCGTGGGCAGCTACCCGGCCTACCCCCACCAGGACTACGCCTACACCCTGGTGATCTCCTGCTTCTGCCCCGACGCCGGCCAGCCGATCCGGATCACGGTGCGCGACGGCCGGGTGGTCTCGGCGGTGTACGCCCAGCGCGGGCGCGGGCACCGACCGGGCGACGCGGTGACGGCGGAGTACCAGCGCAAGACCCTCGACGACGTGATCGCCGCGGCCAACAACACCGAGGCGGACCGGGTCGAGGTGCTCTGGCCGGCCGGCCAGGACTACCCGACCAGCGTGTACGTCGACGCCCTGGCCAACGCTGTCGACGAGGAGATCGGCTTCACGGTGTCCCGCGTGCGCCCGCTGGACTAGCCCGAGCCGCCAGGACCGGACGGGTCGCTGGCCGGCGCCGGCAGCACGCGGAGTACGGCGGTGCGCAGGGCCTGCTCGGGGTCGACGCCGACGGCGTGCGCCTCGACGACCAGCGCGAGCAACCGCTCCCCCAGGTCACCGCCGGGGTCGGGGGTGACCGGGGTCCCGGCCCGGGCGAGCCGGTCGAGCACCTTGTCGGCGTACAGCAGCGCCGGCAGCGACGCGGGAAGCCCGTCGGTCACCGAGCGGCGCGGCTTCTCGGTGGCCTTGATCGACTCCCAGACCTCGGTGACCGCGGCGGGGTCGCCGGCCTGCGCGTCCCCGAACACGTGCGGGTTGCGCCGGCGCAGCTTGTCCACGATGCCGGTGACCACGTCGTCGAGGGCGAAGTCGCCGGCCTCCTCGGCGATGACCGCGTGGAACCACACCTGGAGCAGCAGGTCGCCGAGCTCCTCCCGGAGATGGTCGGCGTCGCCGGACTCGATCGCGTCCACGGTCTCGTGGGTTTCCTCGAGCAGGTAGCGCACCAGCGTGCGGTGGGTCTGGCTGCCCTTCCAGGCGCACTCGGCGCGCAGCCGCCGCATCACCCCCAGGAACTCCAGGAGCAGCGCCCCGGTGGCCCGGTCGATCACGGCGTGACCGGCGCGGTCAGCCGCAGCGCTGCGCCACCGGCAGCTCCGCGGTCACCGCCGGGTCGGGCTCGGGCTCCAGGCCGGCGGTCGCGGTGTCGCTCACCGCGTGGGACACCCCGGTCTCGACCCGGGCGAAGGTCCCGTCGGCGAAGTCGAAGCCGAAGCGCGGGTCGATCTCCACCGTGTGGGTGTCGGCCCACTGGCTGAAGAGCTGCTGGCTGCGCTTGGTCACCTCGTCGACCGTGGGGTCGGCGGTCCCCTCGTCGGCGAGCGCCTTGCGGGCCGCTGCCTCCATGATCGACTGCACGTAGACCTGGTTGGTGGAGACCTCGATCAACGTCTCCCGGGTCTCCTCCGGGTACGCCGCCACCTGGGTGCGGGCGGCGGAGAGTGCCGAGTCGTAGCCGGCGTCGGGCTCGACGTCGTACTCCTCGGCCACCTGGTCGGCGATGGACCGGCTGATCTGGCCGGTGAGGATCTGGTAGCGGGCCAGGCTCATCGGCAGCGGGCTCTGCAGGTCCTTCTCGACCGCCTGGCAGATGAGCTGGCTCTGCTCGTCGACGTCGCTGAGCGTGATCGTGTCGTCCCCGACCTGGGCGGCCACCCCCGGACGGGCGCTCCCGCAGCCGGACAGCAGCACGGTGCCGGCCACGGCCAGGGCGGCCAGGCGACGCAGGTGGTGGGTGCTCACGGGTTCTCCTCGGACTGCTGCGGGGCAGGGGCAGGCGGGTCGACCACGGTGTCGAGGACCGTCCGCGCCCATTCAAGCAGGACCACACCAGTGATCGGACGACCCCCGACCACGGCGGTCTGCGGCCGCGGAACCAGCACCGTGCGCACCGGTGCCTTCACGATGCTCCGCGGGTAGAGCCGCTGCAGCCGGACCACCCGCGACTCCGGGAGGTCCACCGGGGCGAAGCGGACGTGCTTGCCGGCGATGGTGACCTCACCGACCCCCGCCCGGCGCGCGCGGGCACGGAACCGGGCCACCAGCAGCAGCGAGGCGACCTCCTCGGGGGGCGTGCCGTAGCGGTCGACCATCTCGTCGCGCAACGAGTCGACGTCCTCGTCCGAGCGCACCTCGGCCAGCCGTTTGTACATCTCCAGCCGCAGGCGTTCGGACGGGATGTAGTCGTGAGGCAGGTGCGCGTCGACCGGCAGCTCGATGCGCACCTCGGCCAGCTCGGGCTCGGCGTCCCCACGGAACTCCTGCACGGCCTCACCGACCAGCCGCACGTAGAGGTCGAAGCCCACGTCGGCGATGTGCCCGGACTGCTCGCCCCCCAGCAGGTTGCCGGCGCCACGGATCTCGAGGTCCTTCATCGCGATCGCCATGCCACCGCCGAGGTCGGAGTGCTGGGCCAGCGTGGCCAGCCGCTCGTGCGCGGTCTCGGTGAGCGGCTTCTCGGCCGGGTAGAGGAAGTAGGCGTAGGCGCGCTCCCGCGAGCGGCCCACCCGGCCCCGCAGCTGGTGCAGCTGGGAGAGGCCCAGCATGTCGGCGCGCTCGATGACCATCGTGTTGGCGTTCGAGACGTCCAGACCCGACTCGACGATCGTGGTGCAGACGAGGACGTCGAACCGCTTCTCCCAGAAGTCCAGCATGACCTGCTCGAGCTGCTGCTCGCCCATCTGGCCGTGTCCGACGGCGACCCGCGCCTCGGGCACCAGCTCCCGGAGCCGGGCGGCCGCCTTCTCGATCGAGCTCACCCGGTTGTGGATGTAGAAGACCTGGCCGTCACGGAGCAGCTCCCGACGGACCGCGGCCACCACCTGGCGGTCCTCGTAGCCGCCGACGTAGGTCAGCACCGGGTGCCGCTCCTCGGGCGGGGTGGTGATGGTGGACATCTCCCGGATGCCGGTGATGGCCATCTCCAGGGTGCGGGGGATGGGCGTGGCGGACATCGACAGCACGTCGACACTGGTGCGCAGCCGCTTCATCTGCTCCTTGTGCTCCACCCCGAACCGCTGCTCCTCGTCGACGACGATCAGCCCGAGGTTCTTGAACCGGATGTCGGGGTTGAGCAGCCGGTGGGTGCCGATCACGATGTCGACCGAGCCCTCGGCGAGCCCGTCGACGACCGCGCGCGCCTCCGCGTCGGTCTGGAACCGCGACAGCGCCTTGAGCACGACGGGGAAGGCGCTCATCCGCTCGGCGAAGGTGGAGTGGTGCTGCTGGACAAGCAGCGTGGTCGGCACCAGGACGGCCACCTGCTTGCCGTCCTGCACCGCCTTGAAGGCCGCCCGGACCGCGATCTCGGTCTTGCCGTAGCCCACGTCGCCGCAGACCAGCCGGTCCATCGGCACGCTGCGCCGCATGTCGGCCTTGACCTCGTCCACCGTGCTCAGCTGGTCGGGGGTCTCGGTGAAGGGGAAGGCGTCCTCCAGCTCCCGCTGCCACGGCGTGTCCGGGCCGAACGCGTAGCCCTGGGTGGCCTGCCGGGCGGCGTACAGCTTGATCAGCTCGGCGGCGATCTCGCGGACCGCCTTGCGCGCCCGGCCCTTGCGCCGGGCCCAGTCCGCCCCGCCGAGCCGGTCCAGCGTCGGCTGCTCGCCCCCGACGTACCGGGTCACCTGGTCCAGGGCGTCGGCCGGGACGAACAGCCGGTCCGGCGGACCACCCCGCTTGGCCGCGCCGTACTCCAGCACGAGGTACTCGCGGGTGGCGCCGGCCACCTCCCGCTGCCGCATCTCCACGAAGCGCCCCACGCCGTGCTGCTCGTGGACGACGTAGTCCCCGGTGGTCAGCTCGAGCGGGTCGATCTGGCGCTTGCGCCGTGCCGGCATCGCGCGCATGTCGCGCGTCGAGGAGCGCTGCCCGGTCAGGTCGTCCCCGGTGAGCACCGCGAGCCGATGGCCGTCGTCGACGAAGCCGTGCGAGAGCGAGCCGGTCGCCACGGTGACCACGTCGCCGGCCAGCGCCTGCGCAGAGGCGTCCGCAGCCACGAGACGGGCGGGCAGGTCGTGCTCCCCCAGCACCTCGACGGTGCGCTCGGCGAGCCCGGGCCCGGGCTGCACGATAACCACGCGGTAGTGCTCGGCGAGCCAGTCGCGGACGTCGGCGACGGCGCGCTCGAGGTCACCGTGGTACTCCTCGGCCGGTCGGGCGGCGAGCACCACCCCGCCGTCCTCCTCCGCACCGAGACCGAAGGGGCTCATCGTCCACCACGGCTGCCCCAGCCCGAGGGCGTGCTCGCGGACCTCGCCCAGCGCGCGGTACGACGCCGCGCCCAGGTCGATCGGCGCCTGGCCGCCACCGGCGGCCGCCGCCCAGCTGGCTCCGAGGAACTCCTGGCTGGTCGCGACGAGGTCGTGCGCCCGGGTGCGCACCCGCTCGGGGTCCAGCACCAGGACGTGGGTCTCCGGGGGAAGCACGTCGACCAGGAGCTCCATGTCGTCGACCAGGGCGGGGGCGAGGGACTCCATCCCCTCCACCGCGATCCCGGCCGCGATCTTGTCGGTGAGCTCCAGGAGCTGGGGATGGCTGCGGCCGAGCTCGGCCGCCCGTCGGCGTACCTCCTCGGTGAGCAGCAGCTCCCTGCAGGGCGGCGCCCACAGCCGGTCGACCGGCGCCAGGGTGCGCTGGTCGGCGACGGCGAAGCTGCGGATCTCCTCGACCTCGTCCCCCCAGAGCTCCACGCGGAGGGGGTGCTCCTCGGTGGGCGGGAAGACGTCGACGATGCCGCCGCGGACCGCGAACTCGCCCCGCTTCTCGACCAGGTCCACCCGGGAGTACGCCGCGTCGGCCAGCCGCCGCACCAGCTCGTCCAGGGGCGCGGCGTCCCCGGGCTCCAGCGCGACCGGGGCCAGGTCACCGAGGCCGCCGACCTGCGGCTGCAGGATCGAGCGGACCGGGGAGACGACCACCCGGAGCGGACCCGGGCCGTCCTCGGGGTGGCGGAGCCTGCGCAGCACGGCCAGCCGCCGCCCCACCGTGTCGCTGCGGGGGCTGAGCCGCTCGTGCGGCAGGGTCTCCCAGCTGGGGTAGTAGGCGACCGTGTCGGGGTCGAGCAGGTCGGCGAGGTCCTCGACGAGGGCCTCGGCCTCGCGGGTGGTGGCGGTGACGGCGAGCACGGTGCGGCCCGCCTCGACCAGCCCCGCGACCAGGAACGGCCGCAGCGCCGAGGGGCCGGTGAGGTCGAGTGCGCCGCGGGTCGCGGCGCGC
>NZ_DAOMFK010000172.1:0-6833 GCF_035429765.1 Nocardioides sp. | reverse complement strand
GAGGCGCCCAGCCCCCGGCCCGCCGGTGGTGGCGGCGCGAAGGACACCTCGACCGCACCGACCCCCGCCGCCTCCGTCTCCCCCGGGACCGCGGACCCGCGGCTGCGGCGGCTGGTGCTGCGGCTCTCCCCCGCGGTGGCGGCCCTCGCCGGTGAGTCGGCGTCCCCCTCCCTCGAGTGCGCGGGCTCCGCCGAGTGGGGGGACGGCGAGCAGGTGGCCGTCGAGTACGACGGCAGGCTGGGCGCCCTGGTCTACCGCGCTCCGGAGGGGCAGCAGCAGCAGGTCGAGCTGTACCTGTGCGGGGTGAGCGGCCCGGTGCGCACCGTGGTGGTGCCGCTGCCCTGACCGGCGGGCGGGAATGTGGCTCGCCTACGATCGGTTGGACCTGACCGAGCCCGCCTCCGAGAGATGAGAAAGCGTCTATGAGTGAGCAGTCCGACGTCCGGAACGTGATCGTCATCGGGTCGGGGCCCTCCGGCTACACCGCCGCGCTGTACACCGCACGGGCCGCGCTGGCGCCCCTCGTCTTCGAGGGCTCGGTCACCGCCGGCGGCGCCCTGATGAACACCACCGAGGTGGAGAACTATCCCGGGTTCCGCGAGGGCATCATGGGCCCGGCGCTGATGGAGGAGATGCGGGCCCAGGCGGAGCGCTTCGGCGCCGAGCTGGTCCCCGACGACGTCGTCGAGGTCGACCTCACCGGCGACGTCAAGGTCGTCCGCACGGCGACCGACACCTACCGCGCCCGCGCGGTGATCCTGGCCACCGGCTCGGGCTACCGCAAGCTGGGGCTCCCCCGCGAGGAGGAGCTGTCGGGGCGCGGGGTCTCGTGGTGCGCGACCTGCGACGGGTTCTTCTTCCGCGACCAGGTGATCGCCGTCGTCGGCGGGGGGGACTCCGCGCTCGAGGAGGCCACCTTCTTGACCCGGTTCGGCTCGAAGGTCTACCTGATCCACCGGCGCGACCAGCTCCGCGCCTCCAAGATCATGCAGGAGCGCGCCCTGGCCGATCCCAAGCTCGAGCCGGTGTGGAACTCCGAGGTGGTCGCGATCAACGGCGACGACAGGCTGGAGTCGGTCACGCTGCGAGACACCGTGACCGGCGAGGAGCGCCCGCTCGCGGTCACCGGGCTGTTCATCGCGATCGGCCACGACCCGCGCTCGGAGCTCCTCGGCGGCCAGGTGGCGCTGGACGAGAACGGCTACGTGCTGGTCCACCACCCCTCGACGGCCACCAACCTGCCCGGCGTGTTCGCGTGCGGGGACCTGGTCGACCACCACTACCGGCAGGCCGTCACCGCGGCCGGCACCGGCTGCGCGGCGGCCCTGGACGCAGAGCGCTACGTGGCTGCCCTCGACCACGCCGCCTCCACCGCAGGTTCGGCGGAGGACACCACCGCCGGGGTCGCCGCGAGCCGCTGAGCCCGAGGCGCGCCACGCTCGGAGCCTCGGAACAATCGTCACTCCCATGGTGTTGACTCAGTCGTCCGGGCGCCGAGCCCGGGCCCGACCCGCGGTGCAGGCCACCGCATCCACCGACCGCCACACCGAAAGGGGCAGCACGTGTCCACCATGCCCGCCGTGACCGACGCCGAGTTCGAGAGTCGGGTCCTGAAGTCCGACAAGCCCACGCTGGTGGACTTCTGGGCCGAGTGGTGCGGGCCGTGCCGCCAGGTGTCGCCCATCCTCGACGAGATCGCGGCCACGAACTCCGACAAGATGGGGTTCTACAAGATGAACGTCGACGAGAACCCGGTCACGCCGTCGACCTACCGGGTGACGGGCATCCCCACGATCAACGTGTACGTCGGTGGCGAGGTCGCCAAGTCCATCGTCGGGGCCCGCCCGAAGGCCGCGATCCTCAAGGAGCTCGAGCCCTTCCTGGGCTGAGCCACCGCCGAGACCGCACGGCCCTGGCACCACGCGCGACGCCGCTCCCTCACGGGGTGGCGTCGTTCGGCAGGGGGGTCTCCGGCGCCGGCGCGGGAGCGGGCCGGACCACACCCACCAGCCGCTCCAGCGCCTGCTCCACCTCCTCGCGCCAGGTCAGCGCCGAGCGCAGCTCCATCCGCATCCGCGGCGTGGTCGGGTGGGCGCGCTGGGTCTTGAACCCCACGCTGCCGAGGAAGTCGGCCGGCAGCACGCAGCCCGGTCGACCGGCGCGGTCACCGAACGCCTCGACGGCGCGGATCGTGGTGCGCTGGATCAGGTCCTTGGCGACCCCCTGCACGAGCATCCGGCCGATCCCGCCACCGCGGGCCTCCGGAGCGACGTACACGGTGGTCAGCAGCACCGCGTCGGGTGAGACCGGCGCGCTGGGGAACCCCGCGGCCCCGGGCACCATCGACGCCGGTGCGTAGATCGCGTGGCCGACCGGGACCCCGTCTACGAGCGCGACCCGCCCGCACGAGCCCCACTCGCGCAGCACCTGGGAGACCCAGGCCTCCTTCTCCTCGGACGCCTCGCCCGACCCGACCAGGTCCCGGCGTACCGGATCCATCTCCCAGAACAGGCAGTCCCGACAGGGACCGGGCAGGTCGGCCAGGTGGTCCAGGGTCAGTCGGACGATCTTCCGCGCCACCGGCTCCTCCTCCGCCACGCCTCTCCTGGGCTCGGACCTGGTCGGCAACCGCGACCCGGTGCTGCGCAGCCTGCCGCCATCCTTCATGCTAGACGGACCATGGAAGCCACCCCCGCGCCCCGCTCCGGCCCTCCGGCGAGCACGCGGCTGGACTCCTACGTCGACCGGTACGCCGCGCGCACGGCCGGAATGACCGCCTCGGAGATCCGGGCGCTGTTCGCGGTGGCCTCACGGCCCGAGGTCGTCTCCCTGGCCGGTGGGATGCCCAACATCTCGGGGCTGCCCCTGGACGTGGTGGGTCGCGCCGTGGCCGGGGTGGTCGCCGACCACGGGGCGGAGGCCCTGCAGTACGGCTCCGGCCAGGGCCACCCCCGGCTGCGCGAGCAGATCTGCGAGGTGATGCGGCTGGAGGGCATCGACGGCCATCCCGACGACGTCGTGGTCACCGTGGGGTCCCAGCAGGCCGTCGACCTGGTCACCCGGGTGTTCTGCGACCCCGGGGACGTGGTGCTGTGCGAGGCGCCGTCGTACGTCGGGGCGCTGGGGGTGTTCAAGTCCTTCCAGTGCGACGTCGTCCACGTGGAGATGGACGCCGACGGGCTGGTGCCGGCCGCGCTCCGGGCGGCGATCGCCTCGGTGCGCGCGGCGGGGCGGCGGATCAAGTTCCTCTACACGATCCCCAACTTCCACAACCCCGCCGGCGTCACCCTGTCCGCGGCCCGCCGGGCCGAGGTGCTCGAGATCTGCCGCGCCGAGGACGTGCTGGTGCTCGAGGACAACCCGTACGGGCTGCTCGGCTTCGACGCCGAGCCGATGCGGGCGCTGCGGGCCGACGAGACCGAGGGAGTGGTCTACCTGGGCTCGTTCTCCAAGACGTTCTCCCCGGGGATGCGGGTGGGCTGGGCGCTGGCGCCGCACGCGGTGCGGGAGAAGCTGGTGCTGGCCCAGGAGTCGGCGACGCTGTGCGCGCCGTCCTTCTCCCAGTTCGCGGTCTCGGCGTACCTCTCCGAGCACGACTGGCAGGGGCAGATCAAGCAGATGCGGGAGATGTACCGCGAGCGTCGGGACGCGATGATCGCCGCGCTGCACGACTTCCTGCCACCGTCGTGCAGCTGGAACGTGCCGCACGGCGGCTTCTTCGTGTGGCTCACCCTGCCACCGGGGATCGACGCCAAGGCGATGCTGCCGCGGGCGGTGACGGCTCGGGTCGCCTACGTCCCGGGCACCGCCTTCTACGCCGACGGCTTCGGCTCCAGCTGCCTGCGGCTGTCCTTCTGCTACCCCACCCCGGAGCGCATCCGCGAGGGGGTACGCCGGCTCGCCGGCGTCCTGGAGGCCGAGATGGAGCTGCGGGCCACCTTCGGGGCGACCGCCCCCGGTGTCGCCGCCGGCCCGCGCAGTGGCTACGACGGCCCGAGCACCGACCTGAGCTGAACGAGGGGATGGACGTGTCCGAGCAGACAGTGCTGGTCCTGGCCGGGGGGCTCTCCCACGAGCGCGACGTGTCCCTCCGGTCCGGTCGCCGGGTGGCCGAGGCGCTCCGCGGCGTGGGGGTCGAGGTGGTCGAGCGCGACGTGGACGCCCAGCTCTTCGCCATGCTGCGCGAGGAGCCGCCCGGCTGCGTGGTCCCGATGCTCCACGGCGACACCGGCGAGGACGGATCGATCCGGGAGGTGCTCGAGCTGCTGGACCTGCCCTACGTGGGAGCGCCCCCGGCGGCGTGCCGGGCCGCCTTCGACAAGCCCGTCGCCAAGGCCATGGTCACGCGGGCGGGACTGTCGACGCCCCCCTCGGTGTGCCTGCCGCACGAGACCTTCCGCGAGCTCGGCGCGGCCCAGGTGATGGCCGCCCTGGTACGCAGGCTGGGGCTGCCGATGATGGTGAAGCCGGCCAAGAGCGGCTCGGCGCTCGGCTGCACGGTCGTCCACGACGCCGGCGAGCTCCCTGCGGCCATGGTCAACGCGTTCGCCTACGGGGACGTCGCGCTGCTGGAGCGGTTCGTGACCGGCACCGAGGTGGCCGTCCCCGTCCTCGACGACGGCACCGGCCCGCGGGCCCTGCCCGCCGTGGCGATCTCACCCGACGGCGGCGTCTACGACTACACCGCGCGGTACACCGCCGGTGCCACCGAGTTCGTGGTGCCCGCGCCGCTGGAGACCGTCCTGGCCGAGGAGGTGGCCCGGGTGGCGCTCACCGCGCACCAGGCGCTCGGCCTGCGCGACGTGTCCCGCTCGGACCTGATCGTCGACCCCGACGGGACCGTGTGGTTCCTGGAGGTCAACGTCGCTCCGGGGTTCACCGAGACCTCCACGGTGCCCCTGTCCATCCAGGCCGCCGGGCTGGAGCTGGGCGCGGTCTGCGCCTCGCTGGTCTCGGTCGCCCGGTCCCGCCGCGTCCCCACGGGAGGCCCGCATGCGTGACCGCACCTACCCGGCCATCATCCAGACCGCCAAGCTGGCCTTCCGGGTCCTCGGCCAGACCCATGTGCTCACCGGGACCGAGCACGTGCCCCGGCACGGCGGCGTACTGCTGGCCTGCAACCACGTCTCGCACCTGGACTTCATCTACGCCGGCCTCGCGGCGCATCCCTCCAGACGCCTGGTCCGGTTCATGGCCAAGCAGGAGATCTTCGCCCACCCGGTGGGGGGACCGGTGATGCGCTCCATGCACCACATCGCGGTCGACCGCGGCGAGGGGATCGACTCCTACCGGGCCGCGGTGGGCTACCTGCGCTCGGGCGAGGCGGTGGGCATCTTCCCGGAGGCGACGATCTCACGGGCGATGGAGCTCAAGGGGTTCAAGACCGGGGCGGTGCGGATCGCCGCTGAGGCGAGGGTGCCGCTGGTCCCGGTGATCCTGTGGGGCACCCAGCTGATGATGACCAAGGACCATCCCCGTGACTTCTCGCGGGGCCGGACCATCACCCTGCGGGTCGGCACACCCCTGTACCCCACCGGCGCCGACCCCGTCGCGGAGACCGCCGAGCTGCACGCCGTGATGAGCGGCCTGCTGCGGGAGTCCGTGCTCGCCTACCCGGCCGACGAGCAGCCGCCCGGCTCCTGGTGGGTCCCCGCCAGCCTCGGGGGCGGCGCCCCCACGCTCGCCGAGGCGGCCGTGCTGGACGCCGAGGAGCGGATCGCGCGAAGCAGACGGCGGGGCGTGCCCGCCCCCTGAGCCGTCCCGGCGACCCGGCGTTTCCTTGCGGTGTGGACCCAAACGACAGAGATTCCGGCCCAGGACGTGTCGTTTCGGTCCCATCGACACCCGGGTCCGCGCCCGGCTTGAATGCCTCCGCCGGCCCGGCGTCAGCAGGATTCGGACAATAAAACCATATGTCGACTTATGGCTAGATGGATGGATCGCTTAATCCAGCCTTGCTGGGGTCCATGATGTCCACGATCCGCTGCAGGTCCTCGAGGGTGGCGAACTCGACGGTGATCTTGCCCTTGGCCCGCCCCAGGTCGATCTTCACCCGGGTCTCGAGCCGGTCGGAGAGCCGGTCGGCCAGCTCGGCCAGGCCGGGGGCCGTGGGCCGGCGGCGGCTCTGGCGCGCGGGCCGCTCGGGCTGGGCGCCCAGGGCGACGATCTCCTCCAGGCCGCGCACGCTGATCCCCTCGGCGACCACCCGTTGGGCCAGCCGGTCCTGCAGCGCCGGGTCCTCCACCCCGAGCAGGGCCCGGGCGTGGCCCGCGGAGAGCACACCGGCGGCGACGCGGCGCTGGACGGCGGGGGAGAGCTTGAGCAGCCGCAGGGTGTTGCTGATCTGGGGTCGCGAGCGGCCGATCCGGTTCGCCAGCTCCTCGTGGGTGCAGGAGAAGTCCTCGAGCAGCTGGGCGTACGCCGCGGCCTCCTCCAGCGGGTTGAGCTGGGAGCGGTGCAGGTTCTCCAGGAGGGCATCGCGGAGCATCGCGGTGTCCTCGGTCTCCCGGATGATCGCCGGGATGGTCTCCAGCCCGGCGGCCTGGGTGGCCCGCCAGCGGCGTTCCCCCATCACCAGCTCGTAGCGGTCCTCCCCGACCCGGCGCACGACCACCGGCTGCAGCAGGCCGATCTCGCGGATCGAGAAGACCAGCTCGGCCATCGCCTCCTCGTCGAAGACCTGGCGCGGCTGGCGCTCGTTCGGCTGGACCTGGTCGACGGGAAGCTCGGCGAACCAGGCCCCGGCGATTGCGGGCGGGCCGCTCGGCAAGGGGGACTCGCCCGCGTACGCCGCAGCCGAGGGCGCCCCGGCGGCCGACTCCGGACCCGCCCCG
>NZ_DAOMFK010000171.1:0-6903 GCF_035429765.1 Nocardioides sp. | reverse complement strand
GCACGAGCAGCGGCAGGAACGCGGCCAGCCCGGCGAGCGCCAGCGCGGAGGCGAGCACGCGGACCAGCGGTGGAGCGGGCAGCGCGCAGACCACCAGCCCGGCGTTGACCAGCGCCACCCGGAGGGCACCCCCGCGGTCCAAGACGGCGGTCGCCGCCCGGACCGGCGTGGGGCCGCCGCCGAGGACCACCGGGACGAGGTAGGACAGCGCCCCGAGCAGCACCTGGGCGCCGAACCCGGCGGCCAGGAAGGGGGTGACCCGGTCGAAGGTGTCGTCCGCCTCGGCCCACGACGCGGCCGTCGCGAGCCCCAGGGCGAGCCAGCCCACGCACCCCACCAGCCAGGCCAGGCCGGCCGCCACCGACCAGGTCGGGAAGTCCGCGGGCGGCTTGGTGCGGGCCGCCGCCACGAAAGAGGGGGCGACCAGCCCGAGGCCGACCAGGTACAGCAGCAGACCGGCGACCGCCGCAGGACGGATTCCGCCGGCGGCGCCGGCCGCGACCACCCCTACCGCGGTCACCAGCACGGGCAGCGCCCGGCCGACCGCCGGCTCGGCCCCCTCGGCGATCCGGGTGCGCAGCATGGTCGGCCACAGCGTCAGCAGGGTGCCGACCACGGTCAGCCCCATCCAGCCGAGCACGTTCAGCGCCGCGTGGGCCAGCACCAGCCGCTCGTCCCAGGGGTCTCCCAGGCCACGGGCCAGGGTCGCCCCCAGCCCCGCCCCGACGACCAGGCAGCCGGACGCGGCCACGTAGTAGCGCACCGTGCTCCCGAAGCGCGCCGGGAGCGCCAGGCGGAGCTGGGCGACCAACGCAAGCGCGTGCCACCCGACCGCGGCGACGACGAGCACGGCACCGACCAGAGTGACCGGCCACCACCCGCCCGGCACTCCGACCACCACCGCCAGGACGCCGGCGTTGAGGACCCCCAGACGTCGGGTCTGCACCTGCCGGTCGTCGGGGGCCGGCCGGGCGTGCAGCACCGCGTCGGTGAAGTAGCGGCTCCACACCACGATCGCGTTGGTCACCGCGCCGAGCAGCAGCAGGTGGATCATCAGCCAGCGCGGGGCGGGGACGAACGGGTGGACCAGACCCACCACGAGTGCGGCGAGCAGCCAGACCACCACGGGCAGGTCCCGCGCCGGCCACATCCCGCGGCGTACGCCGCTGCGGCCGCTCACGAGGACCGGCCCCGCCGCAGCACCGACCAGAGCACCACGGCCACGAAGGCCAGCAGGGCGACGACGTTGAGCAGGCCACCGATGCGCCAGGCGACCTCGTGACCCAGCCCGTCACCGACCCAGAGTCGCAGCGCGAGCGAGGCGTGCAGCAGCACGGCCGGAACGACCAGCGCCGGGGTGTACGGCAGCGGTCGGCCGAGCACCGCTGGCAGGATCACCGGGGCGTGGGCCAGCACCATCGACAGGGTGAAGCCGAGGAAGACCGCGTGCACGACCAGGTCGTACGCCGCTCCGTCGGCCGCGCGGCCGGCGACCAGCCACGCGCCGGCGGCGACCAGCAGCCAGCCGTAGCCGGCGAGCATGCAGCCGGCCATGTAGCGGGGCAGGCCGGTCGTCGTGACCGTGCGCCGGGCGACGTCGTGCACCACGAGCCAGGCGACCAGCGCGAGCAGCGCAGCACCCAGGAGTGGGTAGCCGGCCCCCGGTCGGAGCAGGGCCAGCAGTACGCCCGCGACGAACGCGAGCGCCAGGGCGACCAGGCGGGTCCCGGCGTCAGGGCCCATCGCCAGGCGCGCGAGCTCGAGCCGCTCGCCCCCGACGGTGAGCACCACGAAACCGACCAGCCAGGGCAGCAGCGTCGGCACCGGCACCGAGCCCAGCCACAGCACCGCCGCGCCCAGTGCCAGCACGGCACCCAGCGCCTGCACCAGCACGGCCTCGTCGCGCTGGCGGCACCACAGCGGGAGGTAGAGCAGCACCAGCGCAGCCGTGCCCGCCACCAGCACGCTCCGGGCGAGCACCAGCGGCGCCGGGGAGACGAGCAGCATCCCGGCCAGCCCGAGCAGCGCCGGCGCGGCGAACCCGAGCGGACGGCCCAGCGCCACGGCACGTTCCAGGCTGACCAGCGTGCCCACGAACCCGAGGACCAGCAGCACGCCGTGCACCTCGGGCAGCCGGGCGGTCGACAGCGGCGCGGGCAGGTCGAGCAGCAGCAGCGCGGCATCCAGACCGGCGAGCAGGGCCACGCCCGCGGGCAGCACCAGGACCACACGGAGCGTGCGCCGCGGAGTGCGCCCAGACGTGGAGAGCCGGTCCGGCGCGAGGGTGGCGGTCCCGGTCACGGCTCCTCCACCTCGGTGCGCAGCCGGAGCAGGCAGGCACCGGGCTCGGCGAAGGCGTGCAGCGCGGTGCGGTACGGCTCGCCGCCGTACTCCTCGAGCGCCCCGCGCACGATGCCGAGGTGGACGCCGCAGACGACGTCGGGGTACTTCCTGGCAGCGGCCAGCAGCGGGCAGCGGGTGAGCCGGACGACGGACGCGCGGGCCCCGGTCTCGGGGGCGAAGCCGAGGTCGTCCAGCAGCGTGACCACCTCGCGCCTTGCCTGCGTGGCGGTGGACCCGGGGGTGGCGCCCCGCTCCTGCGCCAGCTCGGCGCCCCACGCGGTCCCCGCGGCAACCGCGTCGCCCCAGGGGTCCGCGCTGGTGCGGTGGATGGAGGCGGCGAGAGCGGCCGCCAGCCCGGCGTACTCCGAGTGCTCCTCGGCCACGGCGTACAGCCAGGCCGGGCGTCCCCGCCCGCTCGGAGCGGCCGCGTGCCGGGTGGCCAGTCCGGCGGCCACCAGCTGGTCGAGGTGCTCGCGCACGGTGTTGGGGTGGAGCCCGGAGGTGGCCACCAGCGAGGCCAGCCCGGTGGGCTCCGTCTGCTCCTGGAGAAGCGCCAGGATCGCGCGGCGGGACGCGGTCAGTGGCACGCCCGGCGAGGCGACCCGCGGCCGCGGGCCCGGCTGAAGCCGACGGCCGCCCGGAGCTCCCGGATTATTTTTCACGGGATACAGTGTAGTAAATTCATCAGGCGCACACCATGCCGCGGCCGCCGGAGCCCGCGGGACGCCGGACTCGATGGGAGAGATGCAGCAATGAGCGAAGTCGTGATCGCCACGTCCGAGGCCGACAGCCAGGCCGCGGACGCGGTGGTGCAGCACCACGCGGAGCTGTCCGGGGCGCTCGCCGCCCGCACCGAGGCGCTGCTGGCGGCCGCCGGCAGGTCGGACGCCGCCGCTTCACGGTCGGCCGCCGCCGACCTGGTGGCGTGGGTGGAGCGGGAGCTGGTCCCGCACGCGCTCGCCGAGGAGCAGGCGATGTACCCCGCGGCGCACCGCACCCTCGCGGGCCGGATGCTGATCGACGGCATGCTGGCCGAGCACCGCGCGATCACCGCGCTGGCCGGCGAGCTCGCTGCCGCGACCGACCCGGTGCGGGCCGCCGCCGCGGCTCGGGCGCTGACTGCCGTCTTCGAGAGCCACCTGGCGAAGGAGAACGAGCAGGTGCTCCCGCTGCTGGCGGCCAGCCCCGGGGTCTCCCTGGCCGCCCTGCTGGAGGGGATGCACGAGCTGCTGGGCGGGCACGAGGAGCCGCAGGCCGAGACGGGGCACCACTCGTGCGGTTGCGGCGAGCACGATGCCGCCGAGCACCCCGAGCTCGACGCCCGAGCCATCCCGCACGCCATCCGGCACGCCACGATCTTCGGGGCGCTGGACTCCGTCCCCCTTGGCCGCGGCCTGGTGCTCGTCGCCCCGCACGACCCCCTGCCGCTGCTCGACCAGGCGGCCCAGCGCTTCCCAGGCCGCTTCACCACCGAGTACCTCGAGCGCGGGCCCGAGGCGTGGCGGATCCTGTTCGCCCGCGTGGGCTGAGGCCGCCGCCCCCTTCTCGGATTCCCCGGGCGGGGAATCCGTCACCTGTAGGGGGTTGCAGCCGTACCCCGCCCCCCTCCGGGCTCTCGCCCGTGACGCCCTCCGCCGCCCCTGACGCCGACCCGACCACCGGCCTACAGCCAGCCGGCCACCCCCAGCGCCACTGCCAGGACCGCGTTCACGCCCGCCATCGCCCCCACGATCGTGAACCGCTTCTTGTCGCTGTCGAGGTCGAAGACGTAGGCGGCGATCGCGAAGAACGTGCCGTAGCCGAAGATCACGATCAGCAGCGGGAACGAGGCGTTCCAGAAGGCCCAGTGCCACTGCAGCAGCCCGGCGGCGTGCAGCAGCTCCTCCACCACGACGGCGAAGACCGACCAGAACGTGATGAACACCCAGCGGTTCGGGATGCCGAGGATCCTCATGTGCTTGTCCTGGGGCAGGAACTTCACGAACTCGATCCCCGAGATCAAGAACAGGAAGACGATCTCGATGGTCCAGCCGACCAGGATGAGGTACGCCGTGTCGCCGTTGATCGTCCACAGCGCTGACACCCCGGTGGCGTGCAGCCAGGCGGAGTTGACCAGCTCGTTGAACACGTCCATCAGGAAGAACGCCAGGCCGGCCGCGATGATGTCCCATCGTCGGCGCTCGACCTCGTTGGCGTAGACGTACATGACGATCCCGAGGAACGTCACGACGTACCAGTGCAGGTTGCTGGTGTCCCGCAGCATGTCCAGCGCTTCCCTGGTCGCGTCGGTCACCTGGGTGAGGTCCATGCTTGGCACGCTAGACCCGGCGCTCGGCGGGCTGCGCGAGGGGCTCACCCGCACCAGCGCCGCCAGGCCGACTCCCACCGTCACTCCTAGGCCACGTCCTTCCCGGTGCCCTCCAGCGCCTCCGCCACCAGCCGGGCCACCTCGCCCGCCGGCCCCGCCAGACGCCCGGCAAGACACCGCACCCCGGCCGCCTCCTCCTGCCGGCAGGAGCGGGTGAGCTCCTCGACCGTGCCGGGCTCCAGGAACGCAGCGGACAGCCACGGCAGGGTCCCGGCGACCTCGCCGTCGGTCAGCGCACCGGCCAGCACGCTGCGCACCAGAGCGGCGGGCTCCCCCGGCAGGGACCAGGCATCCCACACCGGCTGAGGTACGTCGGTCAGCAGGGCCGCCTCGCCGACGACCGTGAGCGCCCCGGGCAGGGCGTCCGGCGCGCGGCAGGCGTGACCGAGCGCGTCCAGCCACGACGCCGGGTCCTCGGCGACACCGGCGGCGACGGTCTCGGGGACCCGCAGCGGCGCGGTCTCGAACAGCGGGCCGTCGTCGGTCGGCACCAGCCTGCCGAGGACGCACTCGCCGGGCGTGAGCAGCAGCGCGGCACCGAGGTTCGCGGTCTCGACCGGCTCACCACCGTCGAGCCGCTCCCACACGATCGTCCGCTCCCCTTCCGAGAGCAGGCGGAGGCCTCCCAGCGGCGCACGCGTCCACCCCTGGATGCGGTCCGCGCCGGCCAGCAGGTCTGGCCCCGCGACCCTGGCGACGAAGTGGGCCAACCCGCCCAGCTCGTAGAGGTAGACCTGCCGGTACACCCAGTCCCGGTCCATCACCCGGCAGGTCGCATCCGCCTCGTCCACGCCGCGCAAGGTGCCGGGTCCACCCCTGGTGGCCACGGCCGTCTCCAGCGCCCGGTGCGCGCGTCGCTTGCTGCTGGCGTCCAGCCAGGTCAGCGCCTGGGCCTGGATCCACCGTGAGGTCGCCCACCGGGGAAGGAGGGGGCCGAACCGGGTGAGCTGCCGCAGTCGCCGCACCCGCTCGGGACGCCAGAACGGCGCCCCGTCGGGACCGGCGAAGCGGGCGGTGATGACGCGCAGGGCGCCGGCGGCGTCCCCCCGCGCCTCGGCGGCGTCGGCCTGCTGGAGGGCGGCCAGCCAGGGCCTCATCGACTCCAGGTCGCGGGCGTCCCGAGGGAGCCGGCCACCTGTCCGGCTTCGGTGGGCAGTGGCGCGTCCGCGTGGCTGGGGCATGTGCCCACCCAAGCCTTGTCGGAACGGCCCTTCCACCCCCCTCCGCGGATCTGTGGACAACCACCCCCGTCCGCGGATCTGTGGGCAACCACCCTCGCGGCAGCGGCTCGCCCTCAGGGGGAGCGCTCGCCCACCCACCGGCCGGGGGCGAGCAGCAGCACCACCGCGGCGAGCAGGCAGGAGACGGCCGCCGCGACCAGGCCGAGGGTGTGGTCGTGCCGGTAGACCGGGATCAGGATCGCCGGGGCCAACGCTCCGCCGAGGAACTGGCAGGCGAGCATCACCGAGGCGGCGCCGCTGCGGTTGCCCGGGGTGCTGAGCACGGCCAGCGAGTTGACCGTCACCCGCGAGGCGAGGCCGGCGATCCCGCCGAGGGCCAGGGCGACGACCAGCACCACCAGCGCCGGCGACAGGCCGGCCAGCACCGCGGCCGAGGCCAGCGCGACGTACGCGATCAGGCCGAAGCGACGTGCCCCCAGCCGGTCCAGCAGCCGACCGGCGGAGCCGCCCGCGAGCAGCCCGGTCACCCCGAACACCGCCACCACCGCGCCCCGGCCTCCGGGCGGGAGCCCGAACCGGTCGCCGGCCAGCAAGGCGCTGAGGGTGGTGATACCGATCGTGGTGAGGTACGCCAGAGCGGCGATCACGCAGGCGAAGCCGAGCCGCGGGTTGAGCAGCGAGCGCCACGCGACCGGGGCGGCGGCCGCCCTCGGCGCGTCGTGCGGAGGCCGGGTGGCCAGCGCCAGCGCGGTGACCATGGTGATCCAGAAGGCCCACCGCCAGTCCACCGCCGCCGCCAGGCCGCCGATGACCGGCGCGAAGGTGAGCCCCGCCGCCTGCATGCTGCCGAACCGGCCGAGCACGCGACCGAGGTGCGCGGCCGGGGTCAGGTCCGACAGCGCCGCGAGCAGGATGGGCGTGGTGAACGCGTTGGCGATCCCCTGCGCCGCCCGGCCCGCCATGAACAGGGGGACCTGGGAGGCCACGGCGCACAGCAGCGAGGCGAGGGCG
>NZ_DAOMFK010000170.1:0-6917 GCF_035429765.1 Nocardioides sp. | reverse complement strand
GGCCGGGCGCGGCCGGTGGCGGTGCACGAGCGCGAGCTCACCGCGCCGGTCCCGCTGACCCGGCCGGACGGCCGGCTCAACCCGGCCGCCGTGGGCTGGACCCGGACGCCGCTGGTCACCACCGACGGGATCGGCAGGGGCCGGGTCGGGCGCGGGCGCAACAAGCGCTGGGAGTACTGGGCCGTGACCACGCCCACCCACGTCGTCTCGCTGGTGCTCTCCGACCTCGACTACGCCGCCGTGCACAGCCTCTGGCTGCTCGACCGCTCGACCGGCGAGGAGATCGGGTACGACGCTATCGGCGTCCTCGGCGGCAGCGCGACCCTGCCCGGCACCCTCGGCCGGGGGCCGGCGCGCGGTCGGACCAAGGCGGTGCAGATCGACCTCGACGAGGTGCCGGGCGGCACCCGGCTCCAGGCCTCGGGCGAACGCGTCCGGCTCGACGTGCTGGCCCTGCGTCCCGAGGGGCACGAGTGCCTGGGCGTGGTGGTGCCGTGGTCCGAGCGGCTCTTCCAGTACACCGTCAAGGACGTCGCCCGCCCGGCCGAGGGCACGGTGTGGGTCGACGGCGTCGGGCACGACGTACCGGCCGGGGAGTCGTGGGCGGTGCTCGACCACGGCCGCGGTCGCTGGCCCTACGCCGTGCACTGGAACTGGGGTGCCGGCTCGGGGCGTACCGACGGCCGGGTGGTCGGGATCCAGGTCGGGGGCCGGTGGACCGACGGGACGGGGTCGGTGGAGAACGCGCTGGTCGTCGACGGGCACCTGTCCAAGATCAGCGAGGAGCTGGTGTGGACCTACGACATCGCCGACTGGCTCGCCCCGTGGCGCGTCGAGGGCGACGCGGTGGACCTCACCTTCACCCCGTTCCACCTCAAGCGGTCGGTCACGGACCTCAAGGTCTTCTCCTCCCGCACCCACCAGTGCTTCGGGCACTGGTCGGGCCGGGTCCGCGACGACACCGGCGCGTGGGTGCCCGTCTCCGACGTGCTGGGCTGGGCCGAGGACGTCCACAACCGCTGGTGACCCGTCGCAGTCTTCCCGCCGACCCGTCGCAGTTTTTCTGAGTCGGCGCGGTCAGCCCCGCAGCACCACCGGGGCCACCCGGAAGCCCCCGAGCGGCGGCAGCTCGCGCTCGGTCGCCCCGCCCGGCTCGATCCAGGTGGTGGCGGCCAGCAGCTCGCGCAGCAGCAGCCGCAGCTCCAGGGTCGCCAGGGGTCGCCCGGGGCACACGTGCGGTCCGGTGCCGTAGACGAGGTTGTCCGACGCGTTCTGCTCCGGGCGGTAGGCGTCGGGGTCCCCGAACCGCGCCGGGTCCCGGTTGGCATCGGTCCAGCTGAGCACCACGACCTCTCCGGGGCCGATCCTCCGCCCGTCGACGGTGACCTCCCGCGTCGCCACACGCCGGTTCGCCACGAACGGGTCGTCGATGCGCAGCATCTCGTCGACCGCGCGGTCCAGCGCGGCGCCGTCCCGGGCCTGGTCGCGCACCCGCGTCTGCACGTCGGGGTGGTCGGCGAGGTAGCGCACCACCACGCCCACGCACAGTGCCATCGAGGCCAGGTCGCCGGCGGTCCAGTTCCGCAGGATCGAGACGATCTCCTCCTCGGTCAGCGGCCGTCCGTCCACGGTGGCGTGCAGCAGCTCGGTGGTCACGTCGTCAGGTGCGGACCCACCCGCGTCACGACGCGCCCTGGCCAGGGAGGCGATGATGCGATCGAACCACTCCGCCGCCTCCCGAGTGCGGGCGAGCTCCCCGGACCGGGTCGCGGCGTGGTTGACCCGCATCCACTGCAGCAGCTCCGCCTCGATCGCGGCGGGCCAGCCGAGCCACACGCAGGTGGCGCGGACGGCGTACGTCGTGCCGAGCTCGACCGCGTCGACCCGCGCCCGCCGGGGGAGCGAGGCCACCAGCGTGGCCGCGACCTCGCGGAGTGCGGGCTCCAGCTCGCGCATCCGGTCGGGGGTGAAGAAGGAGTCCACCAGCGGGCGGAACCTCGCGTGCTCGGCGCCGTCGAGCCCGTTGGGGATCTGCAGGAACCGCGAGACCCGGCTGGAGAAGGTCGCCGGGTCGCCCGCCGCCGCCGTGACGTCCGCGTGCCGCACCAGCGTCCAGGGCCCGGGACCCTCCGCCGTCACCGCGTCCCCTCCTGCCTCGCCCGCAGCAGGTCGGCCAGCCCCGTCGGGGGTACGCCGGTGAGCGCGGCGACGTCCTCGCTGACCCCGGCCACCTCGCCGCGCGCGATGGCGAGGTACGTCGACACCCAGGCGTCGTACTGCCACTGCTCCGCCGGCCAGCGGAGCCGCGACGCGTAGGCCTCCTCGACCGTCTCGTCGTGGAAGCGCACCGTGCGGCCGGTGACCGCGCTGATCGTCTCGGCGACCTCGGTCAGGGTGAGCGACTCCGGCCCGGTGAGGTCGTAGGTCGCCCCGCGGTGCGCCTCCGGGTCGAGCAGCACCTCCAGCGCGACCCGGGCGACGTCGGCCCGGGCCACGGCCGAGACCCGTCCGTCCCCGGCCGGCCCGCGCAGCACGCCGTCCTCCCCGACGAAGTAGGGGAGCACGTCGAGGTAGAAGTTGTCGCGCAGGAACGTCCAGGCCATCCCCGTGTCGCGCACGTGCTGCTCGGTCGCGAAGTGGTCGCGACCCAGCGTGAACGTGCAGTCCGCGGCCGCCCCGAGGAACGACGTGTAGACGACGTGCTCGACCCCGGCCGCCGCGGCGGCGTCGATGAACGTCCGGTGCTGCTCGAGCCGGTCGGCCGCCTCGGCCGCCGAGACCATGAACAGCACTTTCGCGCCCACCAGCGCCGCCCGCGCGGCGTCGGTGTCGGCGTAGCTCATCGGCAGCGCGACCCCGCCGGCCAGGTCGGGGACGCGCCCCGGGTCACGGGCCAGCAGCCGCTGGGGTACGCCGCGGTCGGCGAGGTGCCGGGCCACCAGGGCACCCACGTGTCCGGTCGAGCCGGTGACGGCGACAGGGGGAAGCGCGCTCATCGCCCCATTCCACACCCTCCGCCCGGGGTGCCGCACTGGTGGCGGCTGGCGTGACCGGTGGCTCAGGTGGTCGACCCTTCGGAGCCCTGGTCGTCGTCGGTGCCGCCCTGGCCGGGGCCCCCTTGGCCGGGGGCTCCGAAGTGCCCGTGGTCGTCGCCGGGGCCGCCGCGCTGGTCGAATCCGCCGGTGGGGAAGGAACCACCTCGCCCCTCGTCCCCGGCGCTGGCGTGGCCGACGGCGAACCCGGCACCGCCGGCCACGAGTGCGGCGCCGACGACTCCTCCGGCCACCAGCAGCTGGGTACGCCGGGCCAGGCCCCGCAGACGACCACCCGAGCCTCCGCCGCCCGGGCCCGCCGTGGCGGGCACGTCGTCGGCCGGCGTCGGCCAGGCGCCGATCGGCTCCTGGGGCGCGACAGGGTCGTACGGAGGGGTCGGGCTCTGCTCGGTCATTTCTCTCCTTGCACGTGGACGGGTGTCCCTCCACTGTCGGAGGGCCGGCTGGGTGGGACCACGGTCCACGCTGTGCACGGCCTGTGACTGACGACGCCTCGGCCGTGGCAGGCTGGCCTCGTGACCGAGCGCAACGTCCTGGGCGGCCCGCTGGCGGAGTGCGGGACGGACCCGGTGACCGGCTTCTACCGCGACGGCTCCTGCACCTGCGGCCCGGAGGACGTCGGGCTGCACGCCGTCTGCGCGGTGATGACCGAGGAGTTCCTGGCCCACCAGGTCTCCGTCGGCAACGACCTGGTCACGCCCCGTCCCGAGTGGCAGTTCCCGGGGCTGCGGCCGGGCGACCGCTGGTGCGTGGTGGCCGCCCGCTGGTGGCAGGCGTACGTCGACGGTGCGGCCGCGCCGGTCGTGCTCGCGGCCACGAGCGAGCGCGCGCTCGACGTACTCCCGCTCGAGGCGCTGCAGCAGCACGCGATCGACGTGCCCGACGACCCCGGTTCGCTGACCTGAGCGGACCCGCCGCTCAGGAGGTCCGGCGCGGCAGCAGTGCGAGCCCGATGAAGAGGACGGCCAGCAGCAGCCCGATCGCCGCGCCGACCAGCAGGCCCACCACGACCCAGACCAGCGCCGGCACCTCGGCCCCCGCGGCGACGTCGACGTTGACCCCGCGGGAGCCGTCGGCGTTCATCACCACGAGCGTCCAGTCGCCCCGCTCCACCGGCCAGGTGATCTCCTGGGTGCCGGTGCCTTCGCTCTGCGCGACCCAGATGTCGCTGTCTCCTGGCAGCGTCGCCGGGGCCGTGCTCCCGTTGGTGCGGTAGACCGGGCGCCGCCCGAAGTCCACCACGGTCGCGTGCAGGGTGTCGCCGAGGAACGCGTCCACGTCGCTCGTGCGGGCGATCCCGACGAACACCGGCTGGTCCTGCACCGCGGTCACCCGGAGCTTGGCATCACCGAGCAGCCGCTGCGGGACCTCGGAGGAGGGGACGTCGGTGTGCACCTCGAGGTTGGCCGAGGTGAGCGCGTAGGTCCCGGTGCTGAACGAGTCCTGCGGACTCATCAAGAACCCCGCGTCGTCGCGCATGGTGGCGTTGGCCACGGCCAGCGTGCCGCCGGCCAGGCCGGCGCCGAGCGCGCCGAGCAGGAGCAGGCAGCCGGCTACCAGCGAGACCACGCGACCGGCGGTCCAGTGCCCGGTCGTGCCCTGTGCCGCGCCGGCAGGTACGGCGCCCACGGGAGCGGCGGGCACCCCGGCCCCGGCAGGGGCTGCCGCCAGAGCCAGCGTGCCGGGGTCCGGCCCGCCCTGGTCGAGCCGGAAGGGCGGGTACTCGTCGGTCATCAGCGAGGCGTACCCGGCGACCCGCAGCACCCAGCGGTTCAGACCCATCACCAGGTCGAACAGGGTCTGCGGGTAGCGGCCGGTGAACAGCAGGGTGACGGCGGCGATCAGCACCAGCAGACCGATCAGCCCCATCCCCCACGACTTGTAGTCGCCGGTGGCGGTGTCGTAGGCGAACCACCCGCCGCTGACGAGGATCCCGACGACCAGGTAGTGCGGGATCGCCAGCAGCCACCACTTGACCAGCACGAGCCCCCGCGAGAGGTGCTCGGGATGGTCGACGTCGAGGTGGGCGGGGTAGTCGGGCCGCTCCTGCAGCGAGAACGGCGGGTAGCGGTCGGTGCCCAGGGCTCCGTAGGAGTAGTAGGTCACCCGCCAGCTCCAGCGCAGCACACCCACGTTGAACTCGAAGATGCTGCGCGGGTAGCGGCCGGTGAACAGGATCGCGAAGAACGCGATCACGCTCATCACCCAGAACGCCAGCCACAGGAAGGCCAGCACGATGTAGTGGGGGATCGCCAGCAGCCACTTGACCAGCCACAGACCGCGGCTGAGCTGGGGGTCCAGGTGCGCGTCCACGCGCACGGGGTAGGTCGGCACGTTCATCAGGAATCGCCTCCGTCCTCCTACTCTGCCAAAGGTCGCGGCTCCGCGGGAGGGGCGCACGCGGTGATGTAGGGAACCTGGACAATGAGCGGTATGGAGGTTCCCCAGCACTTCGCGATGAGCCCGGACCAGGTGACCGAGCTGCTGTCGGGCGTCCAGGCCGCCGACCTGGTCACGGTGCACGAGCAGGGCCCGGTCGCGACGTACCTGCCCTTCGTCTACGACGCCGAGTCCGGCTCGCTGGTCACCCACGTCGCCCGCAACAACCGGCAGTGGAGCGACCCGGTGGTGGCCGACGCGCTGGTCCTCGTGCACGGCGCCGACCACTACGTCTCGCCGCGCTGGATGCCGTCGTACGCCGAGCACGGCCAGGTCGTGCCGACCTGGAACTACCTCACCGTGCACGCCTACGGCACCCTGGTCGCCCACGACGACCCGGCCTGGACCGAGGCGGCGGTACGCCGGCTGACGGCGGCCCATGAGACGGCGTACTCCGTCGACGACGTGCCCGGCGACTACGTCGCGCGGATGCTGCGCGCGATCGTCGGGCTGGAGGTCCGGCTCACCCGGGTCGAGGCGAAGGCGAAGATGAGCCAGAACAAGCAGCCCGCCGACGTCCGCGGCATCATCGACGGCCTGCGCGGCGAGGCGGGGGACGAGTCCGCGCTGCTGACGGCCACCTGGATGGCCGAGCACTCCGTCGCCGCCGCCGAGCGCCGGGCTGCAGTCATCGCCGACGTCGCGGAGCGGCACGGCAGGTAGCCGGGGACCCCCGCCGGGTCGTCCTGGCCGACCACGACATCCGTCGCCTGGTCCGCCGCCGGGAGTGGGCGATGGTGCACCAGGGGGTGTACGTCGACCACACCGGGCCGCTCACCTGGCTGCAGCGGGCCTGGGCCGCGGTCCTGCTCGCCTGGCCGGCGGCGTTGAGCCACGGCTCGGCGGTCCGCGCAGCCGACGGACCGGGGCGCCGCGGCCACGACTCGGAGACGATCCACGTCGCGGTGTCCGCTGAGCGCCGCGTCACGCCGGCCGCCGGGGTCGAGGTCCACCGCGTCACCGGGCTGGAGGACCGGGTGCTGTGGAACACCTCGCCGCCGCGGATGCGTATCGAGGAGGCGGTCGTGGACCTCGCAGCGGAGGCGCGCAGTGAGCTCGACGCCCTCGCCCTCGTCGCCGACGCCGTCCAGTCCCGACGTACCACCGCCGCGCGGCTGCTCGCGACGCTGGAGGACCGCTCCCGCGGGGCCGCCGGCGCCTCCTCGAGCGCGTGCTGCGCGACGTGGACTACGAGGCCTTCGGGCTGGTGGTCGAGCTCGACGGGCGGCTCTTCCACAACAGCGCCGGCGCTCGGGACGCCGATCTCGAGCGAGACCTCGACGCGCGCGTGCTCGAGGACCGGGTGACGGTGCGGCTCGGCTGGGGACAGGTCTACGGCCGGGCCTGCGGGACCGCGGCCAAGCTCGGCCTGCTCCTGCAGCAGCGCGGGTGGACCGGCCGCCCCACCCGGTGCCCGGACTGCGG
>NZ_DAOMFK010000169.1:0-6996 GCF_035429765.1 Nocardioides sp. | reverse complement strand
CCGCGGGCGCCCGGCGCCGAGGGTGGTGCTGCTCCCCGCCGTGGTACGTCGGGCGGCCCGCGTCGTCCCCGTGGTGCGGGAGCTCGACGAGACCCGGCACCAGTTCGAGCGGCCGTTCGTGCTGGACTCCTCAGCGGCGACCGGCGTCTTCGGTCTGGAAGCCACCCCCTGGGAGGACGCCCTCCGCCGTACCGTCGAGAGCCTCGACCGGCGGTGAGCGGTCCAGCCGGCTCGGCCACCAGATCCGGCTGCCCAGGTCGAGGTTGAGCGCGGTGACGAGCACGGACCGGACCACGAGGGTGTCCAGGAGGACACCCAGGGCGACCGCGACCCCGACCTCGACGAACGCCACCAGGGGCATCGTGCTGAGCACGAGGAACGTCGAGGCGAGCACGATGCCGGCCGAGGTGATCACCCCACCCGTGGCCGCCAGGGCGACCAGCGAGCCCTGGCGGGTCCCCCGGGTCTGGGTCTCCTCGCGCACCCGGGTCATCAGGAAGATGTTGTAGTCGATGCCCAGGGCGACCAGGAACACGAAGACGAACAGCGGGATGGACGCGTCGGTGCCGGCGAACCCGAACACGTAGGTGAACAGCAGCGCGGAGAGGCCGAGGGCGGCCGCGAACGACAGCACCACCGTCCCGATCAGCAGCAGCGGCGACACCAGGGCGCGCAGCAGCACGATCAGCACCATCAGCACCACGAGCAGCACGGCCGGGATCACCACCCGGTTGTCCCGCTGCGAGGCCTTCTCGACGTCGTCGAAGATCGCCGAGGTCCCGCTGACCAGGGCGTCCGCGCCGTCGACGGCGTGCACCGCCTCCCGGACCTTGTCGACGGTCTCGAAGGCCGAGGGGGCTGTGGCGTCACCCTCGATCGGCGCGGAGAGGAACACCACGCCGTCCTTGACCACCGGCGTGGACAGCTCGCCGATGCCGTTGAGCCGGTTCATCGCCCCTTGCACCTCGGCGGACTTCTCGGCGTTGGCCACCACCAGGACCGGGTTGGACTCGTCGGCGAGCCCGTGCCGGGTCAGCACCTTCTGGCCGACGACCGAGTCGAACTCCTTGGTGTAGGACTCCTCGGTGGTCAGCCCGTTGGCGTCGAGCTTGGTGATCCCGAGGCCGGCGACGGCCAGCAGGATCGCGGTGACCACCCAGACCCTGCGGGGCGCCCTCGCGATGCGCCTGCCGACCCGGGCCCAGAAGCCGGTCGTGGTGGGCTCCGGCGAGCCGAACCAGGGCCGCTTGGGCCAGAACACCCACCGCCCGAAGATGACCAGGAGCGCGGGCAGCAGGGTGATCATCACCAGCAGCGCCACGGCCACCCCCACCGCCGACACCGGGCCCAGCCCGGCACTGGAGTTCAGCTCGGCGAGCGTCAGCGTGAGCATGCCCAGGATCACCGTGGACGCGCTGGCGAAGATCGCCGGTGCGGCCCGGTGCAGCGCGAAGGCCATCGCCTCGTGCCGGTCCTCGTGGCGCCGGAGCTCCTCGCGGTAGCGCGCGACGAGAAGCAGCGCGTAGTCCGTGCCCGCGCCGAACACCAGCACGGTGAGGATGGCCTGGCTCTGCCCGTTCACGGTGAGGTCGGCGTACTTGGCCAGGACGTAGACCAGCGCCTGGGCCACGACCAGGGAGACCACGGCGGAGAACACCGGCAGCAGCCACAGCGTCGGGCTGCGGTAGGTGAGCAGCAGGATGATGATGACCACCATGGCCGAGGCGTAGATGAGCGTCGAGTCCAAGCCCTCGAACGCGGCCGCGGAGTCGGCCGCCTGGCCGCCGGCGCCGGTGACGTGCACGGTGAGACCGTCGCCCTCCGGGGCGATCTCGCGGATCCGGTCGACGGTGTCGGGCATCAGGCTCCAGCCGTTCTTGCCCAGGTCGAAGGTGACCACGGTCTGCATCGCCTGGCCGTCCTTGGCCGGGATCGGGCCGACCACCGGGCCGCTGACCCCGTCGAGGGTCGCGAGCTCCTTGGCCTGCGTGGTCGCCGCGGCGAAGTCCTGCCGGGTGAGCCCGGAGGTGCGCTCGTAGACGATCACCGTCGGGATGGCGTTGGGGTCCTGGAAGGCCTCGAGCTTCGCCAGGGCCCGGGTGGACTCAGCGCTGTCGGGGAGCCAGGAGGAGGTCTCGTTGTTCTGTACGTCGGTGAGCTTGCCGGCGAGCGGTGCCAGCGCCACGACGGCGACGAGCCAGAACCCGAGCACCAGCCACTTGGTCACCCTGCCGGTCAGCCGGCCGGCGATCTGTCGGTGCATCCACCCACTTCAGCAGATGCCGGCCCCGCTGCGCATCAGGAATCTCCCCGAGATCGGCGACCCGAGCCTCAGGAGACCCACTCCTTGAGCTGCGCGACGGTGGCGGCCGGGTCCGCGCTGGCGGGCATCACCTGCAGGGTCGTCACCCCGGCCTCGGCGAAGGCCGCGATCCGCTCCCGGACGTAGGACGCGGGGCCGACCAGGTTGGCCGCCTCGAGCCACTCGGTGGGCACCAGCGCCTCGGCCTCCCGCTTCTTCCCGGCCAGGTAGAGGTCCTGGATCTCGGCGGCCTCCTGCTCGTACCCGTAGGCGCGGGCCACGTCGTTGTAGAAGTTCTTGCCCTTGGCGCCCATGCCGCCGACGTACAGGGCGAACAGGGGGCGGGCCAGGTCGAGCATGCCCTTGACGTCCTCGCCGATCGCGACGAGGCCGCCTGCGGTGATGTCCAGCGGACCCAGCTCCGCGGAGCGCTTCTTGCGGCCGCGGGCCAGTGCCTCGCCCCACACCCGGTGCGCCCGCTCGGGGTGGAACAGGTGGGGGATCCAGCCGTCGGCGATCTCGGCGGCCTGCTCCACGCTCTTGGGGCCCAGCGCCGCGATGTGGATCGGGATCGTGTCGCGCTCGGGGTGGGTGAGGATCTTCAGCGGCTTGCCGAGGCCGGTGACCGCGCCGTCGGCCTTGGTCAGGGGCAGCTTGAACACGCCGTCGGAGGTGAGGACCTCACGCCGCAGCCCCCGGCGCACGAGGTCGATGATCTCCCTGGTCCTGGCCAGCGGCCGGTCGTACGCAACGCCGTGCCACCCCTCGATCACCTGGGGCCCCGAGGCACCCAGCCCCAGGATGGCCCGGCCGCCCGAGACGTTGTCCAGGCCCGCCGCGGTCTGCAGCAGCGTGCCCGGCGTGCGGGAGTAGATGTTGAGGATGGCCGAGCCGATCTCGACCGTCTCGGTCTTGGCGGCGAGGTAGCCCATCAGCGTGGGTCCGTCGAACCCGTACGCCTCGGCCACCCAGACCCGGTCCAGGCCGGCTCTCTCCAGGCTGGACACCTGGTCCGCGGCCGCGCGCGGGTTGCCGTCGTACATCAGGGGCAGAGAGAGCTTCATGGCGACGTCCCGTCCGTGGTGCGGTGTGCTGCCACGCTAGCAACACCCCGCCCGGGGAGCGCCGGGGTGGGGCCGGTGTTTGATGGGGGGGTGAGCGCACTCCCGGGGTCCGTGCCGGAACCGCTGACCCGGCTGCCCGACGGCACCGTCAAGCAGGTGAACCCGTTCACGGGGACACAGGTGTGGACGGTGCCGGGGCGGGCCCATCGACCGCTGCTCCCGACGGACGCCCCTCCGCCGCGGCCGCTGCGCCCGGAGGACGACGGCCGGTACTGCGCGTTCTGCGAGCGGCGCTACCTCGAGACGCCCCCCGAGCGCGAGCGGGTGGTGCGCGGGCCCGACGGCTGGCGGCGGCTGGAGGCGCTGCCCGCCGGGCGCGTCTTCGACACCGTGGCCGACTTCCGGCTGATCCCGAACCTGTTCGAGATCGTCTCCTACGACTACTGGCGGGCCAACCACGGCTACCGGCTGGACGAGGCCGCGCGGGAGCGGCTGGCGACGTACCTGCGCAGCACCCGGGGCCGCGACCACCTGCTGGCGGTGCTCCGGGCCCGCTTCGACGTCGTGCGCACCGAGGACGTGCCGAGACTCGCGGCCAGGTTCTTCGCCGGGTGCCACGACGTGGTCGTCGCGCGGCGGCACTTCGTCGACGGGGCGAGCGGGGACGACGAGAAGGCCTCCTCCGGGACGCTGACGCCCGAGGAGCACGAGCAGTACGTCGCGATGACGGTCCGCGCGCTGGTGGGGCTGTACGAGACGAACCCGCACGCCCGGATGGTCGCGGTGTTCCAGAACTGGCTGCGGCCGGCCGGTGCGTCCTTCGACCACCTGCACAAGCAGCTGGTCGCGGTCGACGAGTACGGCAAGGACCTGGTCACCCAGCTGGCTCGGCTGGCCACCGAGCCCGACCTCTACGAGCGCTGGGGCCCCGAGTACGCCGCCGCGCAGGGGCTGGTGATTGCCCGCAACGAGCACGCGGTGGCCACCGCCGGCGTCGGGCACCGGTACCCCGCGGCGATGGTGTGGAGCACCGCCCCCGGCCGCCCCTGGGAGCTCTCGCCGTCGGCGTTGCGGGGGTTCTCGGACCTGCTGCACGCCGTACACGCGGCCACCGGCCCGGAGGTGCCCACGAACGAGGAGTGGCACTACCAGCCGCCCGGGGTCTCCCCGGACGCCCCGCTGCGTGCGGTGGTGAAGTGGCGGGTCTCGACCCTGGCCGGGTTCGAGGGCGGCACCGGCATCTTCCTCAACACCATCGACCCCTGGACCATGCAGGCCCGCCTGGCCGACCGGCTCGCCGAGCTCTCCGCCGAGGGCGTGCTGGGCGATGTACGGCTCGGTGGGTGAGCCGGCGCTCCGTCGTCGGCTTCCCCGCCGCCCACCCCGCGCCACCCCGACGATCACCCGTCCCGCTGGTGCCCGTTCCAGGAGTCCCACAGGGCGGCGTACGACCCGCCGGCCGCCACCAGGTCGTCGTGGGAGCCCAGCTCGGTGATCCGGCCGTCCTCGACCACGGCCACCCGGTCGGCGTCGTGGGCGGAGAACAGCCGGTGGGCGATCGCGATCACGGTCCGGCCCTCCAGGACCGCCGCCAGCGACCGCTCGAGGTGCCGGGCGGCCCGGGGATCGATCAGTGAGGTGGCCTCGTCGAGCACCAGGGTGTGCGGGTCGGCGAGGACCAGCCGGGCGAGCGCGACCTGCTGGGCCTGGGCGGCGGGCAGCGCGAGGCCGCCGGAGCCGACGACGGTGTCCAGCCCCTCGGGCAGGGCGTCGACCCAGTCCAGCGCGTCCACCGCGGCCAGCGCGTCGCGGATCTCCTCGTCGCCGGCCCCGGCGGGGGCGGCCAGGGCAAGGTTCTCGCGCAAGGTCCCCACGAACACGTGGTGCTCCTGGGTGACCAGGGCCACGTGCCCGCGCAGGTCGTCCAGCGGAAGCTCGACGAGACCGACCCCGCCGACGCTGACCGAGCCCGTGCGTGGCGGGTGGATGCCCGCCAGCAGCCGCCCCAGCGTGGACTTCCCGGCCCCGGACGGGCCGACCATCGCGATCCGCTCGCCGACGCCGACGTCCAGGTCCACGCCGTGCAGCACGTCGCGCCCCTCGACGTAGGAGAACCGCACGTCGCGGGCGACCAGCTTCTCCCCGACCGGCTCGGCCCCGGAGACGGTCCGGTCGTCGGGCACCTGGGCGACCCCGAGCAGCCGCGCGAGGGAGGCGGCACCGATCTGCAGCTCGTCGAGGATGCTCACCACGCGGTCCACCGGGTCGATCAGCATCTGCACGTACAGCGTGGCCGCGGTGACGTCGCCCAGCGACACCTGGCCCTGCGTGTACAGCCAGCCGCCCAGCAGCAGGGTGAACACCGTGGGCAGCAGGTAGGAGACCTCCATGCTGGGGAAGAACACCGTGCGCAGGTAGAGCGTGTAGCGCTCCGCGGCGTAGGACTCGCGGATGTCCTCGTCGAGCCGGCTGGCCTGCTCGGCCTGCAGGCCGAGCGCCTCCACGGTCCGGGCGCCCTCGACGGTCTCGGTGAGCGTGGCGCTGATCCTGGAGTACGACGCGCTCTCCCGCAGGTAGCCGTCCTTGGCCCGGGCGAGGTACCAGCGCAGCCCGACCACCAGCGGCGGCAGTCCGAGCAGGCAGGGGAGCGCCACCCACCAGCCGACGCTGATCGCCGCGGCGAAGGTCAGCACGGCGGTGACCACCGCGATCGTCCACTCCGGCAGAGCCATCCGCACCGACCAGCCGAGCTGGTCGATGTCTCGGGAGGCCCGGGTGAGCAGGTCGCCCGAGCCGGCCGACTCGACCGTTCCCACGGGCAGGGCGAGCGTGTCGCCCACGAAGTCCTCCCGCAGCTCGGCGAGCACCTGCTCTCCGAGGGACTGGGCGACGTAGCGGGCGTAGCGGGTCAGGATGCTCTGCAGCAGGAGGAAGCCCGCCAGCGCGAGGACGACCTTGTCGACGTAGGCCAGCGTCGTCCCCGTCTGGACCGCCTGCACCAGGTCGCCCAGCAGCCGGGGGACGGCCAGTCCGGCGAGCGCGGCGAGCACGTTGAGCGTCAGGGAGGCGCCGAGCATCGCCGGGTGGCGCCGGGCGATCGCCACGGCGTAGCGCCGCACCGAGGGGCCGTCGGCGACGGGGAGCACGGTGCTCATCGGGCCTCCTCCAGCTCGCTCTCGCGGATGACCACGGCGCGGTAGGCCGGGTTGGTCTCGAGGAGGTGCTGATGGGTGCCGGTGTCGACCACGACCCCGTCGCGCACGAACGCCACCTCGTCGACCGCGTCCAGCATCAGCGGGCTGCTGGTCACCACCACGGTCGTCCGGCCGGCACGGTGCCGGTGCAGGCGGGCCGCGATCCGGGCCTCGGTGTGGGCGTCCACCGCCGAGGTCGGCTCCACCAGCACCAGGATCTCCGGGTCCACGGTCAGCGCGCGCGCCAGCACGAGCCGCTGCCGCTGTCCCCCGGAGAAGCTGCGGCCGCGCTCGGTCACCTCGGTGTCCAGGCCCTCCGGCAGCGCCTCGACGATGTCCTCGGCGGATGCGGTGGCGAGGGCCCTCGTGACGCCACCCCGGCCGCTGACGTCGAGCCGGTCGGCAAGCCGCCCGGAGAAGAGGGTGGCCCCCGTGT
>NZ_DAOMFK010000168.1:0-7056 GCF_035429765.1 Nocardioides sp. | reverse complement strand
CGCTCCTCCCGGCCGGCCAGGGCCGGCCCGCCGTTGGCGGTGCAGCTGCAGGCCGCCGGCTGCGTGGCGTGCGGGGTTTGCGTGGCCGCCTGCGCGCATCAGGCCCTGGAGATCGCCGACGACGCCGGGAGCGCCGTGCTGCGACACCGGGCCGACCTCTGCCGCGCCGACCAGGCGTGCGTGCGGCTGTGTCCCTCCGCGGCGCTCTCGGTGACCGGGGTGCTGTCGGTCCTCGACCTGGTCGAGGTCGCCCCGGGCGAAGGGGGCACCATCGAGCTGGCCCGGCTCGAGGTGGCTCGCTGCCGCCGGTGCGGCGCCCGGCACCCGGCCACCGAGGGCCGGCTCTGCCCACCGTGCGCCTTCCGCGCCGAGCACGCCTTCGGGTCCGCGCTGCATCCGTGTGCGCCGACCTGACACACGCGAGCGCCACCTCAGCCTGTACTCCCGGCGCCTGCGCCGCCCCCCCAGCGGCCGGGTCCCCTCTGCCTGCATCATGGTGCACATGCGCAGCTGGCTGGCGATCCTGGTCCTGCTGACGGGTGCGGTGGTGGCGCCGCCGGGGGCGTCGGCCGCCTCGGAGCCGACCCTGCCACCCACCGGCACCGACGTCGACTACCAGCTCGGCGGCAGCGGGCCGTTGCCCGCGCACGTGGGGATCGTGGTGCGCGACCGAGGGGCGAGGCCCTCGAGCCGGGCCTACTCGGTCTGCTACGTCAACGGGTTCCAGACTCAGCCGGAGGAGCGGTCGTTCTGGCGTCGGCACCTGGACCTGGTGCTGCGCCACGGCGGGCGGCCGGTCGTCGACGAGGCCTGGGGGGAGTGGCTGCTGGACATCCGCACCGCCGACAAGCGCCGCAGGCTCGCCCGGATTGTCGGGAGGTGGGTGGCGGGGTGCGCCGAGGACGGCTACCAGGCGGTCGAGTACGACAACCTCGACTCCTACACCCGGAGCAAGGGCCTGCTCACCGGCCGTCAGGCCAGCCGGTACGCGAGCCTGCTGGTCGGGCGCGCGCACGCGGCCGGGCTGGCCGCCGCGCAGAAGAACCGCGCGGGCTGGGACGGGACGGCGGTCGGCTACGACTTCGCGATCGCCGAGGAGTGCGGCCGGTGGCGCGAGTGCGCGAGCTACGTCAGCGACTACGGGCGGCAGGTGCTGGTCGTGGAGTACCGGCGCAAGGACTTCCGCCGGACCTGCCGGCACCACGGTGCCCGGCTGCCGGTCGTGCTCCGGGACCGCGCCCTCACCCCCCACGGCGTCCACGCCTGGTGCTGAGCCCCACCCCGGCCGGTAGCCTGCCGGGGTGCCTGCGAAGATCCGCGCCAACTCCGTGCTTCCGGCCCGCCGCGAGGCGGTGAGCCTGCACACGGCGGACGGGCTCAGCCTGGTCGCCGAGCTCGCGGTCCCCGAGGACCGCGCCCCGGTCGGCGCCCTCATCTGCCTGCACCCGCTGCCCACCCACGGCGGGATGATGGACAGCCACGTGTACCGCAAGGCCGCCTTCCGGCTGCCGGCGCTGGCCGGCCTCGCCGTGCTGCGCTTCAACACGCGCGGCACCTGGAGCGAGCAGGGCACCTCGGAAGGGGCCTTCGACCACGCCGTCGGGGAGCAGTACGACGTCGCCGCGGCCATCGAGTACGCCGAGTTCCACGACCTGCCGAACGTGTGGCTGGTGGGCTGGTCCTTCGGCACCGACCTGGCGCTCATGCACGGCCACGACCCGCTCGTCACCGGCGCCATCCTGCTCTCGCCCCCGCTGCGGTTCTCCGACCCCGAGCATCTGGCCGAGTGGGCCGACTCGGGGAAGCCGGTGACGGCGCTGGTCCCCGAGCTCGACGACTACCTGCGCCCCGAGGAGGCCCGGCGGCGGTTCGCGGTGATCCCGCAGGCCGAGGTGGTGGGCGTTCCCGGCGCCAAGCACCTGTGGGTCGGCGACGCCGAGCGGGTGCTCGACGAGATCGTCCGCCGGGTCGCCCCGCAGGTGCCGCTCCCGCTGCCGAGGGAGTGGGACGGCCCGATGGCCACGGCAGACACCTCGGCGTACAACGCGCACAACCTGGCGGCGTACCGGGACGTGCCGGTGCCGGGGCCGCTCACCGACTGACGACCGTGTGCTCCGGGTCAGGCCGCCGGCACCGTCGGGGGCTGGGGCGGCTGGACCGGTTGGGTCTGCTCGGCCGGCATCAGGATCCACAGGATCGGGTAGACCAGGATCTGGCTCCCGGGAACGACCATGAGCAGCAGCACGAAGAGCAGCCGGGCGGGCCAAGGGGCGATGCCGAAGCGCCGTCCGAGCCCTGCGCACACGCCGCCCAGGACGCGCTCCTGCTGCGGCCGGACCAGACCCTGCTGGGCGAAGCTGGCGTGGATGTCGTTCATGCTGCTGCTACTTCCTTCGGTGTGGTGTGCAGGGCCTCTCCCTGCTACCTCCACTGTGCGTCCGCGCAGGGGTCCGGCACATCGGGTGGAGCCCTGAGCGATCCCTGGACCTGTGCCTAGGGGTCGGGTCGGTCGGCCCCGCCCGCTGCTCCGGCCCGACGGGCGCGGTAGGCGGCGACCGCGGTGCGGTTGCCGCACGCGGTGCTGCAGAACCGGCGCGAGCGGTTGCGGGACAGGTCCACGACGACGCCCACGCAGCCGTCGGCCTCGCAGACCGACAGCCGGGAGAGCTCGTCGGCGCGGATCAGGTCGATCACCGCCATCGCGGTCTCCACCGTGATCCGGGTGGCCAGCGGCCGGTCCCGGGCGACCACGTGGAGGTGCCAGTCCCAGCCGTCGTGACGGACGAGCCGGGGACAGGCACCGGCCTCCGCCAGCATCCGGTTGACCGTCTCCACGGCCGTGTCCCGGTCGGCGGTGAGCAGCGCCCGCAGGGCGGGACGCAGGGCCCGCACCGACTCCAGCTCCTCGGGGGTGCGGTCGTGCCGGCCGCTGTACCGGTGCTCGGCGAAGAACCTGTCGAGCTCCGCCACCGAGGTGAGCGTGTCGGGCCGCTCCGCGGAGTTGGCCAGCGCCACCGCGGCGGCCAGGGCGCTCCGCGTGTCATGGGTGAACATCACATTGACAGATTACAGGGTCTGCTTCTAGTGTCATGGATCATGACGACGTTGACCCATGACACCCCGGTGGTGCGGCAGACGCTCGCCACCTCCGGGCTGGTGCTCGCCGTCGTCTCGGCCACCGCCTTCGGCCTGTCCGGGGCGCTGGCGAAGGGGCTGCTCGAAGCCGGCTGGAGCACCGGGGCGGCGGTGACCGCCCGGGTGGGCCTGGCGGCGCTCGTGCTGGTGGGTCCCGCCCTGGTGGCGCTGCGCGGGCGGTGGGAGCTGCTGGGCCGCAACGCCCTGCTGCTGCTGGCCTACGGCGGGATCGCGGTGGCCGGGTGCCAGCTCGCGTACTTCAACGCGGTGGCGCGGATGCAGGTGGGCCCCGCCCTGCTCATCGAGTACACCGCCCCGGTCGCGGTGGTCGTCTGGCTCTGGCTGCGCTACGACCACCGGCCGGGGCGGCAGACGCTCGCCGGTGCCCTGCTGGCCGGGGTGGGCCTGGTACTGGTGCTCGACCTGGTCGCAGGCGCCCAGGTGAGCGCCGCGGGTATCGCCTGGGCCTTGGCGGCGATGCTTGGCGCGGCGTACTACTTCGTCCTCTCCGCGCAGCACGACAACGGGCTGCCTCCGCTGGTGCTGGCCGCCGGGGGACTGGTGACGGGCTCGCTCCTGCTGCTCGCCGCTGGGGTGGCCGGGGTCGTGCCCCTGCGGTTCGCCACCGCCCCGGTGCACTACACGGCAGGCACGGTGCCGTGGTGGGTCCCGGTGCTGGCCCTGGGCGTCGTCACGGCCGCGATCGCCTACACCGCCGGCATCGCCGCGGGACGCCGGCTGGGCTCACGCCTGGCCTCGTTCGTGGCCCTCACCGAGGTGCTCGCGGCCCTGGCCTTCGCCTGGCTGCTGCTCGGCGAGCTGCCGCGGCCCGTGCAGGCCGTCGGCGGTCTGCTGATCCTGGCGGGGGTCGTCGTGGTGAAGTTGGGGGAGAGTCCCGCGACTGCCCCGCGCTGACCCCTGCCGTGCGGCTCAGGACACCGACGACTGGTGCTCGACGTACGCGTCCGGGCCTGGGAACACCAGCGTCTCGTGGCCCGTGTCGGACCACTTCACCACGTAGGGTGGCGCGCCGTCCGTGCCTCGGACCGCGAGGATCTCGGCATCTCGTACCGGCCCGTCCAGGTGCTGGCTGCGGACCACGAGACGGTCACCCACTGCGGCCTTCATCGCCATCTCCTCACCCACTCAGTTCCTGCTGTGTCGGCGGCCGGACCCACCGCACCGCCTCAGCACCAGCCTCTCACTCCTGGTGGCTGGGTCAAGAGCACGCGTGCTCGTGGGTGGGGTGCGGGCTGCCGCTTTCCCCGGCCGGTCGGTGCCGGCCCGGCCACGTCACGGATCGCCCGCCACTGGTGCCGGCCTGCGAGGGGATGGTCGAGGAAGGGTGACCCACGTCCTTACGCCCGCGGTGCCAGGAGGGGCACCATGGAGGCAGCGTCCCGGCGCGCGGTCGCGCCGGGCTCGAGAGGGGAGGGCGCAGTGACCACGACGAGGACCTGGCATGTCGAGGTGTTCCTCTACGAGGAGGGCGACCACACGAAGGCGGACGCGGTGCTGCGTACCGATGCCGGCACCGAGGTCCGGGGGAGCGGGGTGGCCCGCCGCAACCCGGCGGACCGGGAGGTCCCCGAGATCGGTGACGAGCTGGCGGCCTGCCGGGCCTTCGGCGACCTCGCCCACCAGCTCCTTGAGGCGGCGACGGCCGACGTCGAGCAGAACGTCGGCGCGAAGGCCAGCTTCACGGAGTGAGCCCGGCCGCTACCGGGCGTCCTGGCGCGGCAGCACCACCTCTTGGACCAGCAGCAGCAGCGCGGCGGCGGTCGGGATCGCCAGCAGCGCCCCGACGACACCCATGAGCGAGGCGCCCACCAGCGCGGCGATCACCGTCAGCCACCCCGGGATGTCCACCGAACGGGACATCACGCGCGGGTAGATGACGTAGTTCTCCAGCTGCTGGTAGACGATGTAGAAGGCCACGCACACCAGTCCGGTGCGGATGTCGGTGGCGAACCCGATCGCCGAGACGATGACCGCCCCGAGGGTGGCCCCGATCATCGGGATCACGTCCAGCAGCGCCACCACGAGGGCCAGCGCGAGGGCGTACTGGCCGAGCCCGTTGACGATCAGGAAGGCGAAGGTGCTCAGCCCCGCGCAGGTGGCGACCACGAAGGCTCCGGAGACGTAGCCGCCGACGTTGCGCAGGATGCGGTCCCCGAGCACCGTGACCCGCTCCCGGCTGGAGGCCGGAGCCAACTGGTAGATCCCGCGCTTCAGGGTGGGCAGCGACGCCAGGAAGTACAGGGTCAGCACCACGACGATGAAGGTGTCGCCGAACAGGGAGAGGATCCGCAGGCCGAACCCGACCACGCCACCGAAGATGTTGTTGATCAGGTCGCCGTTCTCGACGTAGTCCTTGGCCTTGTCGAGGACGTCGTACTTCGCGTCGAGCTCCCGGACCTGCCGGTTCCGCTGAAGCCGGTCGAACCACTCCGGCGCGTTCTGGGACAGTGCGGTGATCTGGTCGCTCACGGTCGGCGCGATCGCCACGACGAACAGGACGATCCCGACGAGCACGGCGAAGGTCACCAGCAGCACCGCCCAGGCCCGCCGTACGCCGCGGCCGACTAGCCACTCGACGAGCGGGTTGAGCCCGACCGCGAGGAACATCGCGATCACCACCAGCACGAGCACCGAGCTGATCCCCAGCAAGAGCCCGCCGAGCCACCAGGCCGAGAGCGCCCCGGCCGCCGCGAAGAACCCCCACACGAAGGGCGAGTGTGAGGTCAGCGGGGGCCAGCGCCCGGACCTGGGGCCGGTCCCCGGAACGCCGGTCCCCGGAACGCCGGCCGCCGGAACGCCGGCCGCCGGGACGACCGGGGCGGCCGAGGCATCCGCCACGGCCGCCGGGACGTCGGGCTCCGGGCGATCCGGCTCGGCGGGCTCAGGCCCCGGGGGCGGGGCCTGCGGCCCGCTCACTCAGCCTCGTCGTCGGCGAACCCCGACACGACGTCCTTGAGCGAGGCCAGCTGCGCGGCGATGGCGTCGCGACGACGGGTGATCGTGTCCAGCTCGACGCGCACCGCGGCCAGGTCACGGTCGGCGTCGCTGCGAGCGGTGGTGGTGATCGTCTCGGCCTGGGTCTGGGCAGCCGCCACGATCTGCTCGGCCTCGCGGCGGGCCCTCGAGAGCAGGCCCTCCGACTCGGTCTGCGCAGCCTTGCGCTGCTTGCCGGCCAGCTTGGTGGTCTCCCGGGCCCGCTCGTCGGCCGCGGCGGCGCGCTGCTCGGACTCCTCGACCAGGCGCTTGGTCTCGGCCATGGCGGTGGCGTGGAAGTCGGTCGCCTCGCGGGCCAGCCGCTCCTTCTCGACGGCGAGGGTACGCCGGGCCTCCTGGACCTCCCGGTCCGCGGCAGCACGCTGCTGCTCGGCCTCGCGCTTGGCCGAGGTGCGCAGCTCGGTGGCCTCCTGGTCGGCGGCAAGCCGGATCTGGTCGGCCTCCCGCTGGGCGGCGGCCCGGGCGTCCTCGGCCTCCGCCCTGGCCAGGGCGAGCTCCTGCTCGGCGTCGGTGAGGATGCGCGTGCGGGTCTCCTCGAGCTCCTTGAGCTGGACGACCCGCATGTCCTCCGCGTCCCGCTTGGCCTCGTTGCGGATCGCCGTGGCGTCGCGGGTGGCCTGGGCCCGGATCTCGTCGGCGGCACGTCGGGCGTTCTCCCGGACCTCAGCGGCCTCCTCCTCGGCGAGCCGGAGCATCGCGCTCGCCCGGCCGCCCAGGCCGGCGTACGACGGGTTCTGGTTCTCCGCCAGCTCCGCCCGAGCGGCCTCGAGGTCGGCGCTGAGCCCGGCGAGTCGCTGCTGGGCGTCCCGGAGCCGGGATTCCAGCCCCATCCGCTCCGCGGTCAGCTGGCGCAGCCTCCCGTCCACGGCCTCCTTGTCATAGCCTCCGCGGCGCACCAGCGGCAGT
>NZ_DAOMFK010000167.1:0-7060 GCF_035429765.1 Nocardioides sp. | reverse complement strand
GCTCCGGGCGGCTTCGTGCGCGGCCTGGGCGAGCAGGCGGGCCTGACCGATCCGGATGCGGCCTGCGGCGAATGCGCGGGCGCCCGTCAGCGCCGCCCGGGGGCGGTCGTCACCCGGGCAGGCGGCCTCGAAGAGGCCGAGCACCCGCTCGGCGCAGGACGCGGCCCAGCCGACCAGCTCACGCCGGTCGGCCAGGCTGCGCGACAGCGCCGAGGGGGTGCTCACCCGCCCAGTGTGCCGCACGCCTCCGGCTCAGGCCTGTCCGGCGTCGAGGCGATGGTTGGCGAGGAGGACCGCGTCGGGGTCGACCTGCGCCCGGATCCGCCGAAGCCGCTCCAGGTCCTCGGGGGCGAAGGCCGACCGCGGGTCCACGCGTCGCTCGGTGAAGTTGAGGACCGACCGTCCGCTGGACCAGGGTGCCAGCGCCTGCTCGAGCGCGTGCGCGTCGGCCAGGGCGGCGCCGGCCAGCTCCGGGGTCGCCGCGATCCCCACGAAGAACCCGGCGTAGCGACCGTCCAGCGACGCCAGGGCACCGCCGCCGGGGTGGGGGCGGCCCAGGGCGCCGCCCAGCTGGCGCAGCTCGGCCGCCAGCAGCGCTGTGCGGGTGCCGTGCCCGACCTGCTCCAGGAGCGCCGTGACGGCGGCGTCGGGCAGCTCGTCGAGGACGACGGAGCCGGCCACGCTCGGCGTCGGGCCCTCGGGGTCCATGTGCAGCCGCGCGAGTGCGCTCGCCGGGACCCGGGCGAAGGTGTCCATCTCCGGCTGCAGCTCCCTGAGCGGCGCGAGCAGGTCGGTGGCCGTGGCGTCGTCGGTGAGGAACGCGCCGTCGATGACCACCAGCTGCCGGCCGCGCAGGAAGTCCGGCAGCTCCGGCATCGGCGGGAAGCTCATCACCCGCAGCGACGTGGTGACCTCGTCGGGGGCCTCGGCGGACCAGCGGGCCCAGGCGCGGACCACGGGCTCCGCGTGCGTGCGGTCCCACAGCAGCATGCCGGCGAAGGCGTCTCGGATCGGGTGGAGCCGCAGCTCCAGGGCGGTCACCAGCCCGAAGTTGCCGCCTCCCCCGCGCACCGCCCAGAACAGCTCCGGGTGGGTCTGCTCGTCGGCGCGCACCAGGGAGCCGTCGGCGAGGACCAGCTCGACCGCAGTGACGCTGTTGCAGGCCAGCCCCAGCGTGCGGGCGTACCAGCCGAGTCCACCGCCCAGCGAGTACCCCGCCACGGCGACGTCGGGCGAGCTCCCGTGCAGGGCCGCCAGTCCGTGTGCCGCGGCGGCCTCGACGACGTCGGCCCACAGGGTGCCACCGAGTACCCGTGCGGTCGAGGACTGCGGGTCGACGCTCACGCCGGTGAGCTCGGACATCCGCACGACCACCACGTCCTCCAGGGAGCCCTCGGCCAGGGTGGCGGCCGCGTGGCCGGTGCTCTGCGGTGCCACCCGGAGTCCGGCGCGGGCCGCGGCGGAGACCACCTCGGCGGCCTGCTGGGCGGTGCGGGGCAGCGCGACGGCGGCCGGCCGCTGGTCGACGGCGACGTTCCAGGGGGTGCGGGCAGCGTCGTACCCGGCGTCTCCGGGCAGGTGGACCTCCCCGCCGCACAGCCCGCGCAGGGCTTCGGCGGGGGCGGTCGACGGCGGCTGGTCGAGGGGGGTTTCGAGGGTCATGGTGTGGTTCCTCCTGGGTGTGATGGGACGTGGAGAGCGGAGAGCTGTGGAGAACCCGGCAAACAGCGACGGGTCGGGCGGAAAACAGCGACGGGTCAGCGCATGGCCAGGGCCTCCAGGGCCATGGTCATCCCGGGCACGGGGAGCCGAGAGACCTCCACGAGGGTCGTCGGCGGACGGGCACCGAACTCCGCAAGCCGCTCGACGAGGGTGTCGCGGACCGCCAGGGCGGCCTGCATGTCGGTGGTGTACAGACGCAGCTGGGCCAGGTCGCCCGGCCCGAGCCCGGCGCCGGCGAGGACGGACTCGAGGTTCGCCATCGCGAGCGCGAGCTGGGCGGCCGGGTCGTCCTCGTGGAGCAGCCGGCCCTGCGCGTCCAGCGGTCCCTGCGCGGCGATCGTGAGCACGGCCTGTGGGGCGGTGCGCAGCTGTCCCTGGTCGAACCCGAGGTCCTGGGACCAGGCCGGGGGGTTGACTCCGGTGCAGTCGGGAGTGGTCACGCCGACGATCATGGCCTGCCGGCGCCTACGCCGCGATCCCATTACGGACGGGACTTCCCGCCCCTGCTCCCCGGGTGGGCACCGACCCCCCACACTTGTGGGATGGCACCGGCCCGGGGAGTTGCCCCACACTGTGCGGTAGTGGCAGCCCAGCCGCCCGTCCAGGGAGAGTCGTGAACCGAGCACTGACCGCCGAGCGCGTCCGCCGTGACGTCGAGGTCGTGGCGCACGCCGGGCTGGACATCGACACCTTCCTGGGGGAGGCCGTGGAGTCCCTCCAGCGGGCGGTGCCGCACGTCGCCGCGTGCCTGGCCACCGCCGACCCCAGCACGCAGCTGCTCACCGGCACCCGTAAGTACGGCGACCTCCACGGCAACGACGACCACGACCACGAGTGGGGCCTGGTCGAGTACGGCACCTGCGAGGAGAGCGCGTTCCTCGAGCTCGCGCGCACCGGTCGGGACGCGGCCGCCGTGCACGAGATGACCGGCGGGCAGCCCGGGCGCTCCCCGCGGCTGAGCGGGCTGATCACCCCCGTGTACGGCTACACCGACGAGCTGCGGGCGGTGATGCGCGACGGGTCCCAGGTGTGGGGCGGAATGGCGCTGTTCCGTGGCCCCGACGCGCCCCCCTTCGGGGCAGAAGAGGTCGCCCTGGTGGGCTCGCTGTCCGCGGCCTTCGCCGCCGGCGTACGCGCGGGCCTGCTGGCCCGGCTCGCCTCCTCCGCTCCGGCCCCGGTACCCGCCGGGCCGGTGGTGCTCATCGTGGGTGCCGACGACCAGGTGCGCCAGACCAGCCTCGGTGCCGAGGAGCGGCTCGCCGAGCTGGTCAGCCCCCGGTTCGGCGCGGCGGCCACCGGCATCATCGCCTCGCTGGTCGGAGCCGCCCGCCGCTACGCCCGCGGGGAGACCGACGTCCCGCCGCGCAGCCGCGTGCGCACGCGCGGCGGGATGTGGCTGGTGCTGCACGCGACCCCGTTGACCTCAGCCGGGGACGGACCGGGCGGTGACGTGGTGATCACCATCGAGGAGGCCCGGCCGCCCGAGATCGTGCCGCTGGTCGTCGCCGCCTTCGACCTCACCCCGCGCGAACGCGACGTGACCCAGCTGGTGCTGCAGGGGGTGGACACGAAGGAGATCGCGGCGACGCTGCACGTGTCCACCTACACCGTGCAGGACCACCTGAAGTCCGTCTTCGACAAGGCCGACGTGCGCAGCCGGCGTGAGCTGATCGCGCGGATCTACTTCGACCAGTACGTCCCTCGTATGGGCTCCGAGCTGGGCCCGTCGGGGTGGTTCACCGCAGGGTGAGCAGTTGCCTGGTCGGGCCGGGCGGCGTTGGCTGGGGGCATGACGTCACGTTGGTGGGTCGGACTCACCGTCGGGTTGCTGGTCTTCCTCGGGGTGAGCGCCGTGCCCAGCGGCCTGGTGATGCTGGTGGGCGGCACCGAGGTGTTCCCCGAGCAGTGGGTGGAGGACTTCCCGCTCATCAACTCGCTCGTGCTGCCCGGGCTGGTGCTGCTGCTCGGCTTCGGGCTGGGGTCGCTGGTCGCGGCGTACGGGCTGTTGCGCCTGCCGCACTGGGCGGCGCTCGGCTTCGCCGAGCGCTGGACCGGCCGGCACTGGTCCTGGCTGGTGACGGTCCTCATCGGCGTCGGCCAGGTCGTGTGGATCGGCCTCGAGCTCGTCTACCTGCCCGGGCTGTCCTTCCTCCAGCCGCTGTACGGCACGGTCGGGCTCCTGCTCGTCCTGCTGCCGCTCACCCCCGCCGTGCGCCGGCACTGCCGGATGGCCCACTGAGCCCGGCAGGGGTCACTGGACGGTGAAGGTCCGGTCGTCGGTCATCGGCGTGCCGCCCTCGCCTCCGGACGGGTCGTCCTCGCTGATCTCGACGGTGTACACGCCGGGGCGCAGGCGCACCCGGAAGGAGAACGGCGAGAACGTCATGCCCTCGCTGGTCATCGTGTGCCCGCGGCGCACCACCCGGCCGTCGGCGTCGAGCACCCGCCAGGGCACGTTCGCCTCGAAGGCGGCCGCCTCGCCGGTCACGGTGACCGGTGAGGCCGTGGTGGCGCCCTCACGCGGGGCGTCGAGGGTGACCAGGCTGCGGACGTCGAGCGGGTCGGCCCGGCCGACCGGCTTCGTCCACGCCACCGCACCCCACAGCTCGCCCGCGGGCTTGCCGGCGATGAGCAGGAGCACGCGGTCGGCGGGGTCGGTGCTCTGCGTCACCGTGTAGACCAGCTGCTGGATCATCAGCGCGGCCCCCTCGGAGCCGATGTTCGCGGTGCGGGCGTCGGTCGACAGGTTCACCCGGACCACCGACCCGCGCCTGGTGACCCCCAGCACCGTGGTGTCGGGGTTCCACGGGGAGACGTAGTCCGGGTCCTCGGGTCCGGAGATCATCGCCCGGACCGCCGCGCTCGCCGGGTCAGCCGCGTCCAGGTCGCGGATCTCCCGGGTCAGCCGCAGGCCTGCCCGGGTGTCGGTCAGGTAGTACACGCCACCGGCCACCGGTGCCTCGGTGGGGCTTTCGGACGGGGACTGCGACGCCGTGGGCGACGCCGACTCGGACGCGGAGGACGACGGGGAGGTGCTCGTCGAGTCGGACGGCTCGGTGGTGCTGGTGCCGTCGGAGCCGCACCCTGCGGCCAGCACCAGCGACGCGGCCGCGAGCAGGCCGAGGACCCGCGGCCGGGTACGCCGCGACGTGGTGGGCAACGACATGGGAGCCAGCCTCCTCGGGTGGCCCGCGCGCCCGGACCGTCCGGGCCCGGTGGCCTCCCCTCTTTCGAGTCTGCCACCGTGCCCGGCGGATCCGGGGACCCGGGCCGTGGCGTCGTGGTGGCCGTCGTCGCGCCCAGCAGCCGGTGCCGGGCCGCCCGGTGGCCGGGCCGAGAGGGTGCCGGGGCCGCTGGTAGCGTCCGAGCCATGATCTTCGGGTCCCAGACGGTCAGCGTCGAGCGAGTGCTGCCCAGCCCTCCCGAGCCCATCTTCGACATCCTGGCCAACCCCGCCCGGCACGCCGAGATCGACGGGTCGGGGACGGTCCAGCGAGCCCGCTCGGCCGGACGACGGCTCCAGCTCGGCGACTCCTTCGGGATGGACATGAAGATGGGCGTGGGCTACTCCACCCGCAACGTGGTGGTGGAGCTGGAGGAGAACCGGCGCATCGCGTGGCGGACGCTGGCCGCCGCGCCACTGGACAAGTTCTTCACCGGCCGCACCTGGCGCTACGAGCTCGAGCCGGTCGAAGGGGGCACGCTGGTCCGGGAGACCTGGGACCTCTCCACGGAGCGCTGGCCCAGCCGCCCGGTGGTCCGCCTGATGATGTCCTCGACCACGCGGGAGAACATGGCGCGCACCCTGGAGCGCCTGGAGCAGGCCGTCGCCTGAGGCGCCTCAGCCCGCCGGTTGGGCGATATCGACCATCCAGCCGGTGCCGAACCGGTCCACGAGCATGCCGAACTCGTCGCCCCACATCTGCACCTCCAGAGGTGTCACCACCGTGCCGCCTTCGGCGAGCGCGGAGTACCAGCCCCGCAGCTGCTCGGCGTCGTCGCCGCTCAGGCTGATGGTGATCGATGAGCCCGGGGTCAGCTCCATCTCCGGAGGCGTGTCGGAGGCCATCAGGGTGAACCCGTGCGGCGTCTGGAGCATCGAGTGCATCACCAGGTCGGCGATCGGTGAGCCGGCCTGGCCGAACTCACCGAACGTGGAGACACTCAGCTCGCCGCCGAGGACGGACCGGTAGAACTCCATCGCCTGGCGGGCGGTGTCGCGGAAGCTGAGGTAGGGGTTGAGTCGGGATGCCATGAGGACCTCCGGGATCGACGGATCCCGGCAGCCTAGTGCGGGCCGCCGACAGGAGCGAGGGCCGAGCGGGGCCGACGGGGCCGACGGGCGGGGTCGGCCTCGGTGGCGTCAGACAGCGGCCGCCAGGGCGGCGTACTCCTCGTCGGTGAGGGAGAGCCCGGCGGCGGCCACGTTGGCCTCCAGGTGGGCTACCCGGGAGGTGCCCGGGATCGGCAGCATCACCGGGGAGCGGCGCAGCAGCCAGGCCAGCGCGAGCTGGGCGGGGGTGGCTCCCTGCCGGCGGGCGGCCTCCGCCAGTGGGCCGCCGTCCGCGGCGAGCTCCCCGGTGGCGAGCGGGAACCACGGGATGAAGGCCACGCCGTCCTGCTCGCAGTGGTCGAGCAGCGGCTCGGCGTCACGGCGGGCGAGGTTGTAGAGGTTCTGCACCGACGCGATCGGGGTCACCTGCTGGGCGGCCTGCAGCTGATCCACGCTCACCTCGGAGAGCCCGATGTGCCGGATCTTTCCCTCCGCCCGCAGGGCGGCCAGCTCCCCGACCTGGTCCTCGAGCGGGAACGCCGGGTCGATGCGGTGCAGCTGGAAGAGGTCGATGCGCTCGAGGCCCAGCCGGCGCAGGCTCATCTCGACCTGCTGGCGCAGGTACGCCGGCTGCCCGAGCATCGTCCACACCCCCGGGCCCTGCCGGGTGAAGCCCGCCTTGGTGGCGATCACCAGCTCCTCGGGGTAGGGGGCCAGCGCCTCGCGGATCAGCTCCTCGCTGACGGAGGGACCGTAGGAGTCCGCGGTGTCGATGAAGGTCACGCCGAGCTCGACCGCGCGTCGCAGCACTGCCCGCGCCTCCTGCGGGTCGGCGGGCGGACCCCAGACCCCGGGCCCGGTGATCTGCATGGCGCCGTACCCGAGACGGACCACCGGCAGGTCGCCGCCCAGGGAGAAGGTTCCGGACGCTGCGGCGGGGGTGTCGGTCACCCCGCCACCCTACGGGCCAGCAGTTAGTACGGTCCCAACGCGGGGTCGTGGGGCCTCCCGGACCCCGCGTTGGGACCGTACTAACTCGGCGGGGGGGCAGGCGTGGGAGGCCAG
>NZ_DAOMFK010000166.1:0-7065 GCF_035429765.1 Nocardioides sp. | reverse complement strand
TCCGGTTCGACGGCGACGGGCTCTGGTTCCGGTTCGACGGCGCCGGGCTCTGGTTCCGGTTCGACGGCGAGGGGCTCGGGGTCCGGGTCGATGGCGAGGGGCTCGGGGTCCGGGTCGATGGCGACGGGCTCGGTCTCTGGGTCGATGGCGACGGGCTCGGGTTCGACCTCGACGGGCTGAGGCTCGGTCTCGACGGCGACAGGCTCTGGCTCGACGGCGACGGGCTGCGCCTCGGGCTCCAGGACGACGGCGACGGGGTCCGGCTCGGGTTCGACGGCGACGGGCTCGGGCTCCGGCTCGACGGCGACGGCGACGGGCTCCGGCTCGACCGCGACGGGCTCCTGCTCGACCGCGACCGGCTCCGGAGTCGCCTCCGCCTCCGCCTGGGCGCGCTCAGCGGCCTCGAGGAGTCGGCGCGCGGCCTCACGACTGGCCTTGGTGTCGGCGATGACCACGTCGTCGGGGGAGGTGGCCACCCCCTGGAACGGCTGCTCCCGGTTGGTCATCCAGCGGTCGAAGAGGTCGAAGGCCGTGCTCGAGGGATCTCCGGGGCGGTCACTCATGCGCCAAAATTACGGCGGCGCAGCCCCTTCCCGCAGGCGTTCGGCCAATCTTCTCCCGGATCACCCGAAGAGGGCGACGACGGGCCGCGGCGTTCGCGGTGGAGTAGGCGCACGGGACCTGGGTCGGCCCAGGCATCTCCCGTCGCCGGCCGTGGGAGGAGCAGAGCACATGGCGGAGAAGAGCCCCGTTCGGTTGTCCGTGGAGGAGCGCACCGCCCGCGGGCTGGCCGCCCGGCAGGCGGTCCCCCCGGCGGCGCACGCGCACTGGACGCCAGAGAACGGTCGGCCCGACCCGGTAGGCCTGCTGGAGTCGCAGAACCACACCCGCGACCCCGACCTGGTGCCCCTCAGGCACGGCCGGATGATGGTCTCGCCCTTCACCTTCTACCGGGGTGCGGCCAAGATCATGGCCTCCGACCTGGCCGGTACGCCGGTGGCCGGCCTGGACGCGCAGCTCTGCGGCGACGCGCACCTGTCGAACTTCGGGGTCTACGCCTCCCCGGAGCGCAGGCTGGTCTTCGACCTCAACGACTTCGACGAGACCCTTCCGGGCCCCTTCGAGTACGACGTCAAACGGATGGCGGCCAGCTTCACGATCGCCGCCCGCCACAACGGATTCACCCCGGCCGAGGGGCGTGAGGCCACGGTGGTGGGGGTACGCGCCTACCGAGAGGCGATGGCCCGGTTCGCCGGCATGCGGACGCTGGAGGTGTGGTACGCGCACCTGGCGGAGGAGGACCTGGACCGGGCCGTCAAGGAGGCCGTCGCCCAGGCGCCGGACCAGAAGCTGGCGCGCAAACTCGAGAAGCGAAGCAGGAAGTCCACCCGCAAGGCACGGAGCCGGGACAGCCTGCAGGCGCTGGCCAAGCTGACCGAGACCGTGGACGGCTCCTACCGGATCGTCAGCCAGCCGCCGGTGGTCGTGCCGAGCCGCGAGCTCGGGGACCTCTACGGCGCCTCCGCGGGGATGGAAGCCTCCCCGGGGATGCTGGAAGAGGTCATCCACCGCCAGTTCGAGCGGTACCGCGCCACCCTCCAGGAGGACCGGCGACAGCTCCTGGAGCGCTACGAGGTGGTGGACTGGGCCCGCAAGGTCGTCGGGGTGGGCAGCGTCGGCACCCGCGCCTTCATCGTGCTGCTGCGTGGCCGCGACGACCTGGACCCGCTGTTCCTGCAGGTCAAGGAGGCGACCCGGTCGGTGCTGGAGGACCACCTGCCGCCCAGCCGGTACCCCGTGGCGGGGGCCCGGGTGGTCCACGGCCAGCGCCTGATGCAGGCGGCCAGTGACATCTTCCTGGGCTGGACCACGGGCGAGGACGCCGGGCGCTTCTACTACTGGCGCCAGCTGCGTGACATGAAGGGGTCGACCGACGTCGAGCGGATGCCTCCACCCGCACTGGAGTTCTACGCCGGCGTGTGCGGCTGGACGCTCGCTCGGGCGCACGCGCGGTCGGGGGACCCGGCTGCGATCGCGGCGTACCTGGGCGAGGACGACGCGTTCGAGGAAGCGGTCGCCGACTTCTCCGGCCGCTACGCCGACCAGAACGAGCAGGACTACGCTGCGTTCGTCGAGGCGGTCCGGTCCGGGCGGCTGGACGCGACCGAGGGCGTCTGAGGCCGCGTCGTCCACAGGTCAGGAGGGCGGGGACGTGAGCGACCACGACCTGGGTGGACGAGTTCCCCCGGCGCAGGAGGAGGCCGGCCGGCGTCGCTTCTCCGCCTCCAACCGCTACGGCCTGGCGCTGACTCTGGTCGTCCTCACCTACCTGCAGACGCTGACCGTCTCGGACTCCCTCGCCGCGGGCGCGGTGATCGTGCTGCTGCAGCTGGTCACCGGGTACGTCGTGCTCAGCGTCTCGCAGTCGCGCAGGATCCGGCACGCCGCCGGAATCGGCGTCCTGGTGGCGTCGGTGCTGGTGTTCAGCCTGCTGCTGGGTGGGCTGTGGGCGGAGAGCAAGTGGCTGCTGGCGGGTCTGTACCTGTTCAACGTCGTGCTGTTCGCCCTGCTGCCGGTGGTCATCCTGCGGCACATCTTCACGCGTGCGGACGTGGACGGGCAGACGTTCCTGGCCGCGCTGACCGCCTACCTGATCATCGGCATGGAGTACGCCTACATCTACCGCACCATCGAGCGCGTCCAGGACGTTGCGTTCTTCAGCGGCGGCGGCACGCACCCGATGTCGGACTTCCTGTTCTTCAGCTTCGTGACGCTCACGACCACCGGCTACGGCAACCTGGTGCCTGCCGCCTCGGAGGGGCAGACGCTGGCGATCGTGGAGATGGTGATGGGGCAGTTCTTCCTGGCTGCGGTGGTCGCCAAGATCGTCACCGCCTGGCGCCCCCGCTGGGCTCGGCAGCCCGGCGCCGGGTGGGACTTCGCCCCGCCCCTCGGCGAGCCCGAGCGTCCCCCGGAGCGGACCGACCGGGGCTGAGCGCCCCCTCAGTCGCGGACCGCAGCCTCCACCAGGCCGAGGGAGCGCGCGCGCTCCACGGCGGCGGACCGCGAGGAGACCCCCAGCTTGCGGTAGACCGCCAGCGCCTGCGTCTTGACCGTGTGCGGGGACAGGTGCAGCCGCTCACCGATCTGCGGGATCGTCAGGTGGCTGGGCAGGAACCCCAGCACCCGCAGCTCCGCCGGGGTGAGGGTGCTCGCCGCGAACCCCTCGACGGCGAGCGAGTGCAACGCCTCCTCGCCGGCCTCCAGCAGCTCTTCGGCCAGCGAGCCGCTCAGGTCGGGGGTGAACAGGAGCCTGGCCTCGGAGATGAGCGAGCGGGCCAGCGGCCCGTCGCCGAGCAGGGCTGCCGCCCGCGCCAGCACCAGGCGCCCGGTGACGGCGAACCACGGGGCGAGACCCCGGGCCGCCTCGATGCCGCGTCGTGCGGTCTGCACGGTCAGTGCGGCCTCGGGATCGTGCCGGGCGGCTTGCACCAGGGCGAGGGCGGAGATGGGGTGCGCCGCCGTGGCGAGCCGGTCCAGCCGCTGGCTGACCACCCACTCACCGGCCTCGAGGATCTGGCGGGACCCGCCTTCCCAGTCACCCTGCAGGATCAGCAGCAGCCCCTGCCAGGCCAGCGCGTCGGCCTCGACAACCGGCACGTGCAGCGCCCGCGACAGCAGCACTGCCTGCTCGAGACTGGCGTAGCCGCTCTCGGTGTCCCGCAGCAGCGTCTGGGTGATCCCGCGGAGGCTCGCCGCCGGCGCCTGCATCGGGGAGTCCGCGGGGAGCCCGGAGGCCGCCCGGGTGCACAGGGTCACGGTCTCGGCCGGACCGCCCGTGCAGACCAGCCCCCGCAGGACGGCCACGCTCGCGGCGTACTCCTCGCTGGCGGCACGCTCCCGCCATCCCGGGCCGGCGAGGCTCTCGGCGGTGCGCAGCCAGCGGTTCATGCTGTCGACCTCGGCCGACTGGGCCGCGGACCAGGCGGCGGCGAGCGCCAGCCAGGGGTCGGCCGCGACCTGGTCCTCGGTGAGTCCGGCGAGCCAGCTGCGCAGCCGATCGGGGTGCTCGCTGCTCACGCACCAGGCGACGTGGGGCCAGACGATCTCGCCGAGCAGGTGCGGGTCGCCGCACGCCTTGGCGTGCCGGACCGCGGCGTCCACGTCCCCGTGCCCGGCGAACCAGAGGGCGGCCCGGCGGTGGAGTCCGGGAGCCGACTCCGGCTCGTCGGCCTCCAGCGCGTCGTGCAGCGCCTCGGCCAGCAGGTGGTGGAGGCGGAACCGGTGCCCCACGTCGTCCAGCGGGACGACGAGCAGCAGCTTCTCGTGCAGGCTTCGGAGCAGCCGGGCGGAGCCGGTGCGCTCGAGCACCGCGTCGCACACCGGCCCGGTGAACTCCTCGAGGACCGACGCCCTGGTCAGGAAGTCCCGCTCCTCCTCGTCCAGCTGGGTGAGCGCCTCGGAGCGGAGGTAGTCCACGACGAACCTGTGCGAACCCGGCAGCCGGGCCGCGCGGGCGACGGCGTGCGGGTCGCGGCCCTGGAGGGCGAGCGCGCTGAGGTAGACGCCCACCGCCCAGCCCTCGGTGTGGTCGACCACCTCGGCCACCTGCTCGTCGGAGAGGGTGATCCCCTGGTCCAGCACCAGGCGCGCTCCCTCGTCGAGGTCGAAGGCCAGGTCGGCGGGCCCCAGCTCGAGGAGGCGTCCTTCGGTGCGGGCGCGGGCGAGCCAGGCCGGGGTGGTCCGGCGGCAGGCCAGCGCGACCTGCGAGCCCGGCGGCACCGCGTCGCAGACGGTCTGGACCAGAGCGAGGCAGCCGGCGTCCGAGATCGCGTGGAGGTCGTCGAGCACGAGCAGGTACGGCGTACTCCGCGAGGCGGCCAGCCGGGTCATCGCGGGAAGCAGCACCGCCGAGAAGGTCGGCTCGGCGGCGGTCGCGACCTGCCGGGTGTCCGGCGCCGGTGGGCCGAAGGCCTCGAAAGCGTCGATGAGAGCCTCGGCCAGCGCCGCCGGCTCGTCGAGGTGGGCGGCCAGTCGCAGGGTGTGCACCGGCCGGGTCTCCTTGCGGACCCACTGCTCCATCAGGGTCGTCTTGCCCGAGCCGGCTGGGGCGCTGACCACCACGATCGGTACCGGGCCTGCCTGCGCGAGGTGGTCGAGCAGGCGCTTGCGCTCCACCCAGCGTCGCGGGAAGCCGGAGGGGGTCTGGTCGTTGGTCCCTATGGTCTCACCGCCTTCGCGCCCTGCACCCGAGACAAGGACCGGTCGGCCGGTCATCCTAGCCGGTCGGCTCGCTGGGTGAGGACACTCCGGTGGCCGACGACGAACCGCTGGAGTCCGGGTGGGTAGGCGTGCCAGGCTCTGGGGCATGGTCGAGCTGGTCCCTCCGAGCACCGCGCTCCGTGACGCCTGGCTGGAGTCCCGCGAGGAGTGGGGGCGAGGGGTTCACCAGGACGGCTCGGGGCTGCGCGAGAACGACGACGTCGACACCGTGGCGGGGTTCGCGTCCTGGGTGGCGCGGCTCGAACGAGAGGCCGACGAGTCGGTGCCCCCGGAGAACGGCAAGGTGCACGCGACGTACTGGTGGCTCGTCGAGGACGACACCGTGCTCGGCGCGATCTCGCTGCGGCACCGGCTCAACGACTTCCTGCTCGACGCGGGAGGTCACATCGGGTACGGCATCCGGCCGTCGGCGCGGCGCCGGGGGCTGGCGACCTGGGCGCTGGGGGAGGTGCTGGGGGTCGCGAGGAGCCGCGGGCTGAGCCGGGTGCTGCTCACCTGCGCGGACACCAACCTCGCCTCGGCGCGCACGATCGAGCGGCACAGCGGCGTCCTGGAGGACACGCGGCACACGCCGCTCGGCTACCTGCGGCGCTACTGGATCGACCTCGCCGGGTAGCCCCGCTGCCGCGGCGTCTCGCCGCGCCGCCGCCCGCCCGCCCGGCGCCCTGACTACTGGTGCGTACGACGTACCAGGCGCGTCGTACGCACCAGTAGTCAGGGGAAGGGGCCGGCGGGGCAACCCGGGGCGCAGGGTCGCGCCGATCCGGTCCAGCCCCGCTGGCCGAGCAGGGCCCCGACCCGGACGGCGGTCAGGCAGCTTCGCCCGAACACCTGGCCCCAGCCCAGGCGCACCGTGACCTGGCCGTCCACCAGGGCGTCCAGGTCCCGGTCCAGGTCGCGATCGTGCTGCTCGGGCCCCTCGTGGAAGGCCCGCCCGTCGAGCTCGACGACCAGGGAGTACGCCGTGTAGAGCGCGTCGCGGTACGCCGCTCCGCTCCGCGCGCTCGCCGGCGCCTGGCGCTGGGCAGGGGGCAGCCCGTGCGGCCGCTCCACGTAGGTGAGGTAGCCGTGCTCGAGGGTCGAGCAGGTCCCGGCGGCGATGTCGGCCAGCACCGCGCTGAGCCACGGACGGCGGCGGATCCGGCCGCGGCCCTGCAGGGCGGTGGTGATCCGGCCCGCCGTGGTGAGCCGCTGCTGGCAGACCCTGGTGAGCACGGCGACCGCGTCGAGGTCCGAGCACACCCGGGCCGCCTCGTCGAGCACGGCCTCCTCAACGCGGATCCGCGGCGGTCCGGTGTTCCACAGCACCCGCTGCTCGAACCGGCTGGGCCGCGTCACGCGGTAGCCCGCGGGGGGCTCGACGTGCCGGTCCTGGGGCACCGCGAGCACGATCGGCTCCGTGCTCGCGGGCCACGAGCCGCCGGCGGCTGCCCGGAGCGCCGAGCCCTCCGCGAGCGCGGCCGGCCAGTGGTAGAGCACCCCGGCCCACGCCAGCTGCGTCCACGTCGGTTCGCCGGTGTGGTCGAGGTAGACGCCGGGCAGCAGCCTGACCAGCTCCCGGCGGCGCAGCATCCGCTCGAGGTCGGCAGGTCCGCCGCCGGCCTCGAGCACCTGGCGACGCGAGATCACCCCCGACTGCTGCTCGAGGGTCCGGGCCAGGGCCAGCCGTGAGCCCGGGAGCGTGGGGTCCATCGCCCGATCGTCGGCCCGCCGCCACCCGAGCGGGCTCTGCTCCACCCGGTCTGTGGACGGGCCACCCGCGGAGGGCCCCTGTGCGCGCCG
>NZ_DAOMFK010000165.1:0-7068 GCF_035429765.1 Nocardioides sp. | reverse complement strand
GGGAAAACAGCGACGGGTCAGCGGGAAAACAGCGACGGGTCAGTGGCCGTGCCGCAGGGCGGTGCGGAAGTCCCGGTTCATCTCGGAGATGACGTCCAGCGGGATCTCCTTGGGGCAGGCGGCCGCGCACTCCCCGATGTTGGTGCAGCCGCCGAACCCCTCGTGGTCGTGCTGGGCGACCATCGAGGCCGCCCGGGACTCACGCTCGGGCTGGCCCTGGGGCAGCAGCCCGAGGTGGGTGATCTTGGCGCCCATGAAGAGCGAGGCCGAGCCGTTCGGGCAGGCGGCCACGCAGGCGCCGCAGCCGATGCACGTCGCCACGCTGAACGCCCGGTCCGCCTTGTCCTTGGCCACCGGTGCGGCGTGGGCGTCCGGGGCGGAACCGGTGTTGACCGAGATGAAGCCGCCGCTCTGGATGAGCCGGTCGAACGCGCTCCGGTCCACGCAGAGGTCCTTGAGCACCGGGAAGGGGTCGGCGCGCCACGGCTCGATGGTGATGGTGTCCCCGTCGGTGAACGAGCGCATGTGCAGCTGGCAGGTCGTGGTCACCTCCGGGCCGTGGGCCTGCCCGTTGATCATCAGCCCGCACATGCCGCAGATGCCCTCGCGGCAGTCGGAGTCGAAGGCGATCGGCTCCTCGCCCTGCTCGTTGAGCTGCTCGTTCAGCATGTCGAGCATCTCCAGGAACGACATGTCGGGGGAGACGTCGCCGACCTGGTAGGTGTGCATCTCGCCCGTGGCGGAGGCGTTCGCCTGGCGCCAGATCTTGAGGGTCAGCTTCATCGTCTGGCTCACTTGTAGCTCCGCTGCTTCATCTCGATGGCCGTGTAGATCAGGTCTTCCTTGTGCAGGACCGGCTCTCCGCCGTCACCGCCGAACTCCCAGGCCGCCACGTAGGCGAACTCGCCGTCCTGGCGCAGCGCCTCCCCGTCCTCGGTCTGGGACTCCGCGCGGAAGTGACCGCCGCAGGACTCGCGCCGGTTGAGGGCGTCGATGCACATCAGCTCGCCGAGCTCGAGGAAGTCGGCCACCCGGCCGGCCTTCTCGAGCGACTGGTTGAGCGTGTCGGCGGTGCCGAGCACCTTGAGGTTGGACCAGAAGTCCGCCCGCAGCTCGCGGATGAGGTCGATCGCCTTGCGCAGCCCCGCCTCGGTGCGCTCCATCCCGCAGTACTCCCACATGATGTGGCCGAGCTCCTTGTGGTAGCTGTCCGCGGAGCGCTGCCCCTGGATGGAGAGGAAGGTGGCGATCCGCCTCTCGACGTTCTCCCGGGCCTCGACCACCGCGGGGTGGTCCTCGGTGACGGCCGGGAAGGGCCCGTCGGCGAGGTAGTCGCGGATGGTGTTGGGCAGCACGAAGTAGCCGTCGGCCAGGCCCTGCATCAGCGCCGACGCGCCCAGCCGGTTGGCGCCGTGGTCGGAGAAGTTCGCCTCGCCGGTCACGAACAGACCCGGGAGGTTCGACTGCAGGTCGTAGTCGACCCACAGACCGCCCATCACGTAGTGCACCGCGGGGTAGATCCGCATCGGCGTCTCGTACGGGTTCTCCCCGGTGATCTGGGCGTACATGTCGAACAGGTTGCCGTACCGCTCCTCCACCGCGGCCCGGCCCAGCCGGGCGATGGCGTCGGCGAAGTCGAGGTAGACCCCGCGGCGGAAGTCACCGACCATCGGGCCGACCCCGCGGCCCTCGTCGCACACGTTCTTGGCCTGCCGGGAGGCGATGTCGCGGGGCACCAGGTTCCCGAAGCTCGGGTAGATCCGCTCGAGGTAGTAGTCGCGGTCCTCCTCGGGGATCTGCCGCGGGTCCTTGTCGCAGTCCTCGCGCCGCTTGGGGACCCAGATCCGCCCGTCGTTGCGCAGCGACTCCGACATCAAGGTGAGCTTGGACTGGTGCTCCCCGGAGACCGGGATGCAGGTCGGGTGGATCTGGGTGTAGCACGGGTTCGCCATGTAGGCGCCCTTGCGGTGCGCCCGCCAGGTCGCCGTCACGTTGCTGCCCATCGCGTTGGTGGACAGGAAGAAGACGTTGCCGTACCCGCCGCTCGCGAGGACGACGACGTCGGCGAGGTGGGTCTCGATCTCGCCGGTGACCATGTCCCGGGCGATGATGCCCCGCGCCCGGCCGTCGACGATGACCAGCTCCAGCATCTCGTGCCGGGTGTACTGGGTGACCGTGCCGGCGGCCACCTGACGCTCCATCGCCTGGTACGCACCGATCAGCAGCTGCTGGCCGGTCTGGCCGCGGGCGTAGAAGGTGCGGGAGACCTGGACCCCGCCGAAGGAGCGGTTGTCCAGCAGGCCGCCGTACTCGCGGGCGAACGGGACGCCCTGGGCCACGCACTGGTCGATGATGTTCGCGCTGACCTCGGCCAGCCGGTAGACGTTGGACTCCCGGGCCCGGTAGTCGCCGCCCTTGACGGTGTCGTAGAACAGGCGGTGGACCGAGTCGCCGTCCTCCTTGTAGTTCTTCGCGGCGTTGATGCCGCCCTGGGCGGCGATCGAGTGCGCCCGGCGGGGGGAGTCCTGGTAGCAGAACGACTTCACGTTGTACCCGGCCTCGCCGAGCGTGGCGGCGGCCGCGCCGCCGGCCAGCCCGGTGCCGACGATGATCACCGACAGCTTGCGGCGGTTCGCGGGGTTGACCAGCCGGGCCTCGAACGTGCGGGTGGACCAGCGCTCGCTGACCGGCCCCCCCGGGGCCTTCGTGTCGACCAGCGGGTCGCCGAGGGTGTAGTAGCCACGGGCGTCGTCGGAGACCTGGACGGGAGCCTTGCTCGCGGTCGTGGGAGTGGATGCCATGTGTCTGCCCTTACTTCGAGATCACGCCGGCGAGGACGAAGATCGGCACGAGGGAGAAGCCGCCCGCGATGACGACCGCGAGCACCACTCCGAGACCCTTCGCCCGGGCCCGGGAGGACGCCGAGTTGGTCAGTCCCAGGGTCTGGCAGGCGCTCCACGTGCCGTGGTGGAGGTGCAGTCCCAGCGCAAGCATCGCGACCAGGTACAGGATCGTCATCCACCAGGCGCTGAAGGTGTCGACCACCAGGTTGTACGGGTCGTCGGTCGCGCCGCCGCTGACGTTCACCTTGCCGATGGTGAAGTTGAGCAGGTGCCACACCAGGAACAGCAGGATGGTCAGGCCGCCCCAGCGCATCCAGCGCGAGGACAGGGCCGAGGCGGGCTTGCGCCTGGCGACGTACCGCACGCTGCGCGCCCCGTTCGCCCGGGCCCACAGGGTCAGTGCGGAGTAGACGTGCACCACCAGCGCGACGACCAGCACCACGCGCAGGATCCACAGCAGGCCGTTCTCGGGGAGGATCGGCTCCCCGAAGACCCGCAGGTGGTGCGCGTAGGCGTTGTAGGCGTCATGGCCGGCGAACATCTTGAGGTTGCCGTACATGTGCATCAGCACGAAGAGGATGAAGATGACGCCGCTGACGGCCATCACCAGCTTCAGGGCGATCGTCGAGCGCGAGGACCGCGCTCCCTGCACAAGGGTCGTCGTTGCCACGCAGGCCACGGTACCGAATTCAACGGTCTGCGGCTCCTGCGGGTAGGTGTGAGATGGGCCCCGCCCGGTGGGCGCACCGGCGGCGCGCCGGCCGTCCCGCGACGAGGGCTATCCTGCCAACCATGACCGTCGCTTCCCCCGGAGAGCAGTCGGGGCACCTCGCGCTGCAGTCCGACGCCGACCGCCACGACGTCACCGAGTGGGAACGGGCGGCCGCGGCCGTGCTGCGCAAGGCGCACCGGCTCGGCGAGAGCGACCCCGACGCGCTGGCCTGGAAGAAGCTGGGCCGCACCACCCTGGACGGCATCGAGGTGCCCCCGCTCGGCGTGCCCCGGATGCTCGCGGAGCTCACCACCGCGGGCCGCCCCTCGCGCTCGGGGGACTGGGACGTCCGGGTGCGGGTCACCGGTGCCGACGGGAGCGAGGCGGCGCTGGCCGACCTCGGCAGCGGGGCGACCTCGCTGTGGCTGGCCCTCGAGGAGGGCACGGACCCGGCCGGGCTGCTCGACGGCGTCCCACTGGACCGGACCCCGGTGGTGCTCGACGTGGCCGGCGACCCGCTACCCGCGGCCCGAGCCCTGGCCGCGCTGGTCGACCGGCTGGGGGTCGTGCCCGCCGCCGGCACCAACCTGGGTGGCGACCCCCTCGGTGCGGCCGTGCGCGGACGCGCGGGGGCCGACGTGGAGGTGCTGCCCACGCTGGCCGAGCTGGCCCGCGCGGCGGGGGTCCGGGCGGCCGTGGTGGATGCCACCGCGGTGCACGACCTCGGGGCGTCGGACGCCCAGGAGCTGGGCTACTCGATGGCGGTGGGCGCCGAGTACCTGCGCATTCTGGCCGCCGCCGGGATGCCGGTCGCCGAGGCGGCGGGGCTGCTGGAGTTCCGGTACGCCGCCACCGACGAGCAGTTCCTCACGATCGCGAAGCTGCGCGCGGCCCGACGGCTGTGGGCCCGGGTGCTGGAGCTGAGCGGGGTCGGCGAGCGCGGCCAGCGACAGCACGCCGTGACCAGCCGCCCCATGATGAGCAAGTACGACCCCTACGTGAACATGCTGCGGACGACCGTCGCGGCCTTCGCCGCCGGGGTCGGCGGTGCCGACGCGGTCACGGTGCTGCCCTTCGACACCCCGCTCGGCCGGCCGGACGCCTTCGGCCGCCGGATCGCCAAGAACACCAGCGCGCTGCTGCTGGCCGAGTCCCACGTGGGCGCCGTCGCCGACCCTGCCGGCGGCTCGTTCTCGGTCGAGCGGCTCACCGACGACCTCGCCCGCGCCGGGTGGGCGGAGCTGGGCCGGGTCGAGGAGGCCGGCGGGGTCCGCGCCGCGCTCGCCGACGGGTCGCTGCGCGGCCGGGTCGAGGAGGTGGTGGCCGTCCGGGAGCGTGAGGTCGCCACCCGGCGCCGGCCGCTCACCGGGCTCAGCGAGTTCCCCGACCTGGGCGAGGAGCTGCCGGTGCGGGAGCCCGCCGGTGGAGGCGACGAGGTACGCCGGTACGGCGCGTCCTTCGAGGCGCTGCGCGACGATCCCGTCGAGCAGCGGGTCTTCCTCGCCACCATGGGCAGCGTCGCCAAGCACACCGCCCGGGCCACGTTCGCGACCAACCTGCTGGCCGCCGGCGGCATCGCCGTCGACGTGGCGGGCGCGACCAAGGGCGTGGACGGGGTGCTGGCCGCCTACGCCGGCCAGCCGGTGGTCTGCCTGGCCGGCACGGACCCGGCGTACGCCGAGTGGGGCGCCCCTCTGGTCGCCGCCCTGCGCGGGGCCGGTGCCCGGCGGGTCGTGCTGGCCGGCAAGCCCGGACCGACCACCGTGGAGGGCGTCGACGACTCCTGCGCGCTCGGCCTGGACGCCCTCGCCTTCCTCACCCGCACCCGGCAGGCCCTGCGCAGCCATCGAACCGAGCGTCTCGAAGGGGAGGCCCAAGCATGACCGTCCCGAAGAGCTTCGCCGGCCTCCCCCTCAGCGACGCCCCCGGCCACTCCTCCCTCCCGGGCGCGCCGGAGGTGACCGGGTCCGCCCCCTGGATGAGTCCCGAGGGCATCGAGATCCTGCCCGTCTACGGTCCCGAGCACCTCGCGGGCCTGGACGCCCTGGACACCTACCCGGGGCTCACCCCGTTCCTGCGCGGTCCGTACCCGACGATGTACACCACACGGCCCTGGACGATCCGGCAGTACGCCGGGTTCTCGACCGCCGAGGAGTCCAACGCGTTCTACCGGCGCAACCTGGCGGCCGGGCAGAAGGGCCTCAGCGTGGCCTTCGACCTGGCCACCCACCGCGGCTACGACTCCGACCACCCTCGGGTGCGCGGCGACGTGGGCATGGCCGGGGTCGCCATCGACTCCATCTACGACGCGCGGACCCTGTTCGAGGGCATCCCGCTGGACAAGATGAGCGTCTCGATGACCATGAACGGCGCCGTGCTGCCGGTGATGGCGCTCTACATCGTCGCCGCCGAGGAGCAGGGGGTGAAGCCCTCGGCGCTGGCGGGGACCATCCAGAACGACATCCTCAAGGAGTTCATGGTCCGCAACACCTACATCTACCCGCCGGCGCCGTCGATGCGGATCATCTCCGACATCTTCGCGTACGCCTCGCAGAACATGCCGCGGTTCAACTCCATCTCGATCTCGGGCTACCACATGCAGGAGGCCGGGGCGACCGCCGACCTGGAGCTGGCCTACACCCTTGCGGACGGGGTGGAGTACCTCCGGGCCGGGCTGGGCGCCGGGCTGGACGTCGACTCCTTCGCCCCGCGGCTGAGCTTCTTCTGGGCGATCGGGATGAACTTCTTCATGGAGGTCGCCAAGCTCCGGGCCGCCCGGGCGCTGTGGGCGAGGCTGGTGCGCCAGTTCGACCCCAAGAACCCCAAGTCGCTCTCGCTGCGCACCCACAGCCAGACCAGCGGCTGGTCGCTGACCGCCCAGGACGTGTTCAACAACGTCGGACGCACCTGCATCGAGGCGATGGCCGCCACCCAGGGGCACACCCAGTCGCTGCACACCAACGCGCTGGACGAGGCGATCGCGCTGCCCACGGACTTCTCCGCACGCATCGCCCGCAACACCCAGCTGCTGCTCCAGCAGGAGTCCGGGACGACCGAGATCATCGACGCCTGGGCGGGCAGCTACTACGTGGAGCGGCTCACCCACGACCTGGCCGAGCGGGCCTGGGCGCACATCTCCGAGGCCGAGCAGGCCGGCGGCATGGCGAAGGCCATCGAGCAGGGCATCCCCAAGATGCGCATCGAGGAGGCGGCCGCCCGCACCCAGGCCCGCATCGACTCCGGGGCGCAGCAGGTGGTCGGCGTCAACACCTACCGCGTGGCCGACGAGGAGCCGCTGGAGGTGCTCAAGGTCGACAACGACGAGGTCTACCGCCAGCAGATCGCCAAGCTGGAGCGGCTGCGCGCCGAGCGCGACGGCGACGCCGTACGCCGCGCGCTGGACGCGCTGAGCGCCGCGGCCGCCGCCGGCCCCTCCGGCTAGGGCCTGCCGCTGGGCCTGCTGGCGCTCGCGGTCGACGCAGCCCGGGCGAAGGCCGGCGGGGGGGCGATCTG
>NZ_DAOMFK010000164.1:0-7086 GCF_035429765.1 Nocardioides sp. | reverse complement strand
GAGCGGTCGCCGTGGACGATGTCGATCTCGACGTCGTCGAGGTGGACGAACTCGCCGTGGTAGGTGACCCGCTCCATGGCCAGCAGCCGGCGGGTGGCCTCGACCACCTCGCGCATGGCCCGCAGCGGCTTGCGGCGGTCGACCCCGACCTTGGCGGCGAGCGGCTCCCACCAGGCGCCCAGCCCCATCATCACCCGCCCGGGTGCCAGCTCGTCGAGGGTCGAGAAGGTGGCGGCGAGCAGCCCGACGTTGCGGGTCCAGATCGGGATCACGCCGGAGCCGACCTTGATCCGGCTGGTCACCGCCGCGTAGGCGGCCATCGGCACCGTGGCCTCCCGGACGAGCCTGCTCTCCGACTGCCACACCGCCTCGAAGCCGCGCTCCTCGGCGTACCTGGCGTAGTCCATCCCCTCCCGGATCGGGTGCAGGTCCTGCAGGTAGAGCGCGACTCTCATCGTCGGCTCCCTTCCGGCTCGAAGTCGTGCGGAGGGATGTCCTCCATCCGCGTCCACAGCCGCTCGGCCTCCCGAGCCCCGTCGAGGGCCGCGGACACCTCTTCCACCCGGGTGGACCGTCGGTTCTCCACGACCAGCTCGCCGGCGACGTACACGTCGCGGACCTGGCCGGCTGAGAGCCCGAAGACCCAGTGGCCGACCAGGTTGTCGGAGGTGACCGGTGTCGGGGTCGGGTAGTCGAGCACCACCAGGTCGGCGGGGGCCCCTGGCTGCAGAGTCCCGAGGAGGGGCTCCCCGTGGACCCGCCCGGCGAACCGGGCTGCGTCGGCCAGCCGGACGAGCGGCCAGCTGCCCGGGGTCGCCACGTCGGCCTCGCGAGCCCGGAAGTAGCCCACCTGGGACTCGGTGAACATGTCCCCACCGATGCCGTCGGTGCCGAGGGGCACTCCGGCAGCGACGTGGCTGAACGGCGAGTGACCCACCCCGTTGTTCATGTTGCTGCGCGGGTTGCACACCACCGTGGCCCCGGCGTCGGTGATCAGCCGGACCTCCGCGGGGCCGACGTGCACGCAGTGCGCGAGCAGCGACCGGTCCGTGAGGACGCCGGCCCGCTCGAGCCGCTCCACCACCCCCGCGCCGCAGCGCGCCCGCGAGTCGTCCTGGTCGGCGGCGTCCTCCGCGACGTGGATGTGCACCCCCACCTGCGCCTCGCGCGCGGCGGCCACCAGGTCGGTGAGGGTGTCGTCGGAGAGGGTGAACGACGCGTGAGCACCCATCATCCCGCGCGACAGCCCGCCTGCCCGCGTCAGGAAGCGCCGGTTCTCCGCGATGCCGGCCGCGGCGCGCTCGGGGCCGTCCCGGTCGGTGACCTCGTAGCAGAGCACGCTGCGCACGCCGAGGCCCGCCAGGGTCTCGGCGATCAGGTCGAGGGAGCCGTCGATGGCGTGGGGGGAGGCGTGGTGGTCGACGATCGTGGTCGTCCCCGCCCGGAGCGCGTCGAGCCCTCCGCGCAGCGCCGAGGCACGGATCGACCGCTCGTCCAGCGCCCTGTCCAGCCGCCACCAGACGCGCTGGAGGATCTGCGTGAAGTTCACCGGGGCCGGCAGGTGGTAGGGCATGCCCCTGCTGAGGGCGGAGTAGAGGTGGTGGTGGGCGCACACGTTCCCGGGGATGATCAGCGTCCCCGAGCAGTCCCGGCGCGGCACACCCGGCGGCGCGGAGCCCACCGCCACGACCCGGTCCCCGGCGAGGATCACGTCCGCGGCGACGACCTCCGCAGGATCGAGGGAGACCACCACGGTCGCGCCGCACAGCGCCAGCGAGGGAACGTCTCGGTCCTCGGTCTTCGCCATCCTGCGCCCTCCCCAGCGCTTTCCACCCCAGTCTGCCCCTCTGCGCGGCGACCCGCCAGAGCAGGTGGGACCCGTCACGTGCTAGCGGTCCACCCCGGTGAACAGCACCGCCACGCGGTCGTCGGGACCCACGGTGCCGTCGGCCACCAGGGTCAGCAGTCCGGCCAGGCCGGCGGATCCGGTGGGGCAGACCGCGTGGCCGGCAGCGTGGCCGAGGTCGTGCGCCTGGGCCAGGAGCTGCTCGCTCACCACCAGGGGACGTCCGCCGGTGGCGAGCATCCCCGCGACGGTGGCCCGCCAGTCGTAGGTCTCGTCGTCGAGGATCCCGGTGGCGATGCTGCGTGGCTCGGTCTCCCAGGGCCACATGTACGCCGACCGGTGCTGGGCCGCCTCCCGCAGTGCGGCCTCGGCCTCCTCCCCGGTCGGGGTGGCCGGCAGGAGTGCGCGGACCAGCCGGTAGGCCCGTTCGAGCGGGTGCCCGCCGGTGGTCTGCACGGTGTGGGTGCAGGGGACCCGCTCGAGCACCCCGAGGTCGGCGGCCTCCGCGAGCCCCTGCAGGCACGCGCTCGCCAGGGCCCCGCCGCCGACCTGGACCACCAAGTGGTCCAGGCCGACGCCCTCCTCGCGCAGGGACGTGGCGATCTCGTAGGCCATCGTCTCGCCACCCTCGATGACCAGCCCGTTCTCGGGGCCCTGGCAGGTGAAGGGGACGGCACCCGCTGCGATCGCCGCCCGCAGCCGCGCGTACGTCGGGTCACCGGGCGTGCCGTCGGTGTGGGTGCAGGTGACCACGTCGGCCCCCAGCTCCCTCAGCGATTCCAGGACGTGGTGATCGGCGTGCCGGGGCACGAACACCCGCAGCCGCCGGTCGGCGGCCCGGGCGAGCACGGCCGCGGCGAGAGCGGCGTTGCCGCAGCTCGCGATGGCCAGGTCGGGCCGGCGCGCCGGGTCCGTCAGGCCGGCCCGCTCGGACACCTCCAGGTGCAGCAGCACCCCCATCAGGTGGCGAGCCTTGTGCGAGCCCGCGACGTTGCCGGTCTCGTCCTTGACCCACACGCCTCCGGCGGCACTGAACCCGAGCCGGTCGGACAGGACGGTGCTGCGGCCGAACGGCGTGCTCAGGAAGCCCCGGCCGGCCACCCGGCTGACGGCCTCGTCGAGGCGGGCGGCGAGCGCGACGTACTCGTCGTCCGGCACTCCGGCGGCCCGGGCGCGGTGCTGGCTGTGCAGCAGGCCCCGGTAGCGCACGAACGGCGAGCCGTGGTCGGCAGGACCGGGTGGGAAGCGCACGCGGTCCAGGTCCAGCACCCGCACCAGCACGTGGTCCACGTCGTCGGCACCTGCCCGCGGGCAGCGGAACGGGTAGGGGTCCAGGGGCGGCGGGGCGGCACCGCACCCCGCGCAGACGAGACGGCTGGCCGGCGGCCTCACCGGGGACCGGCACCGGTGCGCGCGTTGAAGTCCACGATCAGCTGGTCCCAGGCCTCGACGCGGTCGACCAGCCCGGTCCAGAACGCCGGGTCCCGACGCACCATGAAGTCCTCGATCGAGGTACCGCGCTGCTCCACCCACGTGTAGTAGCCGAGGTTGAAGATCCGGTCGCGGTCCTCGCTCGTCGTCTCCAGCAGGTCGCTGGTGTCCGCCCCGAGCATCCACCGGCCGAACACCTCGGCCGCCGTGGTCTCGTCGAACCCTCGTGCGAAGTCCCGGGCCCGGATCCGCCGCCGCTCGCTGTCGTAGAGCTCCGCGCCGTCCGTGGCGACGGTGACGACCACGTCGTCGGGCCCCAGGTCGAGGTGCTTGGCCAGCTTCACGGCGGCGATGACGTTGCAGATGCTGGACAGGCCGAACGACGGCAGTGCGGCAAGGACCGCCTCGGGGACGCGGCGACGGTCGCGGAGGTAGGCCAGGCCGGCCGGGTCGTCGAAGAGGATCGAGAGCTGGTCGGTGGCCCGGTCGGTGACGGCCACGACCACGTCGGTGTGGTGGACGTGATGGATCAGGGGGATGTGCTTGTCACCGATCCCCTGGATGTTGTGCGCGCCGAACCCGTTGCGGAGCATGGTCGGGCACTCCAGCGCCTCGACGGCGACGACCGCGGCGTCGTACTTCTCCTTCAGGTGCTCTCCCGCGCCGAGCGTGCCCGCGGAGCCGGACGCCGAGACGAAGGCGCGCAGGCTCAGGTCGGGCTGTCCGGCGCGCAGGTGCTCGAACACCTCTCCGAGCGCCCGGCCGGTGCACAGCCGGTGCGCCAGGTGGTTGCCGTACTCGGCGAACTGGTTGAGGACCACGTTGCCGGGGTCGAGGGCGAGCTCCTCGCACGCCTCGTAGATCTCGCGCACGTTGCTCTCGGTCCCGGGGGTGGTGACGATGTCCTCCGGGGAGGTCACCCACTGCCGGAGCCAGGCGAACCGCTCCCGGCTCATCCCCTCGGGGAGGACCGCGACGCCGCGGCAGCCCAGGATCCTGGAGATCGCCACTCCCCCGCGGCAGTAGTTGCCCGTCGAGGGCCACACCGCCCGCTGTGCGGTGGGGTCGAACCGGCCGGTGACGATGCGTGGGACCAGGCAGGCGTAGGCGGCGAGGACCTTGTGGGCCCGGATCATCGGGAACCGGTCGCCGAGCGCCACCGCGATGCGGGCGTCGACACCGGTGAGCTCGGGGGGCAGCACGACGTGGGCCGGCACAGCGGTACGCCGGGTGCGGGTCGGGTCGTTGTACCAGTGGATGCGGAACAGGTTGCGTGGATCGGCCTCGTCGGGCCCCACCGGGGAGAGGGACTCGCTGACCGGGAGGGGCATGCGACGGGGATCGGCGAGCTCGGCGAACGTCGGCAGGGCGATGCCGGCGGACCGGAAGTGGGCGACTGCGCGGTCGCGCGTCGCCGTGTCGACGACGCGTTCGGCGACGAGTGGTGACGACAACGGGACTCCCCTCGGACGGTTCAGCCCAGCCGCTGCAGCCGGGTGGCGACGGCCCGGTGCCGCAGGAGGATCTCCTCCAGCCCGGGGTGGACCAGCGCGGAGTCCTCGACGACCGGGACGCCCGCGACCACGGTGTGCCGGGCCGCGACCGGCCCGCAGCGCAGCCACGCCTCGACCGGGTCGGTGAGCGCCCCCGCGAAGGGGATCCCGGTCAGCGGCCAGCAGGTGACGTCGCCCGCCGCCCCGGGTGTGAGGGTGCCCAGCTCGCCGGCGCGGCCCAGGCACGCCGCGGAGCCCCGGGTCGCGATGTCCAGCACGTCGCGGGCGGTCATGCCGGTCGGCCCCTTCCGCTGGTGCCCGAGGAGCAGCGCGATCCGGGCCTCCAGCCAGAGGGAGGCGTGGTCGGTCGAGGCGGACCCGTCGCAGCCCAGCCCGACCGGGACTCCGGCGGCGCGGAGCTCGGCCACCGGAGCCATGCCGCCGCCGCCGATCAGCATGTTCGAGGACGGGCAGTGGGCGACCCCGACCCCCGCGGCGCCGAGCCGGCGTACCTCGGCGTCGTTGGGGTAGATGCAGTGCGCGACCCAGCTGCGGTCGGTCAACCACCCGACGTCCTCGAAGTGCTCGATGGTCCGCTTCCCGAACGTCTCGGCAGCGAAGCGGTCCTCGTCGGGGTCCTCGGCCAGGTGGGTGTGCAGCCGGACGTCGAGCCGCTCGGCAAGCTCGGCGGTGCGGCGCATCAGGTCGGCCGAGACCGAGAACGGCGAGCACGGCGCGAGCGCGATCCGCACCATGGCCCCCCAGCTCCGGTCGTGGTGGCGGGCGACCAGCCGCTCGCTGTCGGCGAGGATCTCGTCGTCGTCCTGCACCACCGAGTCCGGCGGCAGCCCCCCGTCCTTCACCGACAGGCTCATCGAGCCCCGGGTGGGGTGGAACCGGACGCCGAGCTCCCGCGCGGCGGCGATCTCCGCCGAGATCAGGTCCCCACCGTTTCGCGGGTGCACGTACAGGTGGTCGGTCGTCGTGGTGCACCCGCCCAGGGCGAGCTCGGCCAGGCCGACCCAGGCGGACAGGTAGGCCGCCTCCTCGTCGAGGCCGGCCCACAGCGGGTAGAGCGTGGTGAGCCAGGTGAACAGCGAGGCGTTGGCAGACGGCCGGTAGGCCCGGGTGAGGTTCTGGTAGATGTGGTGGTGGGTGTTGATCAGTCCCGGCGTCACCAGGCACCCGTCGGCGCGGAGCACCCGTGTCGCTGTCGGCCGCGCGTCCGCCGGTCCGCCCACCGCCACGACCAGGCCGCCGTCGAGGGCGAGCCAACCCCCTGCGATCTCACGATCCTCGGCGTCGAGCGTGGCCACCAGCTCGGCCCCGTCGATCAGCAGCTCGACGGTCACAGTGCGAATCTAGCCGGTGTCGCACGCACGGTCGACGGGCCCCGTTGACACCGGCTCCACCGATGGTCAGAGTGGAGGTGACGGCTCGCCTCGGCGATGCCAGCAGGGGGTGACACAAGGCTCTCGCCCGGGTTGCGGAGAGCCCTCACCGTCCCTACATCCTGGCTCGCCCGTAGGGGTCGGGCCCTCTCGCGGAGGTTGACGATGCAACTTCGACTTCGCTTGCTCGGCGCCGTGGCGCTCGCCACGGTGCTCACGATCCCGGCGGCTGGCGCATCCGCCATGCCCAAGGACGACCCGCTGCCCGACGCCCTGCTCTTCTGCGGGCCCGGACTCGAGGTCGCCATCAGCGACTTCACCTTCCCCACGGTCGGCGCCGGGGTCATCTGGCTCAACGACGCCGGAGCGTACTTCGGCCGCTGGAACTTCCTGGAGTTCGAGCACTACGGCGCACCCGGCTACGCCACGGCGCCCGTGCCGAGGGCCGAGCTCGAGGCGAGCTACGCTCCCCTGCCCGGCGGCAAGTCCTTCGGCGTGAAGGCGGGCATGGACCAGACCCTGGAGTGCCAGATCGTCTCCCGGTACCGCGGTGCCACCCCCGACGAGGACTTCACGGTCTTCGGCCCACTGACCCTGGGTCGCGCCAACTAGGCAGATCGGGCCCGGTGACCGAGCGCCTCGATCAGCGGCCGGGGGTCGGGGTGCTCCTGGGTGCCCTGCAGGATGACCGAGTCGGCGCCCGCGCCGGCCAGCTCGGCGACGCGCTCGGCCACCTGCTCCCGCATCGCCCCGGCCGGCTGCGCCGGGTCCACCTCGGTGTAGGCCGTCACGACCGCGCGCCCGGGCCGGCCCGACCCCTCGCGCCCCTCGTCCACCCGCGCCCTCGCCCGGCGGACCGTCCCCGGGTCGGTCACCGAGCCCAGCAGCACTCCGCGGGCCTCCTCGCCCGGAAGGGCGCCCGTGC
>NZ_DAOMFK010000163.1:0-7108 GCF_035429765.1 Nocardioides sp. | reverse complement strand
CCACCATGTGACGCGCCCGGGTCGGCTGCCCCACGACACGACGGTCTGGGGGCCCCTGTCGACGCCCTGTCGGAGGCCGGCACTAAGGTCACCCTCGGCACGTCACCGACCGGAGGGGGACCATCCCGTGGATCTGTCAGGACGCAGGAGGAGCTGGGCGGCCGTCGCCGCCGTCGCCGCCGTGACGGCGGCGCTGGGGACGACCCCCTCGGCCCGGGCGGCCGGCGACGGACCGAGCTCCGCGCCGGTGCCGCTGTCCTCGCGCGAGGCGCTCCAGGGCGCGAAGGGCAAGGTGGTGGGCTTCGACCGCACCACCGAGGGGACGCAGAGCGTCTTCGTGCAGCTCTCCGGGCAGGGGGCGGCCGACATCGCCCGTTCGGGGAGTGCGCGTGCGGTGCGTGACCGCCGGGCCGTCGTGCAGCGCCAGGCCGCCGACGTGCTGCAGACCGCCAGGGCGGCCGACCGGTCCGCGTCCCGGCTCTTCGTGGTCACCAACGCGGTGCCCGGGACCGGGCTCCGGGTGGATGCCGCCGGGCTGCGCGCGATCGCCGCCCGCCCCGACGTGGTCAGGGTCTCCCGGATCGTGCCGAAGACGTTCAGCAACGCCAACACGGCCGCGCTGGTGAGTGCGATCGACGCGTGGAAGTACGCCGGCGGCACCGGTGCGGGGGTCGACGTCGGCATCATCGACACCGGGCTGGACTACACCCACGCCGACTTCGGCGGCACCGGGACGCCCGCGGCGTACGACACCGCCCACGCCAGCCCCGCCGATCCCGGGTGGTACGCCGGTCTCCCGGCGCTGGCCCAGGCCAAGATCATCGGCGGCTACGACCTGGTCGGCGACGACTACGACGCCGACACCCAGCCCGTCCCCGCCCCGGACCCCAACCCGATCGACTGCGGGGAGCACGGCACCCACGTGGCCGGGACCGCCGCGGGGTACGGCGTCACCGACGCGGGTGACACCTTCACCGGCGACTACTCCGCGCTCACCCCGGCCGACCTGATGGACATGAAGGTCGGCCCGGGGATGGCCCCCGAGGCCCGGCTCTACTCGCTGAAGGTCTTCGGCTGCGAGGGCTCCACCGACGTGGTGATCGAGGCGCTCGACCGGGCGCTGGACCCCAACCAGGACGGCAACTTCGCCGACCACCTCGACATCGTCAACCTCTCGCTGGGCAGCGACTACGGTCTGGTGGACGACCCCGAGAACGCCGTGATCGCCGAGCTCGCCGACCACGGCGTGCTGTCGGTGCTCTCCATGGGCAACAACGGGGACCTCACCGACACCGGCGGGGCACCCGGCAACGCCGTCAGCTCCCTGGCCGCGGCCAGCAGCGTCGACTCCTACCAGCTGCGCGACGGTCTGCGCATCGACGCCCCCGCGAGCGTCGCAGGGATCGCCGCCGGCCAGATGTCGGTGGCCTACGACTGGGCCGGCAACGAACCGGTGACCGGCGACGTGGTGGCGCTCAGCGACGGCAACGCCGACGGCTGCGACACGCTCTCCGGGGCGGACGCCTCCACGGTGAACGGCAAGGTCGCCTGGCTGGTGTGGGACGACGATGACGCCACCCGGCGGTGCGGCTCGGCGACGCGGTCGGCGAACGTCCGCGACGCCGGCGCGATCGGAGCCGTGTTCACCTCGGGCCTGGACGTCTTCGGCGCCGGGATCACCGGTGACGCGACGATCCCCGTGGTCCAGCTGCCCAAGACCTGGGTCGACACCCTGCAACCGTCGCTCGAGGCGGGGACGCTCAAGGTCACCTTCGACGGGGCCCTTCAGGCCTCGATCAAGGACGTCAACCCGGCGATCTCCGACACCGTGTCCTCGTTCACCTCCCGCGGCCCGCACGGGTCGATCGGTGTGGTGAAGCCCGACGTGGCCGCCCCGGGCGACACCATCGCCTCGGCCGGGATGGGGTCGGGCTCCGGCCCGCTGGTGATGTCGGGGACCTCGATGGCCTCCCCGCTCACCGCGGGCGTGGCCGCGCTGGTGAAGGCGGCGCACCCCTCGTGGTCGCCGGTCATGGTCAAGGCCGCGGTGATGAACACCGCCGGGCATGACCTGTGGACCGGCCCCAACCGGACCGGACACCGGTTCGCGCCGGCTCGTGTCGGCGCCGGCCGGGTCGACGCGGCCCGGGCCAGGACCACCACGGTGCTCGCCTGGGCGACCCAGCCCGCCGACGCCGTGTCCGCCTCGTTCGGCGTGGTGCCGGCCCCGGTCACCAAGGCCACGGTCACCAAGCGCAAGACCGTCGTGGTGCGCAACACCGGCACGAAGCGGGTCACCGTGTCACTGCGGTACCAGGCGGTCAACCCCGCAGCCGGGGTGCGCTACACCGTCTCGCCGCGCACGCTCACGGTGAAGCCGCGCCGGTCGGCGCGCGCGGTGGTGACCATGACGGTGCGGCCCACCCGGCTGCGCCACACCCTCGACCAGACGATGGCCGCCACGCAGGTGGGCCTGCCGCGGCAGTTCGTCTCCGACGCCTCCGGCCGGCTGCTGGTCACCCCGACCGGCAAGCCCGCGCTGCGGGTCCCCGTCTACGGCGCGGCGAAGCCGGTGTCGGCGACGTCGGCGTCAGTGGTGAAGAACCGGATCGCGCTGTCCGGGACGGGCATCGCGCAGGGGTCCGGTCCGGCGTCGTACACCTCCGTCGCGGCCGTGATGAAGCTGGGCGCCACCAGCGGGGTGCTGCCGACCTGCCCGGCAGGCCAGCTGCCGGTGGGCTGCACCAGCCTGCGGAGCGAGAAGGCCACCGACCTGCAGGCCATCGGGGCGGGGGCCAACCACGACTGGCTCTGGTTCGGCGTCGCCACGCAGGGTGACTGGGCCAACATCGGCAACGGGTTCATCCCCTACGTCGACTACGACGTCACCGGCGACGGCACGCCCGACCTGGAGACCTACATCACCACCCTGTCGGGCTCCGACGTGCTGGTCTCCGTCACGGTGGACCTCTCCAGCGGCGACACCCTGGACGTCGAGTTCGCCAACTTCCTCGACGCCACCACGGACACCAACGTGTTCGACACCAACGTCGTGGTGCTGCCGGTGTGGCGGCAGGCCGTCGGCCTGGACGTCTCCGCCCCGGCGGTCGGCTACACGGCCGGGGTGTGGAACGCCTACGCCGGAGTGGTCGCCGAGGAGGTCTCCGCCACGGCTCCGTACGACCTGGCCGATCCGGCCTTCTCGACGGCAGTGCCGCTCTACGACGACCCGGCCCGGATCGCCTACCAGGCACCGCGGCGGACCAAGGCGCTGGTCTTCCACCTGCACGGGGCGAAGGGGTCTCGCGCGGAGGTGGTCACCGTGCCGGCCCGTCCGTAGGACGGTCGACGACAGCGGCCCCGGCGCCTCGGCGCCGGGGCCGCTGCGGCGTGAGGGCTCAGCGGCGCAGGCTCAGCTGCCGCCGCCCTGCCAGGTGCACAGGCACGCCTTGTTGCCGTCGGGGTCCGACAGCACCCAGAACGACGGGGCCTCGGCGTCGCTGACCAGCGAGCCGCCCGCCTGCAGGGCCGCGTCGATCCGCGGTGCCACGACCTCCGGTGGCACGATCACGTCGAGGTGGAAGCGCTGCCGGGCGGGGTCCGCGCTGTCGGTCGGCTGGAACCACAGCGTGGTGCCCCTTCCCGTGGAGTCCCGGACCTCGTCGCCGTCCGCCTCGTACCCCAGCACCGCGGCCCAGAACGGCAGGACCGTCGAGTGTTCCGGGGTGTCCAGCGCCAGCTCCAGCACCGACACCGCGGTCGGCTCGGCGGTGGCGGACTGGGCGGACGCGAGTGCCGAGATCCTCCGGGCCAGCCGCACGTCCCGCTCGGTCACCCCGCCGCTGTCATGGCTGGTCAGCCGGACGTCGACGTGGGAGTAGCGCAGGTCGAGGTCGGGATGGTGGTTCAGCTCCTCCGCCGCCGCCCCGATGGCGTCGACGAGCCGGAGGCCGGCGGCGAAGTCGCCCGTGCGGAACCTGGCGTGCAGCGATCTCAGCAGCAGCCGCCAGTCGGCCAGTCCTTCCTGCTCGATCTGCTCTCCGGTCAGGGTCATAGGGACACCTCCTGCTGGTCACGGGCGAGGGACGGTTGCCCACGGTAGCCCGCTCGGTCAGGGGCGGGCGTCGGTCGGCTCGCCGGCGGTGAGGGTCGAGAGCGACTGCCGCTGGCGCCCGTCGGCGTGGAAGTTGGCGGGGTCCAGCCACGCGTCGTAGGCCGCCGACACCCGCGACCAGTCGGCGTCGGTGAGCGAGAACCAGTCGGTGTCGCGGTTGCGCCCCTTGTACACCATCGCCTGTCGGAACCGGCCCTCGAAGGTGAAGCCGAGCCGAGCGGCGGCCCGCCGGGACGGCTCGTTGGCCGAGTCGCACTTCCACTCCAGGCGCCGGTAGCCAAGCGCACCCAGCACGTGGCGGGCGAGCAGGACGAGCGCCTCGGTGGCGGCGGTCGTGCGCTGCAGGTCTCGGGAGAACAGGATCGAGCCGACCTCGACACAGCCCTGCGCGGGGTCGACCCGCATCAACGTGGCCAGCCCCTCTGGGACACCGGTCTCCCGGGGGACGATCGCGAGCGTCACGGTGGCCGGGTCGTCGGCCGCGGCCGCCAGCAGCGCCGCCAGCCCGTCGAGGTCGCGGGGCCGGTCCTGGGTCCGGTAGGTCCACAGCGGCTCGTCCGCAGCGCGGCACAGCGCGGCGTACAGGTGCGGCGCGTGGGCGAGGCTCACCGGCTCCAGCCGGACGGTCCGTCCGGCCAGCTCCACCGGCGCCGGGGCGGGCCGGGGGGTCCAGCCCGGCACCGGGTCGCCGACGGTCTGGCCGTGGTCGTTGACCCTGGTCATCGCGGGGCGGTCAGCGCAGCCGGGCCAGCTCGTCGCGGACCGCGCCCATGCCCTGCCAGAGCTCGGTGAAGCTGGTGGACAGCGGGGACAGTCCGACACGCAGCCCGCCGGGGTCGCGGTAGTCGGGGATCACGTCACGTGCCCACAGCCGGCTGGTGACCTCCTGCATCGCAGCGTGGCGCAGCGTGACGTGCCCGCCGCGCACCGACGGGTCGCGCGGCGAGGCGACCTCGACGTCGAGGGGGGCCAGCCAGGCGTCGGCAAGCGCGAGCGCGTAGTCGGTGAGGGCCAGCGACTTCTCGCGGATCGCCGGCATCCCGGCGGCCTCGATGAGGGTGAGCATGTCCTGCATCGCCACCATGCCGACGATGGGGGGCGTGCCGGAGAGGAAGCGGCGCATCCCGGCAGCCGGGGCGTAACCGGGCCCCATCGTGAACGGCTCGGCGTGCCCCATCCAGCCGGGGATGGGCTGGGTCAGCGCGGGCTGCAGGCGCGCCGCCACGTAGCCGAACGCCGGGGAGCCGGGACCTCCGTTGAGGTACTTGTAGGTGCAGCCGACCGCCAGGTCCGCGCCCCAGTCGTCCAGCGCCAGCGGGACCGACCCGACCGAGTGCGAGAGGTCCCACAGCACCATCGCCCCCGCCTCGTGGGCCATCCGGGTCAGCCCGGGAGCGTCCGCGATGAACCCCGACCGGTAGGCCACGTGGCTGAGCAGCACCAGCCCGGTGGCCGGCCCGAGCACGTCGGCCAGCTGTCCCGCGGTGACGCCCGCCGTACGGTCCACCTCGATCCAGCGCAACGACAGCCCCCGCTCCCCGGCGATGCCCTCGGCGAGGTACCGGTCGGTGGGGAAGTTGTCGGTGTCGACGACGAGCTCGGTACGTCGCGGGTCGCGTGCCAGCTGGACGTCCACCGCCGCCCGGGCCAGCTTGTAGAGCAGCACGGTGGTCGAGTCGCCGACGGCGGTCTGCCCGGGGCCGGCGCCCAGCACGACCCGGCCGAGCGCGTCACCCAGGGTGAGGGGCTGGTCGAACCAGCGTTCGTCCCAGCCTCGGATCAGCCGCCCGCCCCAGTCCTGCTCCACGAACTCGGCCAGCCGCCGAGAGGTGCGCGCGAGCGGTCGGCCCAGGGAGTTGCCGTCGAAGTAGACCAGCGGCCCCTCGGCCCCCAGGAACTCCGCCCGGTAGGCCGCCAACGGGTCGGCACGGTCCAGAGCCTCGGCATGGCGCAGGTCGGTGAGCGGCGGGGTCGCTGGCACCCCCCATGTCTACCGCATGGGAGGGACGGTCGCGATCCAGCCGGTCACGGTCAGCGGAGGCCACCCGCCGCGTGCGCTCACTGGTAGGAGACGAAGCGCACGGGCGGGCGGATGCCGCGCACCCGAGCCGGGCTCATCAGGTGCCGGTCCTCGTCGTAGAAGAGCTTCAGGCCGAGGGTGAACCGTCGGGGACGGACCACCGCGCGGTAGGTCGCGAGCTTCTGCTGCGGGCTGCCGAAGCCGTCCACGTGCTGCACGAGGGCCAGTCCCGGTCGCGGTCGGACCTCGTCGACGTGCTCGACCATGGCCACCCTGAACTGGTGCACCACGAACAGCTTCTGGGGCAGGCGGTGCCGCTGGACCAGCCGGGAGAGCCAGGCACTCGTGCGGTTGACCTCCGTGGCGTCGACCGAGCCGATCACCCGGGCGGGCACCTGATGCCGACCCATCCGCCACTCCGGGTCCAGCGCCAGGCCGACCCAGGGGTCCTCGAGCGCCCAGGCCCAGCGCCGGGCGACCCGGAGGAAGCTGCTGCGCCCCGGTTGCAGGTCCAGGAGGAGCAGTGCGCCGTGCCGGTGCGCCGCGCGGACGTAGCGGCGTACCTGCGCCCGCGGGATGTCGTGGCTGTAGTCGCCGTCCCGGCCGGGGTGCGCGTCAGCCACCGTCACGATGAGCTCGTAGACCGGCTGGAGGTGCTCGCCCGGCCGGCGGAACGGCCGCGCGGCCCGCACCAGCCGCTGGTGGGCCCGGTCGACCCCGGTCTCCCCCAGCACCCCGAGAGCACCGGTCCCGGCCGTGCCGTAGTACGCCACCAGGAACGAGCGGTCGCCGAACACCGTCCGCCGTCCCCCGGGGAGGGCCGCACGGGCCGCCAGCGGTGGCGGGGTCGGGGCCACCTGCACCCCCAGCGGGTGCTGGCCCAGGTGCTCCAGGCCCTGCAGGAGCGGGCCGGCTTCGACCCGGGCGACGTCGACGACGTGGTCACCGGCAACGGCTCGCACGTGGGCGACCAC
>NZ_DAOMFK010000162.1:0-7112 GCF_035429765.1 Nocardioides sp. | reverse complement strand
GTGGCTCCACGACCAGCGGGACCGGTACGGCTTCTAGCGGTCGCTTCCTCGGGTGCTCACACGCCCGCCGGGGTGCGCTCGCCCGCCGGCGACGGCTCCGGGTGCGCCGGGACGGCGGCGGCCACCGGGGCGGCCGACCCGTAGTCGGGCAGCTCGCCGTGCACGGTCGGCAGCAGCCGGTCCAGCCACGCCGGCATCCACCAGTTCCAGCGACCGAGCATGGCCATCGTGGCGGGCACCAGCACCATTCGCACGAGCGTCGCGTCCAGTGCGATGGCCGCTGCCAGGCCCACGCCGATCTGCTTGACGACCACGTCGACCTCGGAGGCGAAGCCGAGGAAGACCGCGACCATGATCGCCGCCGCCGCGGAGATCACCCGGCCGGTGCCGGTCAGGCCGCGCACGACGCTGCCACGGGCGTCGCCGGTGTCCAGGTAGTCCTCACGGATCCGCGAGAGCAGGAACACCTCGTAGTCCATCGAGAGACCGAACAGGATCGCGAACAGCAGGATCGGGATCCAGGTCGACACCGGCATCGCGTGGTCCAGCCCGAGCAGCTGCGCGCCCCAGCCCCACTGGAAGATCGCGGTGACCACGCCGTACGCCGCAGCGATCGACAGCATGTTCATCGCGGCAGCCTTCAGCGGCACGACCACCGAGCGGAACATCATGGTCAGCAGCAGGACCGACACCGCGATCACGAAGCCGATCACCAGCCACACCCGCTCACCCAGCAGGTCCGCGATGTCGGCGAACAACGGGCTGGTGCCCGTCACCTCGACGCCCGCAGGCACCTCGGCGCGTACGTCGGCGACCAGGTCGCTGGTGCGCGCGTCGGTCGGGCCGAACTCCGGCTCCGCCTCGAACACCGCGACCGCGCCGTCGGGGGAGCGGCGAACCGGGCTCACCCCGGCGATGCCCGGCGTCGACTCGACGGAGGCGACCACACCGGGCAGCGCGGCCGCGGGGACCTTCGCGAGGTCCACTGCCAGCACCAGCGGGCCGTTGGCGCCGGGGCCGAACTCGTCGGCGACCAGGTCGTAGGCCTTGCGGGTGGTGACCTCACGGGACTGGCTGCTGGCGTCCTGGGGCCAGGTGCGCATGTCGAGCACGGGTGCAGCGAGGGTGAGCATGACCAGCACCGCGGCGAGCGCCCAGGGCAGGGGGCGGCGACCCACCCGGGTGGCCCACGCGGCCAGCCAGGGGGATCCGCCGTGCTCGCGACCGCGGCGAACCGCACGGGGCAGCAGCCGACGGTTGGCCAGCCGGCACAGCGCCGGGACCAGGGTCAGCACGGAGGTCATCACGGCCACCACGGCGATCGCGGTGGCGAAGCCGAAGGAGGAGTAGACCGGCAGGCCGGCCAGACGCAGCCCCAGCAGCGAGACCAGGACGGTCGCCGAGGCGAACACCACCGAACGTCCGGCGGTCGCCGCGGCCCGGCCGGCGGCCTCGGCGGCGTCGTACCCACGGGCCAGGTACTCCACGTGCCGGGTGACCAGCAGCAGCGCGTAGTCGATCCCGACCCCGAGGCCGACCATGCTGGCGACCATCGGGGCCGCCGTGCTCACCTCGGTGGTGGCGGCGAGCAGGGTGATGCCGGCCGAGCCGACCATCAACCCGCCCAGGGCGACCCCCACGGGCAGCCCGGCACTGACCACCGAGCCGAAGGCGAGGACGAGGATCACCAGCGCGGCGACCACGCCGATCAGCTCGCCGCGGCCCTTCATCGGGGCTGCCGCGCTCTCGGGCACGTCCCCGCCGAGCTCGACCTGGACCCCGCTGTCCCGGATGGGGGCCACCGCGGCGTCGAGCGGCTCGAGGTTGCCCATCAGGTCCTCGTCGGTGACCGGGACGTCGTACTGGATGGTGAGCAGGGCGGTGTCGCCGTCGGTGCTCATCCGTGGCGGGGAGACCGCGGCGACGTGGTCCATCGCGGCGAGCCGGTCGGTGAGCGCGGTCAGCGTGGCCTCGGTGAGCGCGGTGCCGTCGGTGGTGTGGGCCACCACGCGGGCGCCGGCGTCCCCCATGCCGGGGGTGTGCGCGCGGAGCAGCTCGATGCCCCGCTGGGCCTGGGCCCCGGGGATGTCGTAGTCGTCGTGCGGGGTGCCGCCGAAGGTCGAGGCGAGGCCGAGCACGGCGACGGCAAGGACGAGCCAGGCCGCGAGGGTCCGCCAGGGGTGGAGGGCGGCGCCGCGGCCGAGCCGGAAGAGGAAGCCAGACATGGTGTGTCGTCTTTCTGCGATGTCGTTGGTCGGACGACGTTCAGCGTGGGGGGGACCGCTCGGGAACGAGTTGGGCCCGACTTGGGCCCCGCTTGGAGCGGGTCGCTGGGGGGCTTGAAAGGCCTTGGTGTAGCGATATATCGTCGACGTATCGCGACACAGCGCAGAGGAGTCGGACATGGGACACGGACGCGGGTACGGCTGGAGCGGATCCGGCTGGGAGGACATGGGCGGATCGGCCTCGCGAGGCCGTCAGGGACCGCCCCCGTGGGTGATGGAGCTCGTGCGCAGCTTCGGTGGCCCGGACCTGGCCGGCGGGCGGGGCCCGAAGGTCCGTCGTGGCGACGTCCGCGCCGCGATCCTCGACGCGCTCGCCCAGGCGCCGATGAACGGGTACCAGATCATCCAGCAGATCGCCGAGCGCAGCGGCGGCGCCTGGAAGCCGAGCCCGGGCTCGGTCTACCCCACGGTCCAGCAGCTCGAGGACGAGGGGCTGGTGCAGGGGGAGGAGTCCGAGGGACGCCGGCTCCTGGTGCTCACCGACGCCGGCCGGCACTACGTCGCGGAGCACGCCGAGGAGCTGCAGGCGACCTGGCGGCCCTTCGACGCCGACGAGCCGGTGCCGCCGCGCCCCCGGATCGGCGACCTGAAGCCGGTCGCCGGACAGGTGATGTCGGCGGTCTGGCAGATCATGGTGTCGGGCACCGACCAGCAGCGCGCCGAGGCGATCGAGATCCTCGGCGAGACCCGGCGCCGGCTCTACGGGCTGCTCGCCGAGGGTGACCCGGAATGAGCCACCCGCGCCGCCAGCAGGGCTGGGACCGGATGCTGCGCCAGGCCCACGAGGCCTGGCCGGCGCTGGCGTCGTTCCAGGTCCAGGTGGTGCAGGGCAACGTGCGGCTCAGCGACGCCGAGCGTGACGCCGCCGCGCACGCGCTCGGCGAGCACTTCGCCGCCGGACGCCTCGAGCGCGAGGAGTACGACCAGCGGCTCGACGTCGTGCTCGCGGCGCGCACCCGGGGAGAGCTCGCGAAGGTCTTCCGGGACCTCCCCGGTCCGCTCGTGCGCGCCCCCCGCCCGGCACCGCCCGCCGTACGCCATCGTCCGCCGCGGCGGATCCCCTTCCTGCCGGTGCTGCTGATCCTGGTCGGGCTGGCGTTCGTGCTCGACACCGCGTGGGTGCTCGTCATCGGGCTCGGTGTCTTCCTGCTGGCCCGGCACGGTGTGCGGCAGGCGTCGATGCGCGACCGCCGCTGAGGCTGCCCGTCGCGCGTCGCCCCACCCGCGTCGCCCGTCGCCCCACTCGCGTCTACTGGTGCGTACGACGCGCCTGGTACGTCGTACGCACCAGTAGACGCGGGTCAGGGGGCAGCGGAGACCGCTCGGAGCGGTGACCTCAGCCGCCCGCGTCGAACGACGTGAGCCTCTCGAGCCTGGCGGTGAGCCGGTCCCGTCGGTGGGCGTTTGCGGTGAGCCCGACGTAGCGGCGGCCGAAGACGGCGAGAAGCGCGTCATCGAGTCGGCGGACCGCTCCGGCCGGGTAGCTGTACCCCATCCGCTCGTGGACCTCGTCGCCGTCGACGGAGTCGAGGAGGACGTCGAGCTCGTCCAGCGAGGTGATGCCGAGCTCCAGGAGCAGGCCGGCGATCCAGGCGTAGTGATCGGTGCGCGACCAGCTGGCCTCGGCGTACTTGCCGGTGAGGTACGCCGTCAGCTCCTGTGGACTGATCCGGGGGTCTCGTGGGTCCGGTGCCGAGCGCGGGCCGACCGGCTTGGCGTGCACGCGGTCTCGGATCGCGCTGAACTCCCGGTCGGCGAGCTCGAGGAGCCCGGCGGCGAGGGTGAAGCGCCGGTCGAGGTCCGAGGCGTGCTCCGGGGGGATGGTGCCCTTGTAGCGGATGTCGTGCTCGAACTCCGCCCACGCGTGCTGGAGCACGGTCCGCAGCTGCACCGAAGCCCGGTGGCCGACCAGCCGGTCGAGCTCCGGCGGGGGACTCGAGGCCGGGTCGAGCGTCACCAGGAGATGACGGCTGGCGTAACCCCACCGTCCCTCGTCGGCGGTCTCCTGGCCCAGGTCGCGGTCACCGAGGACACGGAACTGGTCGGTCAGCACGTCGGCGACGGCCTGGACGTCGTCGCGCAGGTAGGTGATCACCCGCAGCCCGATCTGGTCGGTGATCTCGGCCAGCGGATCGGCGTACACGGGCACGCCGTGGGCCTGGTGCGCCGCCTTGGCGGCGAACGACACCACGCTCTTGGTGCGTCCGGTGATGCTGAGGTAGTTGATGCCGGCGTCGTCGAGCACGGCGGTCACCATCGCGAGGTACGCCTGAGTCGCCTCGCGCAGCTCCGGCTGCCGTGCGGCGTAGGTCCGGATCGCCCGGCGTACCACGTCCTCGTGGCCGGCACCCTCCCCGGACCGCGGTCGGGAGGCGTCCCCAGGCCCTTCCGTGGTCGGTGACACAGGGCCAGCCTGCCCTACGGCCCGGCACGACTCCAGCCGGGCCCACCCACGGACACGGTGAGACGGCCGTGGCGCGCCGTCCCTGCCCCGCCGACGCGGCGGTGCCGATTGGACCGAAACGACAGCTCCTGGGCCGGATTTCCTGTCGTTTGGGTCCACACCGCAACACACGCGGGACGAGGGCGGCCGCCCGTCACGCGGCGCCGAGCACCTCGGCGAGCTCGGTGCGTGAGCCGATGCCGAGCTTGGTGTACACCTTGCGCAGGTGGTACTCGACGGTCTTCGGGCTGAGGAACAGCGCCGCAGCGGTCTCGCGCGTCGTGCGACCCTCGACGAGGAGCAGGCTGACCTGCAGCTCCTGCGGAGTGAGCTGGGTGAGCGGGTCGGCGTCCCGCCGGCGCACCGTCTCCCCGGTGGCCGCCAGCTCCAGGGCGGCACGCTCGGCCCAGCGTGCCGCGCCCAGGTCCTCGAAGTCCTCCAGTGCCGCCCGCAGCTGGGACCGCGCGTCGACCCGTCGGGCCACGCGGCGCAGCCACTCTCCATAGACCAGCCGGGTCCGCGCGGTCTCGAACCGGTCGAGGGTGCCTGAGTGGAGGTGCAGCGCGTGCTCGAAGCAGCTCTCCGCCGCGTCGACCTCGCTCACCAGCCCCGCGGCCCGTGCCGACCTGGCCATCGCCCAGGGCTGTCCCTTGGCCTCGGCCGCACGCCGGTACGAGGCCCCAACGTCCTTCGCCGCGGAGGCGTCCCCGAGGCGCAGCAGCGCCTCGACCAGCTCGGGCCCCGGGACGAGGTCGACGTCGGCCAGCTCGTGCCGCCGTAGCAGCGCCCCCTGGGCGCGGAACTCCTCCACCGCGCGCGCGGGGTGTCCCATCGACAGCTCCAGGTCGCCCAGCGCGTAGCGCACCCAGGCCCCCGCGAGGTGCAGGTCGAGGGAGCCCGGGGCGGTGAGCACGTCCTCGGCGTGCCGGCGGCACTCCTCGGCCCGCCCGAGCCGCGACTCGAGCCAGCACAGCCCGGCCAGCGACATCACCCGCTCGGTGACCTGGCCGGTCTCCTCGGCGAGCCGGACCGACTCGCAGTAGTTCGCCTCCGCCTCGGCCCAGGCCGCGGTGGTGGCCTGGTCCCGGGCAACGTGGAACAGGACGGCGGGCAGGGCGCCGACCCCGGCCTCCCCACGCACCTCGTCGACGAAGCGGCGCAGGGCACGTCCCTCGGTCGCGTCACGGAGGAACAAGGGGACCAGCATCACGCAGGAGAGCCGGTGCGGGTCGCGCAGCAGCTCGTCGGTGGCACTGATGAGCGGTACGGCGGCGCGCAGGTCCTCCGCGCCCCCCGCCTCCCCGGCCAGGATGCGGGCCAGGCCGATCGCGATGTGGCCCAGCGCGAGTGCCTTGGGGTCGGTGACGGAAGGGGTGAGCTCCACCAGCCGCGCGGCGAGCCGCGAGGCGGCCGGTGCTCCGGCGAGGTAGAAGCTGGCGTGCACCGCGTCGGCGATCAGCACGCACTCCTCGGCCGGGTCGGTGCTGAGCTCGGCAGCCGCGAGCAGCATCGCCCGAGCCTCCTCGAGCCGGCCGGTGCGAGCAGCGATCGCCCCGCGCAACGCCAGCTCGCGGGCCTGGGACACCGATCCGGGCTCCTGACGAGCGTGCTGGTCCAGCAGGGACAACGCACGCTCGGTCAGCCCCGCCGACCACGCCCCCTCGGCGGCCAGCAGGAGTCGCTCGCTCCTCCGCCCGGGGTCGGGACTCAGCCGTGCGGAACGCTCGAAGGCCCCCGAGGCCACCGAGTACGCCGTGCGGGCCCGAGCGCGTTGGGCGGCCTCGGCAAGCAGGTCGGAGACCGCGGCGTCCGGGCTCCAGACGGCCTCGGCCAGGTGCCAGGCGCGGCGGTCGTCGTCGCCCTCGGGCAGGGCCTGGGCGACCGCGGCGTGGGCCTCGCGGCGTTCCCGGGCCCCGGCCCCTGAGTACACCGCGGCCCGCACCAACGGGTGCCGGAAGGCGATCTGGCCGGCCCGGACCGAGACCAGCCCAGCGTCCTCGGCCTCGGCCAACGCGTCGGGCGCGACGCCCAGCAGCGCGCAGGCCTGGGTGGTGACCAGGAGGTCCCCACCGCAGACCGCGGCGACCAGGAGCGCCGCGCGGCAGGCGTCGTCGAGCAGGTCCAGCCGCCGGGCGAACGCGGCGGTGACCGTGTCGGGGACCCGGGCCGGAAGCTCGGCGGGGTCCGTGGCGAGCACGTCGAGGTCGTCGCCGGCGAGCTCCAGCAGCGCCAGCGGGTTCCCCTCGGCCAGGGCGAGCAGCGGTGCGAGACGCCCCGGCGCCACCGGCGTTCCGGCAGCACCGGCGACCAGCGCCGCGGCCTCGTCCTGCGCCAGGCCCCCCAGGCGGAGCACCGGCAGCCCGGCCACCAGCCGGTCGGCCTCC
>NZ_DAOMFK010000161.1:0-7211 GCF_035429765.1 Nocardioides sp. | reverse complement strand
GGGCTACCGGCTCGCGTCTGAGAGGTCGATTCCGCGCTCGGTGGCGAGGGCTTGGAGCTTCTCGGCATCGTCGACTTGAATGCAGACGCAGGCGTGAAGGCCGTCGTTGTCGCGGCGCACGATGTAGTAGGCGGTGCTGTCGGTCAGCTGGTGGCCGTGGGCATCGTAGAAGTGCCAGCGCACGTGGACGAGCGTGATCACGTCGGTGAGCTGCCTGACGTCCAGGCACTCGTGGCCGACAGAGGTCAGGCCGAGTCTCCGATACAAGGGATAGGACCGTTCGAGGCCCCGAGCCATGGCGTCGCGATCTTCGAGGACGCCGGCGAACCGATCATCGAGGATCATCCCGGGAGTGGCCCAGAGACCGGCTGCAGCTCGAGAGTCGAAGCCCGTCAGCGTGGTGGCGTAGCGGGCCAGGTAGTCGTCGATCTCAGCGGCGAGCGGCCTCATGGTGACGACTCTAGGGCGAACCGGAGTCAGGCCAACCGTGCCGGCCCGCCGCCGAGCGTCCGCACCTCGACGCCGGTGAAGCCGAAGTCCCCCTGAGTGACGACCTCGCGGCTCACCACGGTCGTGCCGTCGTGCTCGGCCACGGCGTACCGCTCCTCGTGCGGAGCCGCCCACCCGTCGCCGGCGTCGGTGAGCAGCCGGCCCCCGGGTGCGGGCCGGCCCGGCTCCGGAGGCGCCACGAGCAGCACCAGCCGGCCGTCCTCCTCGGTCGGTACGACGGCTCCGGCGCGCACGAACCACGGGGTGTCGTCGAGCCCCACCGGCAGCTCGACGGCCCCCTCGTGGCGCTCGCCGGTGTCCCCGTGGACCCACCCGCCCGCGGGCAGGCGAAGCCTGCGCACGGTGGCCCCCTCGTCCAGGACAGGGGCCACCAGGACGTCGTCGCCGAGCAGGAACTCCTCGCCGCTGCCTCGCAGGCTCGGGTCGGCCCAGGCCAGCGGGCGCACGTACGGCGCTCCTGAGCGGCCGGCCTCCAGGGCGAGGGAGTACCACAGCGGCAGCAGCCGGTAGCGACGCTCGAGCGCGACCCGCAGCCGCCCGAGCACCTCCTCGCCCCACTCCCACGGCTCTCGCCGCGGGAGGTACCAGGCGCAGTGGGTCCGGAAGAACGGCAGGAACGAGGCCAGCTGGAACCAGCGGGTGAACAGCTCGGGGGAGGGCGTTCCCGTGAAGCCGCCGATGTCCGGGCCGGAGTACCCGACGCCGGACACGCCGTACCCGAGACAGTGGGTCAGCGAGGCTCGCAGCGCCGCCCAGTCGGTCTGGATGTCGCCGGTCCAGTGGCCGCCGTACCGCTGCATCCCGGCCCATCCGGAGCGGGAGAACAGGAACGGACGCCGGTCGGGCTGGAGTAGCCGCAGACCCTCGTAGGAGGCCCGGCTCATCTGGAGCCCGTACACGTTGTGGGCCGTGCGGTGGTCGGCCGGGTTGCCGTCGAGGTCGTGCCGGGTGGCGAGCGGGAAGGTCGGGTCCCCCCAGGCGACGAAGCAGGCGGGCTCGTTCATGTCGTGCCAGTAGCCGGCGACGCCCAGCCGCGCGTAGAAGGACAGCTGCTCGCCCCACCACTCCCGGGTGGCGGCGGCGGTGAAGTCGGGGAAGACCGTCGGACCCGGCCACACCACCCCCTCCAGGGGCCGCCCCTCCGCGACCTGGCACAGATGGCGGCCGGCGAGCGCCTCCCGGTAGACCGGGTAGGCGCGCGACCTCGCCAGCCCGGCGTCCACGATGACGACGACCCGCACGCCCGCGTCGGCCAGCTCCTGGACCATCGCCTCCGCGTCGCTCCACTCCTGCGTGCCGAAGCTGAAGTTGCGGAACCGCTCCATGTGGTCGATGTCCACGTGGAGCGCCGACACCGGCAGCCGGTGCTCGGCGAACCGGCGCCCGACCTCACGCACCGCCCGGCTGGAGCCGTACCCCCAGCGGGCCTGGTGGTACCCCAGCGCCCACCGGGGAGGGGCCGCCGGGCGTCCGGTGAGCGCGGTCCAGGCGTCCATCACCTCCGCCAGGGAGCCCACGGACACGTGCAGGCGCACCGGCCCCGCCTCGAACCGCTGGACGACCTGCTCACCAACGGTGTCGATCGTGCCGTCGCAGGTGTTGTCCACGAAGGCCTGCACCGCGCCGAGGTCGTCCAGGACGGTGAGCACCGGCGTGGTGACGTAGAGGGGGTCGTCGCCGGGCAACCAGGCCCCGCCGGGGTCGGTGTTCCAGCAGCGGAACGTGCCGCCCCGCAGGTCCCACCCGGCGCTGCGCCCGCCGAGCCCGTGCAGGGTCTGTCCCGGGAGCAGCGCGGTGCGCAGCGTCCAGGCGCTGCCCTGCCACTGCGGCGGTCCGTCGGAGCGGCGGACCCTGCCCTCGGCGTCGCGGACGCTCAGGGCGCCGTCGCGGGCCACGGCCACGCTGACGCCCGGCCCGCAGACCAGCCAGCCCTCCTCGGTCTCGGTGAGCTGCGGCCGCCGGGGCCGGCCGGCGTCCACGACGGCGTACGACAGGAGCGCGAGCGCGTCGTCCCAGCCCACCGACACCTGGCCGGGCCGGGGGAAGCGGATCTCGAGCGTCGCGTCGGTGAACCGGACGCGGATCCCCTCGTCGGTGCACTCGGCACCCCGGGCCGGCCCGGGCACCCGGAACGGCTGCCGGGGACGCGGCGGGAGGGCCCGGTCGGCCCGGTCCCGAGCCCGGGTGTACCGGACGGCCCGCAGCGAGTTGGCCCAGCCGATGATCCTCGCCCCGTGCAGGAGGCCGCGCACTCCGTCCATCGCTGGTCACCCTAGTGGGCACGCCGTCCGGGATCCCCGGGGCCGTGCACCACGCCGGTAGGTTCGGGGCCGTGCGCCTGCGTTCCGTGCTGTTCTGGCTGCTGCTGGCGGCGCTGCTCGTGCCGGCCGGACTGCTGACGTACGCGCGGTGGGCCCAGCCGCCGGGTGGCACCTGGCTGCGGGTGGTGGCGTTCACGCCGTGGGCGGTCCCGGCGTACGCCGCGGCGATCGGCCTGCTGCTGGTGCGGGTGGTGCTGCCCGGCCGCGGCCTGCGGCTGGTGTGGCTGCTGGGGGCCCTGGCGCTGCTCGCGCCGCTGGCCGTGCACCTGTGGTGGTTCTCCCCGCAGCTGGTCGGGGCGAACCCGCCGCCCGCCCGGGACGCGGCCCCACTCACCGTCCTGACGGTCAACTCCCTGCGCGGCGAGGTGGACGCGCTGGCCCTGGTCGAGGCGGCGACGACCGCCGACGCCGACCTGCTCGTGGTGGAGGAGATCACCCCGGGCGAGCTGGCGACGCTCGAGCGCGGCGGCCTCGCCGAGGGCTGGCCCTACCGCGCCGGGCAGCCCCGGGCCGGGGTGGACGGCACGATGGTGTTCTCCCGGCTCCGGCTCGGGCGGCCGGAGCGGATCGCGACCACCATGGACTCGTGGGCGGTCACGGTGTCCACCGACACCGGTGACCTGCGGCTGCTCGCGGTGCACGCCTGGCCCCCGACCGTCCCGGCCCGCTGGCGCGCCGACCACCACGCGATCCGGGTCGCGGCCCCCGGGGCGGACCTGGTCGTCGGCGACCTCAACGCGACGCCCGACCACCAGCCGGTCCAGGTGCTGGCGGAGCTGGGGCTGCGGTCGGTCGCCGAGCTGGCGAACGAGGGCTGGCAGCCGACCTGGCCCGGCAACGGGGAGTACCCGCTGCTCGGGGTGGGCCTGCCGCCGCTGGTGCAGATCGACCACGTCCTGGTCGGCGAGCGGCTGGCCGCGCTCTCGACGCGGACCGTCGCGGTCGACGGCACCGACCACCTCGCGGTGGTGGCCGAGGTGGCCCTCCAGTGAGCGTGCCTGCGGGGGACGGGTCGGAGTCGCTGCGGCGCAGGGGCGCGCCGTACGCTTGACGGCACCATGGACCAGCCCGCCACCACCGTCTACCTCGACCACGCGGCGACCACGCCGATGCTTCCCGAGGCGATCCAGGCGATGGCCGAGCACCTCGGGGACGTCGGCAACCCCAGCTCGTTGCACGCGGCCGGGCGCAGCGCGCGGCGCGTCGTCGAGGAGTCGCGCGAGCGGATCGCGCAGGCGCTCGGCAGCCGTCCGGGGGAGGTGGTGTTCACCTCGGGCGGCACCGAGTCGGACAACCTGGCCGTGAAGGGCATCTTCTGGGCCCGCCGGACCGAGGACCCTCGCCGGGTGCGGATCTTGTCCAGCTCCGTCGAGCACCACGCGGTCCTCGACGCGCTCGCCTGGCTCGAGACGTTCGCCCAGGCGCGCGTCGAGCTGCTGCCCGTCGACGCCTCGGGCGCGGTGGAGGTGGCCGCGCTGCGCGCCGCCGTCGAACGGGACCCGGCCTCGGTGGCGCTGGTGAGCGTGATGTCCGCCAACAACGAGGTGGGGACCCTGCAGCCGGTCGCGGAGGTCGTGGCGATCGCGGCCGATCACGGCATCCCGGTGCACACCGACGCGGTGCAGGCCCTCGGCCAGGTGCCCGTCGACTTCGGCACGCTGGGCGTCGACGCGCTCACGCTCACCGGGCACAAGGTCGGGGGACCGTTCGGGGTCGGCGCGCTGGTGCTGCGCCGGGAGGTGGCGGTCACCCCGCTGCTGCACGGCGGCGGCCAGGAGCGCGACATCCGCAGCGGCACCCTGGACACCCCGGCCATCGCCGGGCTGGCCCGGGCGGTCGAGCTGTCCGTCAGGCACCAGGCCGAGCACGCCCTCCGGGTGGGCCGCCTGCGCGACGACCTGGTCCGTGGGGTGCAGGAGCAGGTGCCGGACGCGCTGCTCAACGGCGACCCCGTGCGCCGGCTTCCCGGCAACGCCCACCTGACCTTCCCGGGCTGCCAGGGGGACTCCCTGCTGATGCTGCTGGACGCGCGCGGGATCGCCTGCTCCACCGGGTCGGCGTGCTCGGCCGGCGTGCCGCAGCCCTCCCACGTGCTGGTGGCGATGGGGCGCTCGGACGATTCCGCGCGGTCCTCCCTGCGCTTCTCCCTCGGGCGCACCAGCACCGCCCAGGACGTCGCCGCGCTGGTCGCGGCGATCGGACCGGTCGTCGAGCGGGCCCGGCTGTCCGGCTCACGCGCGGCCGTCGGCCGATGAGGGTGCTGGCTGCGCTGTCCGGCGGCGTGGACTCGGCGGTGGCCGCTGCCCGCGCCGTGGACGCCGGGCACCAGGTCACCGGGATCCATCTCGCGCTCGCGCGCCACCCGACGTCGTACCGCTCCGGCGCGCGGGGCTGCTGCACGCTCGAGGACGCCCACGACGCGCGTCGTGCGGCTGACGTCCTGGGCATCCCGTTCTACGTCTGGGACCTCTCCGAGCGCTTCCACGAGGACGTCGTGGAGGACTTCCTCGACGAGTACGCCGCTGGCCGCACCCCGCATCCCTGCCTGCGCTGCAACGAGAGGATCAAGTTCGCCGCCGTCCTGGACCGGGCCCTGGGCCTCGGGTTCGACGCGGTGGCCACCGGGCACTACGCCCGGCTGCGGACCGGCCGGGACGGCGGGGTCGAGCTGCACCGGGCGGCGGACGGAGGCAAGGACCAGTCCTACGTGCTCGGGGTGCTGACCCAGCCGCAGCTGGCGCACGCGCTGTTCCCCCTCGGCGACAGCCTGAAGAGCGACGTACGCCGCGAGGCGGCCGGGCGGGGGCTGCTGGTCGCCGACAAGCCGGACAGCCACGACCTCTGCTTCGTCTCCGACGGCGACACGGCGGGCTGGCTGCGGGAGAGGCTCACCGAGCGGCCCGGCGACCCGGTCCGTCACGCCGGCGACATCGTCGACGACGCCACCGGGGAGGTGCTGGGTCACCACCGGGGCAGCTACGGCTTCACCGTGGGGCAGCGCAAGGGGCTCGGGATCGAGCGGCCGACCGCCGACGGGCGGCCGCGCTTCGTGCTCGCGATCGAGCCGAGCTCGGGCACCGTGCGGGTGGGGCCCCGGGAGGGCCTGAGCGTCGACCGGATCACCGCGGGGCGCCCGCGCTGGAGCGGAGAGGCGCCCCCCGGCGCACTGTCCGCCGGGGTGCAGCTGCGTGCCCACGGCGCGGAGCACCGAGCCGTGGTGAGCGTCACCGGGAACGACGTGGAGATCCGGCTCCTGGAGCCCGCTCAGGGCGTCGCGCCGGGACAGTCGGCGGTGATCTACGCCGGCACCCGGGTGGTCGGGTCGGCGACGATCGAGAGCACCCGGCACGCCCGCTCCGTCACGGGGTGACCGAGGCCGTCGGACTCTCCAGCGGCACGACCGGCGACCCACTGGGGGAGCCGGTCGGGCTCGGGGTCGGGCTGGGCTCGACCGTGGGGCTCGGGGTCGGGCTGGGCTCCTGCGTGGGGGTGGGCGAGGGGGAGGACGGCGCGGTCGGCGTCGTCGGCTGCGGGCTCGGCTGGTTGTCGCGCGAGCCCCCTCCGCCGGTGACCCGTCCGAGGGTGGTCCCACCGCCGCTCCCGTTGGTCAACGACGAGACGGGCTTCCCGACCAGCCCTTCGACCATGGTCAGCGCGGCCAGTCCCAGCACGAGTGCGGCCGCCGCGCCGACGGCGAGGCGCCGCCACGGCCAGTCCCGCCAGGTCCGGTCCGGCTCCTCCACCGGGGGGCGCGTCGCACCGGCGGGCAGCCGGGCTCCCCGCACGACGGCGTGGCCCCGCTGCAGCGAGTAGGTGTAGGTGGCCGCGCCCACGGTGCCCACGATGCTGCCCAGGGCGGCACCGACCAGGGTCCCGGTCACCCCCAGCCAGGAGGCGAGCACGGCCCCGGAGACCGCGGCCAGCGCCGAGCCCGCCACCTGCGCGGGTGACAGGCCCAGCCGTGGGGCGGTCTCAGTCAGCGCCAGGACGGGCAGGGGTCGGCCGTTCGGGTCGTCGGTCTCGGCGGGGTCGAGGCCGGAGTGGGACATGGTGCTGCATCACTTTCGTCTCGGGTACTCAGGGTCTGACGATCGGCGTGGGCCGAGGGTTTCCTCGGGCGGGGGTGATCCCCGCCACGGGCCCGGGCCAGGGCAGGATGGGGGCATGCTGGCGACCGGGATCGGCTCGATGCCTGGGACCGACGCGCGCGACCTCGCCGAGGCCGTCCGGGTCGTCCTCGGAGAGCTGTCCGGGCCACCTGGCCTGCCGTACCTGCCCGAGCTCCCGGGTCGCGGTCCGGCCGGCGGGCCGACCGGCCGGACCCTCGCCCTGGTCGCCGGGCTGGGCGCGGACCTGCAGCCGGCGGGCTGGCGGCTGACC
>NZ_DAOMFK010000160.1:0-7215 GCF_035429765.1 Nocardioides sp. | reverse complement strand
CGGCTGTCGGCGCAGGCGGCTCCGCGGCCGGTGCCGGGGTCGGCGCAGCAGCGGGAGCAGAGACCGGCGCAGCAGCCGGTGCTGCCGCCGGGGCGGCCGCCTTGCCCTTCGTGGCGGGCTCACCCTTGACCGAGGCCAGCAGCAGCTGGGCCACGTCGAGGACCTCGACCTCCTCCCGGGCCCGGCCCTCGGCCTGTGCCGAGGTGAGCCCGTCGGAGAGCATCACCCGGCAGAACGGGCAGCCCACGGCGATCTGGTCGGCACCGGTGCCGACGGCCTCCGCGGTGCGGTTGTCGTTGATCCGGGTGCCGATGGTCTCCTCCATCCACATCCGGGCACCGCCGGCGCCGCAGCAGAAGGACCGCTCGGCGTGCCGCTCCATCTCGACGTACTCGGCGCCGGGGAGCACCTGCAGCAGCTCGCGCGGCGGGGAGTAGACCTGGTTGTGGCGGCCGAGGTAGCACGGGTCGTGGTAGGTGATCGAGCGCCGACCCGCTCCCGGCCCGTCCGGCACCGGGGTGAGCCGGCCCTCCCTGACCAGCCGGTTGAGCAGCTGGGTGTGGTGGACCACCTCGAGCTCGAGCCCGAGCTGACGGTACTCGTTCTTCAGCGTGTTGAGGCAGTGCGCGCAGGTGGTCACGACCTTCTTGACCCGGTGCTCGCGGAACGTCTCGATGTTCTGCTGGGCCAGGCCCTGGTAGACGAACTCGTTGCCCGCGCGACGGGCCGAGTCGCCGGTGCAGGTCTCGCCGTTGCCGAGCACGCCGAAGCTGACCTCGGCGAGGTGGAGCAGCTCGGCGACCGCCTGGGTGGTCTTCTTCGCGCGGTCCTCGTACGCGCCGGCGCAGCCGACCCAGAACAGCCAGTCGACGGAGTCGATCGACTCGAGGTCCTCGCCGAGGACGGGTACGTCGAAGTCGAGGCCCTTGGCCCAGTCCATCCGGGCCGTGGCCGACATGTTCCACGGGTTGCCCTTGTTCTCCATGCCCTTGAACAGCCCGTTGAGCTCGGAGGGGAAGCTCGACTCCACCAGCACCTGGTAGCGCCGCATGTCGATGATGTGGTCGACGTGCTCGATGTCGACCGGGCACTGCTGCACGCAGGCGCCGCAGGTGACGCAGGACCACAGCACGTCGGTGTCGATCACCGCGCCGCCGCTGGGCTGCCAGGGGTCTCCCTCGGTGGCCCCGACGAGCTCGCGCTGGGCCTCCGCGCGTACCGCCTCCGGCAGGCCGTCGCGCTTGGACTCGTCGGCGAGGAGGTAGGGGCCCTTGTGGTTGGCGTGGTCGCGCAGACCCATGATGAGCAGCTTGGGCGACAGCGGCTTCTCGGTGTTCCAGGCCGGGCACTGCGACTGGCAGCGGCCGCACTCGGTGCAGGAGACGAAGTCGAGGACGCCCTTCCAGGTGAAGTCCTCGATCGCACCGACCCCCAGCGGGGTCTCCTCGTCCAGCTCATCGATGTCGTCCAGGGTCACCGGCTTCCCGCCCGAGGTGAGCGGCTTGGCGGCGCCCAGCGCGATCGGCTGGCGCTTGAAGAGCACGTTGATCGGCGCGGTCATGATGTGCAGGTGCTTGGAGTGCACGACCTCGATGAGGAACACCAGCATGACGCCGATGTGGAGCAGCAGGCCGACGCCCTCGATGATCTCCAGCGTGCTGTCGCTGAGTCCGTCCAGCAGCGAGCCCACCGCGTTCGACACGAACGCGCCGGGGTTGTCGAAGTTGCCGAGCGCCTCTGCGGCGCCGCGGAAGAGGAACAGCGTCCAGATGACGTTGAAGATCATGAACAGCACGAAGTACGCGCCGAACTCGTGGGAGCCCTTGAACCGTGACTGCCGGCCGAGCTTGGAGGGGGCGTTGGACAGCCGGATGTAGGCGAACACGCACAGGCTCACCAGCGCCATCAGCGCGATGAAGTCCTGGAGGAAGCCCAGGACCGGCCAGTGCCCGATCACCGGGATGGCGAAGTCGTCCGGACCGAACATGACGCCGTAGGCCTCGACGTACACCGTCCCCAGGATCACGAACGCCCAGAAGATGAAGAAGTGGGCGAGGCCGGGCGCGGTCCACTTGAGCAGCCGTCGCTGGCCGAGGACCTCCACCACCTCGGTCTTGGCCGCCCGTCCGGCCCGCTCCTTGACCGCAGCCCCACGCTCCGGGGCGGGTTGTCCGTTGCGGATCAGGCGGAACAGGAACCACAGTCGCCTGGCCACGATGGGCAGGGCGATCAGGTTCATGAGCAGACCCAGGACCAGCACCCAGTTCACGTCTTACTCCTCACCTCGTGGTCGGCCACGGCAGCGCGGACACGGCCGGGCACGCACCTGGCAGCCTATTGGCCACCCGGACCCGGGTCAGCCCGCGGGATCCGTGAGATAGATCCTACCGACGGGTAACTTCCGGGTGGGCCGCGGCCCACCCGGTCAGGAGGGCGGGTGCCCGCCGATCCGGCGGGTCAGCGAGGCAGCGGTACGGCGTACCTGGCCGGCCATGGTGCCCGCGTCCTGCTCCCCGGAGGTGTAGGTGACCGCCACCCCCGCGACCGGGTGGCCGTTGTGGTCCAGGACGGGCGCGGCCACGCTGGCCAGGCCCGGGGTGATCTCTCCGTCCTCGGTGGCGTAGCCGCGCTGCCGGGTCTCGGTGAGCAGGGTGCGCAGCGCGGGCAGGGAGGTGGGCCCACGCCCGTGGCGGTCCACGAAGGCCGCCCGGTCGGGGTAGAGCGCACGTACCTGGGCCGACGGCAACGCCGCCAGGATCGCCCGTCCACTGGCGGCCAGGTGCGCCGGGAGACGCACTCCCACGTCGGTCACCAGCGGCGGTCGGCCCGGGGCACGCTCCTCGACGACGTAGAGGACGTCGCGCCCGTGCAGGACCGCGAGATGGGCGCTCTGCCTGGTGTGGTCGACCAGGTCGGCCAGCGCCCGGCGGGCGATGCGCTGCAGCGGCTCCTGGCGCGAGTACCCGCTGCCGACCTCGAAGGCGGCCACCCCGAGCCCGAACCGGTGCAGCTCGGGCAGGTGCACCACGAAGCCCTCGTCGATCATCGCGTGGAGCAGGTGGTACGCCGTCGAGCGGGGCAGCCCGCAGGCGCGCGCGATCCGGTCCAGCGGCACCGGGTCGGGCTGGCTGGCCAGGAACCGGAGCACCCGCAGCGCGCGGGTCGCTGCGGGCACCTGGCTCATGGCGGCAGCCTAAGGCGCCACGCCGCCTCCCGAGCCACGCTCGTCCCGTCGTGGCTGCACGCTGGTCGGTCCGGATACCGACCCGGGGATCAGACCCCAGTACCCGTGCACCTCGTTCACCTGTGTCCAGAACGACCTGCTCAGCTGACGAAGCCGGGTGGGGTCTGCCTGCAGCCGCGACGGAAGGACGACCTGGCAGCGCTCTCCCGCGCAGCTGCGGAGCTGCTCCCACAGGTGCCGGAACAGGCGTCTGACGGGGCGGTAGGCCGGGTCATCGTGCCGCGACCTCATCTGGTTCGCATCGACCTCGAGGTCGTAGAGCTCGCTCGAGCCCCCGATGTACCGCACGTAGGAGTACTGAGCGGTGCGCAGCCCGATGTAGGTACGACCTCGGGTGAAGCCGCGGTGCTCGGTGTCCGGGCCGTGCGGTCCCTGGCGGGACTCGGTGACCACTGCCGTGGTCCAGCCGCGGTCACCCTCGAGCATCGTGGGGAGCCGGCTGGACCCGTCGAGAGGGTGGTGGCGCCGCATGCGGTGGGTGGCGTTCGCAAGGTCGAGGATGGTCGCCGTGACGTCGACCGTGGTGATGGGGTCGTACCGGTCCTCGCCCCGCCGCAGACCCGGCCCGGTGACCAGCAAGGGGACTCGCAGGGACGGTTCGTGCGCGAGGATCTTCCCGGGCATGTGGCGGTGCTCTCCGAGGAGGTAGCCGTTGTCGCTGGTGAACACCAGGACCGTGTTCGACCACTCCCGCGTGCGCTTCAAGGCACGGACGGTCCGTCCCACCTCCTGGTCGAGCACGTAGAGCGACTCGGCCCGCTGCCGGGTGAGCTTCAGGAGAGCGTGCCGAAGTCGGCGCCCCGGCTCGCGAAGCCTCTGCAGGAAGCCCGGCTTGTCGCTCATGTCCCGCTCCACCGGCCCTCCACGGCGTGGCAGCCCCGGCGCCCGCGTGACCAGGTCGTCGAACCGGCCGCGCACCCACGGCGGGCGCGCCGGCGTCGCGAACACGTTGCGCAGCGCGGGCGGCACGTCCCGGATCGGATCGCCTGCCTCTCGCGGCCCGCCGGCGTGGGGTGCCACGAACGCGGCGTAGACGAAGAAGGGCGCGGAGCCGGCGGCGTACTTCGCGATGAGCCGCCGGGAGATCCGGCCGATCCCGCGGGTCGAGTACTCCCCGGCGTGGTTGTCCTCGATCACCCCGTTGTGGTTGTAGGCGACCCGGAGGTAGTTGTAGGTGCAGCCGACCACCCCACTCCCCTTGAGGGGTTCCACCGCGGCGTACCAGTCGGTGTACCCGGCCGGCGCGTAGTGCAGACTCGGCCCGCCGGTGACCCTCGACCGCTGCTCCCCGTACCCGTTGAGGTACTTGCCCACCAGGGCGGTTCGGTATCCCGACCTCTTGAGGGCCGTGCTGATCGTGAAGCGGTCGTCGAACGCCCCGAACCCCCACGGTGGCTCGACGGACACCACCCGGTGGTTGTGGGGGTACTGGCCGGTCAGGAAGGACGCCCGGGACGGCGCGCAGAGCGGGTTGGGTGCGAATGAGTTGCGGAAGTGCAGCCCGTTGCGGATCAGGATCCGTCGCGTGGTCGGCATGAAGACCAGGTCGTCCTCCCGCATGTCATCGGCCATGAGCACCACGATGTTGGGGCGGGTGTCGACGGCCCTCGAGACCGCGACGCTCGGCGGCACGTCGGGGCGCGCGATGGTTCCGGTCGCTGACGGCAGCATCAGCAAGGAGAGCGCCGGGACGGTGACGGCCAGTGCGGCGCGGCAGCGACCGCGGGCCGGCCGGTCCGGTGCCGTCCCGGAGTCACCTCCCGGCTGGTGACCACGCCCGGAGTCAGGCGTACACACCCCAAGTGTGGCACTGCGAAGACGCAGGCGACAGCCCCCTGACGAGCGTCCGGGAGCGGTCGGCGGACTGGACCACACAGGGAGTTCACCGGATCCCCTGCGCGGACGCAGCGGCCTGCCTAGCGTGGGGAACGCTCACTCCTCCCGCTCCCAGGGGTCGCCATGCGCCTCACTCGCCTCCTTCTCGTCGGCGGCCTGACCGCCGCGCTCGCCCTCCCCGCCGGGTCCGCGTCGGCCACCCCCGACCGGGCCTGGGTGCGTGCCGACCGGACCGCCCTGTTCAGCCTCACGGCCGTCGCGCAGGGCGACCTGCCGGGCCACGAGGGCAACTGGCACACCGTGGTGCTCAGCGTCAGCGGGGACGACGGCATCGCCGGAGTCGTGACGGACTGGACCTGCGCGGAGGGGGTGGAGCCCAACTACCAGGACGCCGAGGACGCCTGGGTGTGCGCGGTCGAGTCCCGCGCCGTGCTGGACGACCTCGTCGACGCGCTCGGCGTCTCCGAGCTGGTCGTGCGGGTCAACCGGCCCACCCGCAACCTCCTCATCCACGGAGAGGTGCTGGCCACCGACGCCGAGGGGGTTGCGTCCGCGCAGCGGGTCCACCTCCTGGCCCACGCCTACGGCCCGCTGACCCGGACCGTCACCGACACCGGGCCGACCCGCGTCGTGGTCGAGGAACGCAGCCGCACCCGGGTGCGCGGCCGGGTGCTCGGGCTCAGGCTGCACCGCCTGGGCTTCGCGGTGGACACCTCCACGCTGGTGGCGGTCTCGACCTACGTGCGCAAGCCCTGAGGCCGCGGACCCTTCAGTAGACCTGCGGGACGAACGTCTGCTCGTGCATGGGTGGCCTGATGTAGTGCAGGTCGCGCATCGTCGGCAGCTCCACGACGTCGGGGGCGACGTCGTGGTAGTCGAACTGGCTGAGCAGGTGCGAGACGCAGTTGAGCCGCGCGGCCTTCTTGTCGTCGGAGGGGACGACGAACCAGGGTGCCTGCTTGATGTCGGTGTACTGGAAGGTGGTGTCCTTGGCCATGGAGTACTTCACGTAGAGCTCGTGCTCGGCCAGGTCCATGGCCGAGAGCTTCCACCGCTTGATCGGCTCGCGGTTGCGCGCCTCGAAGCGGCGGCGCTGCTCCTCGTAGGACACCGAGAACCAGTACTTGACCACGGTGATCCCGGAGCGGACGAGCATCCGCTCGAACTCCGGGCACGAGCGCAGGAACTCCTGGTGCTCGTCCTCGGTGCAGTAGCCCATCACCCACTCGACGTTCGAGCGGTTGTACCAGCTGCGGTCGAACAGCACCATCTCCCCGGCCGCCGGCAGGTGCTCGACGTACCGCTGGAAGTACCACTGGGTGCGCTGCCGCTCGGTGGGCGTCGGCAGAGCCGCGACCCGCACGATCCGAGGGCTCATCCGCTCGGTGATGCGGGCGATCGTGCCGCCCTTGCCGGCCGAGCCGCGTCCCTCGAAGATCACCAGCACCTTCAGCCCCTGCGACTGGACCCAGTACTGCAGCATCACCAGCTGCTCCTGCAGCCGGGCCATCTCCGACTCGTAGAAGACGCTCCGGAGGCGTCCGGTCCTGGTGTAGTGCTCCGGGTGCAGCCGGGCGTTCTGCTGCGCCGACGCGACGGTGCCGAAGTCGTCCGCGCCCTCGGGCGGCGTCACCTTCTTGGTCATGGGGAGTCCTTCCCTCGCTGCTGGGTACAGACTCCACCCCCTCCCCGGTGGCGGCAACACCGGGTCGCGACTACGCCGGGCGGCCGCCCGGGGCGTCCTCGGTCCGAGGGGAGTACGCCGGGGACTCGTGGTCCACGTCCGGGTCGACCCGGTCCGCCTCGCGGACCCTGTCCTCCAGGCGGGCCTCGTCCACGGTGAGCGCCTGCCGGGCCTCCTCGGCCCGCGCCTGCGCCCGATCGGCCTCCAACCGCGCCCGGTCGGCCTCCAGCTCGGCCTGGCGGGTGGCCAGGTCGGACTCCAGCACCTCGGTGCGGTGCGCCTCGGCGTCGGAGCGGATCCTCTCCGACCTGGCCCGGCTCGCCGCGACGCGTCGCGCCGAAGCGCGGCTGCGGGCCATCGCGACGGCGACCGCCGCTACTACCATCAGCACGACCCCTGCCACGCCCACCCAGACGACCTGCGACGTACGCATGCCCTGCTGCCCCGCCGT
>NZ_DAOMFK010000159.1:0-7222 GCF_035429765.1 Nocardioides sp. | reverse complement strand
TCGGCGTCGGCCGAGTCGAGGTGCACCCCGGCCGAGATCGTGTAGGACCGTCCCGAGGTGCGCACGGCGGACTGCTCGGGAACGGCGGCGCAGTCGGGGTAGTACACGTACCGCTCGCGCACCGGTGCGCCGCTGGGCCGCTCGGCCAGGGTCTGCTCCAGCGCGGTCCGGTCGTCGAGCGGCAGTCCGTTGAACTGCTCGGCAAGCTCGAACCACCGGGCCACCATCGCCTGCACCCGTCCGGGCTCGGCGGCGGCGAGGTTCGTGGACTGCGACCGGTCGACCTCGACGTGGTAGAGCTCCCACACGTCCTGGTCGAACTTGCCCCAGCCGCTCAGCGGTGGGTGCACGGTGCAGGCGAGCCAGCCGTCCTCGTAGAGCGCCCGCTGGCCCAGCATCGCGTAGAACTGCGTCCGCTTCGCGGGCGCGGCCGGGTCGGTGAGCGAGGCTGCGAAGCTCTCGCCCTCGATCGGCCGCTGCGCGTAGCCGTTCAGCGTCGACGGAGGGGTGATCCCGAGCAGCTCGTAGATCGTCGGCACCACGTCGACGGCGTGCACGTACTGCGCCCTCGGCGTCTCCTGAGCCGGCACCTTGGCCGGCCAGGCGACCAGGCACATGTCGGCGATGCCGCCCTCGTAGCCAGCCCACCGCTTCCAGTAGGGGAACGGGGTGTCGAAGGCCCAGGCCCAGCCGGTGTTGTAGTGGTTGTACGACGTCGGGCTGCCCAGCTCGTCGATGTGCTGCAGGGTCAGGTCGGTCGGGGTGGGAACGCCGTTGAAGAAGCGCCACTCGTTGAAGGTGCCGTTGGGGCCGCCCTCGCCGCTCGCGCCGTTGTCGGAGACCACCACGATGATCGTGTTGTCCAGCTCGCCGGAGGACTCGAGGAAGTCGATCACGCGTCGGACCTGGTCGTCGGTGTACTCCACGTAGCCGGCGAACACCTCGGCCATGCGTGCGAAGAGGCGCTTCTCGTCGGTGCTCAGCGAGTCCCACGGACGGACCGTGTCGAGCAGCGGCCACGGCTGGCCGTCGGGACCCGTGGCCCCGGGCTCGCCGTGCGGGTTGATCCCCGACAGAGCGGTGTTCTCCGGCAGCAGCCCGAGCTCCTTCTGCCGGGCCAGGATGCCGTCCCGGATCGCCTCGTAGCCCTCGTCGAACACGCCCTGGTACTTGTCCGCCCACTCGGTGAACACATGGTGGGGGGCGTGCGCGGCGTCCAGGGAGAAGTACAGGAAGAACGGCTTCTCGGGGTCGACGACCTTGGCGTCGCGGATGAACGCGATCGCCTTGTCGGAGAGGTCCTTCGCGATGTGGTAGCCCTCCTCCGGGGTGGCCGGTTGGTCGACCGGGTGGTTGTCGTGCACGAGGTCGGGGTACCAGCAGCTCGACTCGCCACCGAGGAAGCCGTAGAAGCGCTCGAAGCCCCGTCCGAGCGGCCAGCGCTTCTTCCACGCGGCCATGCCGGTCTCCTCGCCCGGCGTGAGGTGCCACTTGCCCACGCAGTAGGTGTTGTAGCCGTGCTCCAGGAGCACCTCGGAGATGAACCCGTTCTCGAACGGGATCCGGGTGGAGATCCCGGGGAACCCCGAGCTGAACTCCGCGATCGTGGCCATGCCGTTGGAGGTGGCGTTCCGCCCGGTCAGCAGCGAGGCCCGCGTGGGGGAGCACAGCGCCGTGGTGTGGAAGTTCGAGTACCGCACGCCCATCTCGGCGATGCGGTTCATCGTGGGCGTGCGCACCGGCCCGCCGAAGCAGTCCATGGTGCCGTAGCCCACGTCGTCCCACACGATGAACAGCACGTTCGGGGACCCCGGTGCCGCCTTGGGCGCCAGGAACGGCTCCCAGTCGGGCTCTGAGTCCCTGATGTCGAGCGCGATCTTGCCCTTGAAGTCCGCAGCCACGTTGCGCCGTCCTTCCGGTGGTGGTCCACTCCCGTTGGGGTGTCCCACCCGAGCATGCTCCACCACCTCGGCCGACGCATCATCCTGTGCGGAGGAGCCCGTTCCCGGGCGGACCCGTCCCGGCCTGTTCGCTACGAGCCGAGCGCCTTGAACACGTCGTACACCATGAAGGCCGGCCAGAAGATGCCCTGCACGATCGCCCACAGGTACCACCAGAACCCGTCGGCCTGCTGCCAGAACCACACCCAGGCCCCGAAGATCCCCAGCCCGTAGAGTGCGCCGCCACCCGCGGCTCCCGCGTTGTTCGCCACGTCCGCCTCCTGTCGTCACCTCACGGGTCCACGGTAGACCCGATCGGCGTCGGTGGGCTCAGGGCTGGAAGTCGTCGTGGAGGGTCACCCGGGAGAGCTCGATCTCGCCTCCGGGCAGCTGCCAGTAGTGCAGCCGGCGGGCCTGCGGGCTCTTGACCTGGAGCGAGGCGCGCCAGCAGACGGCCCCGTCGGCCCGCCTCACGGACGGCGCTCCGCCGGCGTCGGACTCGCGCAGCTGGTGCAGCTCCCGCCCGGGCAGGTCCCGGGCGCGGCCGGTGACGATCTCGAACACCACGTCGGCGACCTTGTCGGCGCTGATGCCGTCGACCTTCTGCAGGCTGGTGAGGAAGTCCGGCCCGAGGGTGTAGACGCCCAGCGGCCTGCTGGCCTGCTCGGCCGGCGGGGTACGTCGGGCCCACGCCGTGAGCACGGCGTACCGGAACCCCTGCTCGGGGTCGGCGAACTCGGGGACGTCGGGGGCCGGTGCGGCGGCACCGCGGCGACCCACCTCCCGGCGCAGCCGGGAGCGGCTGGTGCGCAGCTCGTGCTCCAGGCGGGCCAGGTCGCGCGCCTGCTGGTCCCGCACGTGCTCGAGCAGGCCACGCTCGGAGACCAGCCCCTGCAGCTGCTCCTGGAGCCCGGCCACCACACGGCGTTGTTGGGCCAGCTCTGCCTTGAGCCCGTCGACGGTGCGGGTGAGCGTGGCGACTGCCGGTCCCGCACCGTTCGTGGTCTCCGCCGCTGGTGGCGGGACGGGTGGGGCGCTGCCCCCCCGCTCACGCCTGCGGTCGAGCAGCAGCGGGGTGGGCCGAGGTGGTCCCGTCGACTCGGGGACCACCGGCTCCGACGTGTCGACCGGTACCTCGGGCTCGGCCACCGGCTGGACCAGCAGCCCGGGCTCGGCCACCGGCTGGAGGAGCTCGGGCATCTGCGGCGCCGGCTCGGGCTCGGCCGACGCAGGCTCGGCCAGCCAGCCCGGCTCGGTCTCGACCAGCCAGGGCGGCCCGTCGGGTAGCAGGGCCGGCGCCGGTCGGGCGACCTCGTCGTCGTCGACGTCGAGCAGGCTCAGCCGCCAGTCGGGACCCAGGCCGGTCACCCGGGCGCGCACGACCTCTCCGGGGCTCATCAGCGAGCGCAGGTCGTCGAGGTCGTTGGAGGTGACCGCGGCCCGGGACACCTCGACCGTCACGCGGGGGTGCAGCCGCAGCCGAGCCCGGCCCGCCTCCACCTGGTGGACCTCGGCCAGCACCACCTCGCCGAGGGCGTACGCCGCGAGCTGGGCGGCCGGGTCGAGCAGCGACCCGATGAGGTCGAGGCGGCCCGTCCGGTCGTCCAGCACCCCCTGCACGGTGAGCCCGACCCGCAGCACGCGGTCCAGGGGCACCCCGGGGACGGTGAGCTCCTCGGCCACGGTGGCCAGAGACCGGCCGACCGAGACCATCGCCCGCTCCGGGACGGGGATGCCGGCCACCACCCCGTGGACCGGGCGCTTGGCCGGCGTGGGCGTCCGCCGCAGGAGGCCCGCGTCCGTGGCCATCCGCAGGGCGTCGGAGATGAGGTCCTCGGTGGCCCGGTCCCCCTCGGCCCGGTTGAAGGCGAGCCGGAGCGGGGAGCGGTGGGGGTCGGCCACCCACTCGTGCCCGACCGGGTAGACGCGGCCGGCACCGCCGTACACCTGGGTCAGCTCGGGCATCTCCCGGGAGAAGGTCCAGGTGTGCGGGCCCGTGGTGAGGAGGTACACCCGGGCGAGGTCGCCGACCTCGTCGACGATCCTGGCGGCGTCGATGAAAGGCTCGGCGCGGCCGGCCGGGACGGAGACGACCACCACGGGGGTGCGCCGGTCGGCGCCCGTGAGCAGCCGGGCCAGCGCCGTGGCCGCGTGGTGGTCGCCGACCCGCCTCAGCTCAGCCATCTCGCGTCCTGCCCCCCGTCTCTCGACGCGCGTCACGACGCGTCTCCCGACCCGGGCTCGGCCCGCGGTCCACGCCCGACTCTAGGCGTCCGCCCCGACACCCCGCCGACCCGTCGCAGTTTTCCCGCTGACCCGTCGCAGTGTGCCGGCAAACAGCGACGGGTCAGCGGGTGAGGGCGCGGGCCAGGTACCGCCGGCCGAGGCGGCGGGAGAGCACCACGGTGGCGACCATCAGCAGCACCGGGACCCACACGCTGCTCGGGTCGGGCAGGGTGAGGGCGGCGACGTCGCACAGCACGAAACACACGACCCACAGCCGCGTGGTGCGCACGTTCATGGCGTGGAAGGCCGGCGAGTCCCAGAGCTCGGGGACCACCGTGCGTCGGGTGAACTGCATGGTCCACGGCGTGCCGCTGACCAGGCTGAGCCCCGACTGGAGGGCCAGCAGGGTGTAGAACACCACGTCGAGGTTCTCGATCAGCAGCGTGCTGCCGAAGACGTCGTACACCACCAGGTTGGTCACCGCGAAGAGCAGCGCGAGCACGTCCAGGCTGGTGATCCCCTGTCCCCGGGCGAGGTGGTAGCCCACCACCGCCAGCGAGCCGACCACCGCCACCAGGACGCCCAGCGTGTACGCGTGCGCCAGCAGGATCGGCACCATCAGCAGCACCGGGACCAGCCCGGTGAACGCCTGCCACCAGTGGCCGGCCCGGACGCGCTCGAGCGCCTCCGCCTCCCCGCCACCAGCCATCTCCGGCATCAGCTCGTCGGCCACAGCCCCTCCTCGTGGTCGTCGACAACGACGGGCGTCCATGCCCACCAGCAGGAAGGATAGGAACCCGCGCCGGACACCGGAAGTGCCCTGCCGCGGGCAGGCTCCGGTGTCTCGTCTAGCGCGGTCCCGTGGCTGCAGTGGTTTGCAGTACGCCGGTCCACCCCTCGGCCCACCATGTTGCCAAGGTGTGGCCGACTGGTGTCACATCGAACCTGACACACCCTTTGCACAAAGGAGCACTCCATGTCCCGCATCATCGCCGCAGTGGTCGCCTCGGTCTGCATGCTCGCGCTGGCGACAGTCCCCGCTCCGGCCAACGCCGGCCCCGCCCGCCCCACCGTGCGCGGTGGCGGCGACTCGTGGTGCTGCTAGTCCGCGGTCAGGCTGAAGACCGGCCGGTCCTGGGTCGGCGCCAGCACCCGCGAGGCGCCCAGACAGGTCGCCGCCTGACGGAAGGCGGTTGCGGCCCGGCCCAGGTCACCGGCGGCGTGCATCGCCTCGCCCAGCTCGAACCACAGCTGCGCGGCGCCGCGGTCCGTTCCGACCAGCTCGAGGAGCGTGGTCGCGTCGCGGTACGCCGCGTCCCCCGGCGTACCCTCGGCCGCCTCGGCGAGGGCCTGCAGCACGCGCACCTCGGCGGCCAGCAGCACCTCCTGGTGGCACACGTCGGGTGAGATCGAGGCGAGCTCGGCCCGGGCCCGGTCGGGCGCGCCCTCGAGCAGGTGCAGCCGCGCCCGGACGACCTGCAGCCGGGCGTGGTCCACCGGGCTCGCCGCCGACCAGGCCAGCTCGGCGGTCGCCTGCTCCAGCAGGGCCCGCGCCTCCGCGAGGTCCGGCTCGGGGCTGCTGACGTGGAAGAGGGCCAGCTGCATCCGCAGCCGACCCAGGTTGCGGGTGCCGGCGCCGCTCTGCAGCACCAGCATCGCTCGGCTCGCCAGCCGCACCGCGGCGTCGAGGTTGCCGCTGTGCCGCTCGATGATGCTGGCGTTCCAGTACGCCGCGGCCTGCGACTCCGCCGAGCCCGACTCCTCGGCCACCGCGATCGCCCGGCGCGAGAGCCGGGTGGCGGTGCCGGTCTGGCCGGACTCGAAGTACGCCGCGGCGACGGTCACCACCAGGCGGATGTGGTCGGGGGTCCCGGCCAGCCCGAGGTCGGCGAGCACCTCGATGGCCCGTTCGCCGGCCTCGACAGCCTGGGTGAAGTCGCCGACCTCGCGGTAGCACCGGGAGAGCGCGATGCCGATGGTCGCGGCGGACTCGCCGTCCGCGGTGACCTCGTACAGGTCCTCCAGCTCGATGATGGCGGCGTGCACGTCCCCGCCGGCCTCCTGGGCCAGCGCGTGCACCAGCCGGGCCCGCCGCTCCAGGTCGGGCCAGGTGGCCAGCGCTCCCCGATCGAGCAGGTCCGCCGAGGTCCGCAGCGCTTCGTCGATGTCGCCGCCGGCCAGTGAGAGCTCGGCCCGGTCCAGGTCGTGGCGACGGGACAGCGCGACGTCCTCCTCCACCCCGGTCACCAGGTAGTCGACCGTCACGTCCAGACGCTCGGCGAGGGCGAGGAGCGTCTCCCGGCTGGGCTGGCGGGCACCGGACTCGATGCGGGACAGGAAGCCGACCGAGAAGTCGTCCCCGGCGAGGTCGGCCTGCGTCCAACCCTTGGCCGTCCGAGCGCTACGGACCCTGCGTCCCAGTCCCGCTGTCGCCGTGGTGGTCACGCTCGTCCGAGAAGCCACTTCTGCCGCCCCTTGCCGTCAGTTCCGGGATGCCGGTCAGACTACGGCTTCGCGACCCGTTTGCGGGAGGGTCTGCGCGACCTTCGTTCTGCTTTTCCTTTCAACGCAGCGGGTCGACCTCGCCGTACGCCCCCACTCCCGCGGCGAGCAGCCTCAGATGGTGGTCCCCGTCGCCGAGCAGGTGGTCCAGAGCAGTGAGGTGGCTGGTGTAGCTGCCGATGCTGTACTCCGCGGTCACCCCGATGCCGCCGTGGAGCTGGATGGCCTCCTGGCCGAGGTGCCGCCCGGCGCGGCTGGTCTGCAGGGCCGCGCGCGAGGCGGCCCCCGCGACCTCCTCGGCGGTCCCCTCCGCGAGCACCATCGTCGCCCACAGGACCAGGCTCCGGGTCAGCTCGAGGTCGACGTACAGGTCGGCCGCGCGGAAGGTCAGCGCCTGGAAGTGGTTGAGCGTGACCCCGAACTGGGTGCGGCTGGTGAGGTACGCCGTCGTCGTCCGCAACGCCTGCTCCATGGCCCCGACCGCTTGGCTGCACGCGGCAATGCGGGCAGCGTGCAGGGCGACGGAAGCGCGTTTCTGGGCGACATCCTGATGG
>NZ_DAOMFK010000158.1:0-7253 GCF_035429765.1 Nocardioides sp. | reverse complement strand
CAGCGCCCAGCAGAACCCAAAACCCAACAGCCACCAGGTGGCTGGGATCTTCCGCGCTACGGCGGACCGCGCGGCGGCGTACCTCCCCCTATCCCCCCGCGGCAGCCACCACGCCTACTCCGGGAAGCTCCACCGCATCGTGGTCAGCGGGTCGGTGCCGCCGAAGGAGCGGAACAGCCGGGAGGCCCGTTCGCACTGAGCCGTCAGGTCGCAGCGCACGGCGGCGACGTACTTCTTGCCGACGGGCTGGAGCAGCACCTGGTGGTTGGACTCCCACTCGGTGAAGCCGAAGTACATCGGCGGACGGAAGGTCTGCACGAGGCCACCGTGCATCCGGCGGACCTGCACCAGCGAGGCCCCGATCCCGTCGGTGAGGATCGGGATGGTCAGCATCCGGCGGCCGTCGGGCGAGAACCGGTACGGCAGGTCACGGCACGAGCGCCAGAGCACCACCGACGGCTGGCTCAGCACGACCGTTTGCTGGCACTCCTCGTACGGCGACCCCGCCTTGGGCACACGGACCACCAGCCGGTCGGCGGCGATGTCGGCCCACGCGGGGTGAGGCACCAGCAGACGCAGCCGGTTGGTCTCCGGGTTCCACCAGTACGTGCGGCTGTCGACACCGGTGACGACCATCCGGTGGACGCCGTAGTCGGCGACCTCCGCACCGAGGGAGCCGAAGGTGCGCTGGCGCACCAGGGTTCCGGTGAGCGTCTCCACGACCCGGATCCGGGTGCTCGGCCGGTCCATGGTCACCAGGGCGAGCCGGGTGCCGTCGGCCGAGACCGACACCGAGGTGCGACCGTCGAAGCGCTGCAGCACCTGCCGGGAGCCGTCGGGGTGCACCAGCTGGACGGTGTAGCGCCGGAACGACGCCCCGGCCGTCTGCACCAGGTAGTCACCGCCGACCCGGCCGAGCAGCCAGACGGTGGCCTCGCCGTCGACCGGGACCCGGGTGGCGCCGTCGACGATCACCTCCTGGGCCATGTGGAGCAGCGGCGTGTCCGCGCCCCGGGGGATCTGCCCCGGGTTGAGCACGACGCCGGGCGGATAGTCGTCGGCCCGGGCGGCCGCGACGGAGGGGGACGCCGAGACGGCGCCGGGAACGAGCACGAGAGAGGCGGCCACAGCCGCCACGAGAGACTTGAACATGGCGAACTCCTGCCTTCATCTCCAGTCTCGCCCCGGGCCGTGCCGAGCACAATGTGCACGCGGTCACGGGCCCCCGGGGCGGGTGCGCCCGGGGGCCCGTCGGCCGTGCCTCGTCACGGTTCTCAGTCGCTGACCACCGCCCGCAGGACGTCGACCTTGGCGGCCGCCCGGGCCGGGCCGACGGCAGCGAGGACACCCGCGGCCGCCGCCAGCGCGACGTACACGGCGATCTGCAGGACGGGGACGGAGATCGACTTGATCCCCTCGTCCTTGAGGATCTGCGACATGGCCAGCCCGATGCCGATCCCGAGGGCCGCGCCGCTCACGGCGCCGATCATCGAGATCACCGCGGACTCCCAGCGGACCATGGCCCGGACCTGGCCGCGGGTCATGCCGACCGCGCGGAGCAGGCCCAGCTCACGGGTGCGCTCGAAGACCGACAGCGCCAGCGTGTTGACGATGCCCAGCAGGGCGATCATCACGGCCAGGGCCAGCATCACCGTCATGAAGGTGAGCAGCTGGTCGACGAAGCCGCCGGCCTCCTTCTCGAAGCCCGCCCGGTCGAGCACCTTGGCGTCAGGGTGGTCGGCCAGGGCCGCCGTGAGCGCGTCTTGGACCTCGGCCCGGTCGGCACCGTTGTCCACGGTCACGAAGGCACCGGACACCAGCTGCGGACCGGCGAGCGCCTGCTGGGCGGCCCGGCTCAGGACGAAGTCGTCGCTGATCCAGCCCTTCCCGGCGTAGATCGCCGCGATGCGCAGCGGGTGCTCCCCCGTCTCGGCGAACTCAGCGGTCACGGTGTCCCCGACCTTCCAGCCGTGGGCCGTCGCCGCGGACTCGGCCACCATGACCCCCGACCTGCCGAGGCCGGCGAGCGAGCCCTCGGACACGCCCAGGCTCAGGACCTCGTCCGCGTTCGCGGGGTCGATCGCCGAGTAGCCGGAGTCCGCGCCGTCGAAGCGGGCCGTGCCCCAGCCCTGGGCCGAGACCTCGTCCACCCCGTCGACCGACCGGACCGCGTCCAGGACCGACGGGCTGTAGCCCGGCGCCTGCGCGCTGGAGGTGACGACGTACAGGTCCGCGTCCACCCGGTCGGAGAGCACGTCGCCGAACGACGCCTTGAGGGAGGAGGCGAACACGCCCATGCTCACGACCAGGGTGAGGCCGATCATCAGGGCCGCCGCGGTGGCAGAGGTACGCCGCGGGTTGCGCGTCGCGTTCTGCTTCGCCAGCTCACCGGGCAGGCCGCGCAACCGCAGCGGGGCCGCGATCGCCGAGGCCAGCGGCCGCACCGCGACAGGAAGCGCCACGATCACCCCGACCATCGCCGCGGCCAGACCGATGCCGAACAGCTTGATCCCGCCGTCGCCGTACAGCGACCACAGGAGCGACGCGGCGCCGGCCGCGAGGACGGACAGCCCGATCAGGGCCCGACGCGTCGACGGCCTCTCGGCACCCGGCGCGGACTCACGCAGGGCCTCGACCGGCAGCACCTTGGTGGCGCGGCGGGCGGGCACGAGCGCGGCCAGCACCGTCACGCCGACACCGACGGCGAGGGAGATCCAGACCTGGCTGGACTCGATCTGCAGCGTGGTGAACGGCAGCGCCAGGCCGACAGTGTCCATGAGCCACTTCAGGCCCTTGGCCACGCCGATCCCGAGGGCGAAGCCGACCGCCGACGCGACCAGCCCCAGCCCCACGGCCTCGACCAGCAGGCTGCTCATCACCTGGCGCCGGCGGGCACCGATCGCCCGCAGCAGCGCGATCTCACGCGAGCGCTGCGACACCGTCATCGTGAAGGTGTTCCAGATGATGAACGACCCGACGAACAGCGCGATGCCGGCGAAGATCCCGAAGATGATGCCGACGATCTTGAAGTTCCCCTTCGTGGCGTCGGCGTTCTCCTTCGCCACGGCGGCACCGGTGAGCGCCTCGGTGCCCTCGGGGACCACCGAGGACAGCCGGTCGGCCAGCTCGGTCTGGCTCACGCCGGGCTCGGCGCTGACATTGATCGCGTCGAACTGCCCGGGCGAGCCCAGCACGTGCTGCGCGGTCGCGGTGTCGAAGTACGCCGACGTGGTGCCGCCGAGGTCCGTGATGCCGTCGCCGTAGCCGACCGTGCCGACCACCGTGAACTCCCGGGTCGGGCCCTGGAACAGCACCTTGATCGTGGAGCCGAGGGGGATGTCGTGGTCCTCGGCGCTGGTGGCGTCGATGACGACCTCGTGCCCGTTGGTCGGCGCGTGGCCGCTGAGCAGCTCCACGTCGCCGCGGAGCTCCGCGTCAGCCGGCATGCTGTAGCCGTTGGTCGGGGCGCCGCCGTTGGTGGTGACGGCGCGGCCCTCGGTGTCGGTGAGCAGGGCGTAGCCCTGGACCGAGCCCTCCGCCGCGCGGACGCCGTCCACGCCGCGGACCCGGTCGAGGACCTTCTCCGAGATCGGGCCGCGGTTGGTGCCGACGCCCTCGGTCTGGGCGTACGGCGCCACGGTGCGGACCACCGCGTCGGTGCCGGACCCGATCTTGCCGAACAGCATGTCGAAGGCGATGCCCATGGTGTTCGTGAGGATCAGGGTGCCGGACAGGAGGGCGACGCCGAGTGCGATCGACGCCGTGGTCAGGATGAGGCGCAGCTTGTGCGCCAGCATGCTTCTGATGGTCGCGGTGAACATGGTCAGGCTCCCAGGGTCTTCATGTAGTCCAGGACGTCCTCGGCGGACGGGGCGTGCCTCTCGTCGGCGATCCGGCCGTCGGCGAGGAAGAGGACCCGATCCGCGTACGCCGCGGCGTTCGGGTCGTGGGTGACCATCACGACGGTCTGGCCGAGCTGGTCCACCGCGGAGCGCAGGAAGCCGAGCAGCTCGGCCCCCGACCTCGAGTCGAGGGCGCCGGTCGGCTCGTCGGCGAAGACGATCTCCGGACGCGACGCCAGGGCACGGGCCGCGGCGACGCGCTGCTGCTGGCCGCCCGAGAGCTCGGTCGGCCGGTGCCCGAGCCGGCCACCGAGACCCACGGTCTCGACGATCGAGGCGACCCACGCGGCGTCCGGGCGGCGGCCCGCGATCCGCATGGGCAGCACGATGTTCTCGGCCGCGGTCATGGTGGGCAGCAGGTTGAACGACTGGAAGATGAAGCCGATCCGGTCGCGGCGGAGCTGGGTCAGCCTCTTGTCGCGAAGCGAGGTGATCTCGGTGTCGCCGAGGTACACCTCGCCCGCCGTCGGTCGGTCGAGACCGGCGAGCATGTGCAGCAAGGTGGACTTGCCGGAGCCCGAAGGTCCCATGATCGCCGTGAAGCGGCCGCGGTCGAGGGCGACGGTCACGTCGTCCAGGGCTGCCACGGTGGCGTCCCCGGTGCCGTAGTGCTTGGTGACGCCCACGGCGTACGCCGCCGGTGTGGTCGTGCCGGTGGTGGCGGCCCGACCGGGGGTGAGAGTGGTGCTGAGGGTCATCTCTGGTTCTCCTTGTCGGTGGCCGTCCGGGTCTCGGGCGGCATACGACGAGCACACCGGATCCAGCACCGTCCGGCGATCGGGCTGGGCGCACCACCGGCGGCGCTGGCCGCCCGGCTGCGGAGGATGCCCCCGGGGGCCAGCCCCACCCCCGGGGTGGGGCTGACGCCCTCCCCCGCCCGGCCCGGAGCGGGCACACTGCTGGGATGAGGTGGAGGCCGCCCCGGCAGCGCCGGTCGAGACGCGACTGGCTGGCCCTGGCTCTGGTGTCCGCCGGCCTGGTCGGCTTCGTGGGGGTGACCTACCTCCTCGTCGTCGTCGGCGGCGGCGCGCTGATCGGGCACACCGAGACGCCCCAGGCAGGTCTATCGGTCCTGGCCACCGCCGTGGTCGCCCTCGGCTTCGACCCGGTGCTGACCCGTCTGCACGGGTTCGCGTCCCGGGCCGTGCGGGGCGGCCGGCCCTCGCCGTACGACGCGCTGCGGCGGTTCTCCTCCACCGTCGCCGGGAGCGGGCCGGCGGAGGATCTCCCGCTGCGGATGGCTCGGCTGCTCGCCGAGGGCACCGGCGCGGAGTGGGCGCAGGTCTGGGTGGCCGTGGCCGGGCGGCCCGTACCGGCGGCCACCTGGCCGCTGGAGGCGGAGGCCCGGTTGGTGAGCTCCCCGGGGTGGGACCCCGGCACCCGTCGGCTCCCGGTCCGGCACGGGGAGGAGGAGCTCGGCATGCTGGTCCTGCGCGAGCGCGTGGGCACCTCCCTGACCCCGGTCGAGGAGCGCCTCTTCGCCGGCCTGGCCGGCCAGGCCGGGCTGGTGCTGCGCGGTGTCCAGCTGCGCGCCGCCCTGGAGCAGCGGGTGGCCGAGCTGTCGGCCCGGGAGGCGGAGCTGAGGGTGTCCCGCGAGCGGCTGGTCGACGCCCAGGACGCCGCGCGGCGGCGGCTGGAGCGCGACACCCACGACGGTGCTCAGCAGCACCTGGTCGCGCTGGCGGTGAACCTGCGCCTCGCCGCGAGCCTGGCGTCGACCGCTCCCGAGCGCGCCGAACCGCTGCTGGCCGCCCAGGAGGCCGCGGCGAGGGATGCGACAGCCACGCTGCTCCGGCTCTCCCGCGGCATCTACCCGCCGCTGCTGGAGGAGGCGGGGGTCGCGGCGGCGCTGCGGGCGGCGGCGGGCGACGGCGCGGTCCTCGTGGAGGAGCGGGGTGCGCACCGGCATCCGCTCGGCGCCGAGGTGGCCGCGTACTTCTGCTGCCTGGAGGCGATCCAGAACGCCGCCAAGCACGCCGGAGCCACCACCGTCCACGTCGAGGTGGACGCCGGCCTGGACCGGCTGAGCCTGACCATCAGCGACGACGGGCCGGGCTTCGACCCGGCTGCGATCGGCACAGGGAGCGGGCTGACGAACATGCGCGACCGGGTGGACTCCGCCGGCGGCACGCTGGACCTGGACTCCGAGCCGGGGCGGGGCACCCGGCTGCGCGTGGTGATCCCGTCGCGGGCGCTCACGACTGTCGAAGCGGGTGGGTGACGTGCCCTCGCGGGTGGCCTGGTCGCTCGTCGGCCTCACCGTCGTGCTGCTGACCGCCGACGTGGTGGTGTCCGCGCAGGCGGTCTCACTCACGTCCGAGACCGCGGTGGCGGTGCACGGCTTCCCCTTCGTGGAGGGCGCCTGCCTCGGTTGCGCGCTGATGGGCGCGCTGATCGTCTCACGCTACGAGCGGCACCCGATCGGCTGGCTGCTGAGCGCTGTGGGGGTGCTGACCTCGATCTCGCTGCTGACCGAGGCGTACTCCTACTGGGTCCGGGAGAGCGGCGGCCCGGGGTCCTGGGCGCTCGGTGGCATCTCCGGGTGGGTCTCCCAGCTGTTCGGCGGTCAGATCGCCGTCGCCCTGCTGGCCCTGATGTTCATGCTGGCGCCGGACGGGCGCTTCCTCTCCCGCCGTTGGCGGAGAGCCGCACTCGTCCCGGTGGTCGGCGCGGTGCTGTGCCTGGTCGCGATCCTGTCGTTCCCGCCGGCCGAGTTCGACCTGATGAGTGGGGACGAGAGCTTCGGGACGGTGCGCCTCACCATGCTCAGCGTGGGGTTCACGATGATCAGCCTGGGCATGGTCCTGGGACTGGTGTCCATGGTCGTGAGGCTGCGGGGCAGCACCGGCGAGGAGCGCCAGCAGCTGCGGCCGATCGCGCTGTCTGCGGGCCTGGCTGCGGTCGGCCTGGTGATCCTCTTCGTCGGGCAGGCGGTCAACGGCGGCCGGCAGACCTGGCTGTCGGGGGTCCCGCTCAACCTCTCGTTCTTCCTGATGCCGATCCTGTTCGCCGTCGCGGTGCTGCGCTACCGGCTCTACGACCTGGACGTGATCATCAACCGGACCGTCGTGGTGGCCGCTGGGGCGGGGTTCGCCGCGATCGGCTACACGACGCTGGTCGTGCTCGCCGGGCGCCAGGTCGAGGGCCGGACCGGCGGGTTCTGGCTCTCCCTCCTCGCCACCGTGGTGGTCGCCCTCGCGTTCCAGCCGCTGCGGCGGGTCGTGGTCCGGCTCGCCGACCGCGCGGCGTACGGAGAGCGGGCGCAGCCCTACGAGGCGCTCGCCGACTTCGGCCGCCGACTGGCACAGGCGCCCGACCCCGACGACCTGCTGCCGGCGGTGGCCGAGGCGG
>NZ_DAOMFK010000157.1:0-7264 GCF_035429765.1 Nocardioides sp. | reverse complement strand
ATCGACAACCCGAACGCCACCGGCTCGTGCGCCTGCGGCGACTCCTTCCACTGAGGCTCCCGCGGCCCAGCCCTGACAGCAGAGTCCCCGTCGCGTCACGCGGCGGGGACTCTGTCTTTGTGGGGGTTGCCGCGTCCGGCCTCAGTCCAGGTGAAGGTGCAGGGCGTTGGCCAGACGCGCGGCCGCATCAGTGACGCGAATCTCGCGCTTGCCGACCTCGGGCTGGTCCTCGAAGCGGATGCTGGGCGCTGGCTGGACGGCAGCGCGTGCCACCTGCTCGAGCCGGGGGAGACGGAGGTTGTGACCCACGGCCTGGCAGTCGGCGTACATCTCTCGAGGTGTCCCGAGCTCCGCGTAGGCGAGACGGGAGGAGGGCGTTGATGCGTCCATGCGCCCGACGCTAGGCCCTACTCACGGGTATCCCTAGCACTACCGGAGGGTAGTGTTGGCTGCCATGTCGCTGCTCATCGCGGGATCGATCGCTACCGACCACCTGATGACCTTCGGGGGGAAGTTCGCGGACTCGCTGGTGGTCGACCAGCTCGACAAGCTGTCGGTCTCGTTCCTCGTCGAGGACCTGGAGATCCGCCGCGGCGGGGTCGCCCCCAACATGTGCTACGGGCTGGGCCGCCTCGGGTTGCGGCCGGTGCTGGTAGGCGCGGCGGGGGAGGACTTCGCGGACTACCGCTCCTGGCTGGAGCGGCACGGGGTCGACTGCGACTCGGTGCACATCTCGGAGAGTCGGCACACGGCGCGCTTCGTGTGCACCACCGACGCGGCGATGGCGCAGTTCGCGTCGTTCTACCCCGGTGCGATGAGCGAGGCTCGGATGATCGAGCTGGCGCCCATCGTGCGACGCGTGGGGGAGCCGGACTACGTGCTGGTCGGCCCCGACGACCCGGAGGCCATGCGCCGCCACACCGAGGAGTGCCGTCAGCGTGGCTACCGCTTCATCGCCGACCCCAGCCAGCAGCTGGCGTTCAGCGAGGGGGAGCTGATCCGAGAGCTCATCGACGGGGCGACCCTGCTCTTCTCCAACGAGTACGAGTCGCACATGATCCAGCACAAGACCGGCTGGGACGCCGAGGAGGTGCTGGCCCGGGTGGACATCCAGGTGACCACGCTCGGCCCGCGCGGCGTCCGTGTCCAGGGGCGCGGCCTGGCCACCTTCGAGCTGCCTGCGGTCTCCGACGTGCACGCCGTCGAGCCCACCGGCGTCGGCGACGCCTTCCGGGCCGGCTTCCTCGCCGGCCTCGCCTGGGGGGTGGGGCTGGAGCGGGCCGCGCAGGTGGGCTGCGTGCTCGCGGCGTACGTCGTGGAGTCGGTCGGCACCCAGGAGTACTCCTTCACCGCAGGGCAGTTCGTGGCGCGGGTGGCCGGGGCGTACGGCCAGGCGGCCGCCGACGAGGTGGCCCGGCACCTGCCCTGAGCAGCCGGGAGTCAGGACAGTCGGCGCACCAGCTGCCGAGGGGTTCCGTCCTCGGCGACGTCCTGCCCGACGTACTCCTGGCTGCGCAGGCGGCACCAGGCCGGTACGTCGGTGGCGGCCGCCGCGTCCTCGGTCACCACGGCCACCACCTCGCCGACCGCGACCTCCCCCAGGTGGCGGGCCAGCTCGATCACCGGTCGCGGGCAGCGTTGGCCGCGGCAGTCCAGCTCGAGGTGCACCGCACTCACAGGCCCACCCGGGCCCGCAGACCGGCGACGATCCCCGGCAGAACGGCCAGGAACCGGTCCACCTGCGCCGAGGTGGTGTCCCGGGTCAGCGAGAGCCGCACGTTGCCGTGCGTGAGCACCCCCATGGCGGCCAGCACATGGCTCGGCTCGAGCGTGGAGGCGGTGCACGCCGACCCGCTGGCGATCCCGAAGCCGTGCCGGTCCAGCTCGCTGACCAGGGCCTCGCCGTCGACGTACAGGCACGAGAACGTCACCAGGTGCGGCAGCCGGTCGACCGGGTCGCCGACCACCTCGACGTCGGGCACCGCGGTGGCCACCGCGGCACGGACCCGGTCGATGAGTGCGGCCTGGCGTGCCGCCGTCTCTGCCCGCTCGGCGGCCACGGCCTGGAGAGCGGCCGCCGCCGCGAGCGCGGCCGGGACGTTCTCGAAGCCCGTCGAGCGCTCGTCCACCCGGTCGTCGCCGGGGAACGGGTTGCGCCAGCGCGCGCCCTTGCGGACCAGCAGCAGCCCCACCCCGGCCGGGCCTCCCCACTTGTGGGCCGAGGCGGCGGCGACGGACCAACCCACCGGGAGCGGCTCCCGACCGGCACTCGCGCACGCGTCGACGAACAGAGGCGTCTCCCCGAGCTCTTCGGCGAGGGCTGCGACCGGCTGCCGCGTGCCCACCTCGTGGTTGGCGCTCTGGACGGCCACCAGCGCGACCGGCTCGGCGGACCCGGCGACCTGGCGGCCCGCCGCCTCGGCGTCCACCCGTGCCAGCCGGTCCACAGGGAGGCTCAGCAGCGGAGCCCCGCTCCACCGTGCTGCGTGCAGGACCGCCGAGTGCTCCACGGCCGAGCAGGCGATGGCCCGGCCGGAGCGGGCCCGCCCTCGGTGCAGCCCGAGCAGGCCCCGGTGGACCGCCTCCGTCCCCGAGCCGGTGAAACTGACCTCGTCGGGGCGCACCCCGAGCGTCTCGGCCACGACACCACGGGCCTGGTCGAGCATCAGCCGGGCCACCCGTCCGGCAGCGTGCAGCCGCCGCGGGTCGGCGTGCCCCCGCTCGAGGGCACCCCGGAGGACCTCGAGGGCCGCCGGGTGCAACGGCTCGGACGAGGCCGCGTCCAGGTAGCCGGGGGATCGCTCCCCTGCGTGAGCAGCCGGAATTGCCACACGCCGAACTTACCCGGTGCCCCGGGGGCTCAATCCTGTGTGGATTCGGCTAAGGTTCACCCTGATTCGTGCTGGTACGACAGAGAGGCTCCTCGTGGGTGTGCAGCTCCCGAAGCGTCCGGTCTCGCCCTGGCGGCGGCTGGCGCTGGTCTCGGCGCTCGGGTCAGGGCTCCTGCTCCTGACGTCGTGCTCGGCCGAGGTCCGCGACGAATGGAAGCGCGGCGCGATGCCCGAGCCGGCCACCAAGGAGGCGTGGCAGATCCTCGAGTTCTGGCAGTGGTCCTGGGTGGTGGCGCTGCTCACCGGCGCCCTGGTGTGGGGCCTGATCTTCTGGGTGATCTGGCGCTACCGGCGTCGCCACGACGACGACGTGCCCGTCCAGACGCGGTACAACCTCCCTCTCGAGATCTTCTACACGATCGCACCGATGATCATGATCCTGGTGCTGTTCTCCCACACGGTCCGGATCCAGCACGACCTGACCGAGATCCCCGAGGCCGACCACACCGTGGTGGTGGTCGGCCAGCAGTGGTCGTGGACCTTCAACTACGTCGACGAGCCGGTCGCGGACGGCAAGAACGTCTACGAGTTCGGGACAGGTTCCTACATCCCGACCCTGGTCCTGCCGGTGGACGAGTCGGTGCGGTTCGAGCTGCACTCGCCCGACGTCATCCACTCCTTCTGGATCACCGGGTTCCTCTACAAGGAGGACGTCATCCCCGGGCGGGTCAACGAGTTCGTGGTGACCCCCGACAAGGAGGGCACCTACTCCGGCAAGTGCGCCGAGCTGTGCGGCACCTACCACTCCCGGATGCTCTTCAACGTCGAGGTGGTCTCCCGCGAGGAGTACGACGCCTACCTGCAGGACCGGATCGAGGCCGGGTTCGTCTCCGACGACGTCATCCTCGGCGGCAAGGAAGCCACCACCCAGGCCGGTCTGGAGTCCGACACCACTGAGGGAGGCACCGAGTGACCGCCACCGCAGCCCAGCCCACCGCCGTGCTGGAGGGGCGCCGCCCCCTCGGCAAGCAGGTCGTCAGGATCCTCACCACGACCGACCACAAGCTGATCGGCAAGATGTACCTCGTCACCGCCATGGTCTGGTTCGTCCTGGGCGGAATCATGGCGCTGCTGATGCGCGCCGAGCTGGCCTTCCCCGGCACCCAGGTCGTCTCTGACGAGACCTACAACCAGCTGTTCACCATGCACGGCACGATCATGCTGCTGCTGTTCGCGACCCCGCTGTTCTTCGGGTTCGCCAACGTGATCATGCCGCTGCAGATCGGGGCGCCCGACGTGGCGTTCCCCAGGCTGAACATGCTGAGCTACTGGTTCTACCTCTTCGGCGGCATCATCGCGGCCTCGGGGTTCCTGACCCCCTCCGGTGCCGCCAGCTTCGGCTGGTTCGCCTACACGCCGCTGAGTGACGCCGTACGTTCCCCGGGCGTCGGCGGAGACCTGTGGGTGATGGGCCTGTGGCTGGGTGGTCTGGGCACCATCCTGGGTGGCGTCAACTTCATCACCACGATCATCTGCATGCGGGCTCCGGGCATGACCATGTTCCGGATGCCGATCTTCACCTGGAACACGCTGGTCACCAGCCTGCTGGTGCTGATCATCTTCCCCATCCTCGCCGCCGCGTTGCTGGCGCTCGAGGCCGACCGCGCCCTGGGTGCGCACGTGTTCGACACCTCCCACGGCGGCCCGATCATGTGGCAGCACCTGTTCTGGTTCTTCGGCCACCCGGAGGTGTACGTCCTGGCGCTGCCGTTCTTCGGCATCGTCTCCGAGATCATCCCGGTCTTCAGCCGCAAGCCGATCTTCGGCTACATCGGCCTGGTGGGCGCCACCTTGCTGATCGCGATGCTGTCGGTGGCCGTCTGGGCGCACCACATGTTCGTCACCGGGGCCGTCGACCTGGACTTCTTCTCCGGCATGACGTTCCTGATCGCGGTGCCCACGGGCGTGAAGTTCTTCAACTGGATAGGCACGATGTGGGGCGGGTCGGTCTCGTTCGACACGCCCATGCTGTGGACCCTGGGCTTCTTGACCACGTTCCTGTTCGGGGGGCTCACCGGCGTCATCCTGGCGTCACCGCCGCTGGACTTCCACGTGTCGGACTCCTACTTCGTGGTCGCGCACTTCCACTACACCGTCTTCGGGACCGTGGTGTTCGCGATGTTCGCCGGCTTCTACTACTGGTGGCCGAAGTTCACCGGGCGGATGCTCAACGAGCCGCTGGGCAAGGTCCACTTCTGGCTGCTGTTCGTCGGCTTCCACACCACCTTCCTGGTCCAGCACTGGCTCGGCGTGGAGGGCATGCCCCGCCGGTACGCCGACTACCTGCCCGAGGACGGGTTCACCGGGTTGAACCAGCTCTCGACCGTCGGGTCGATCGTGCTGGCCGCCTCGATGCTGCCGTTCTTCTACAACCTCTACATCACGCGGAAGTCCCCGCTGGTCGAGACCGACGACCCCTGGGGCTGGGGCCGCTCCCTGGAGTGGGCCACCAGCTGCCCGCCGCCGCGGCACAACTTCGAGACGCTGCCGCGGATCCGCTCGGAGTCTCCCGCCTTCGACCTCCACCACCCGGAGATCGCGGCCCTTGAGCTCGAGCACAACCCTGCCGAGCGTAAGGGCGGACCGGCCGACCTGCCGGACACCACGGGCCGCGAGGACGTCGTGGAAGGCCACGTCGAGAACAAGGAGGACGAGCGGTGAAGATCGAGGCCTGGATCTTCGGCGCCACCGCGCTGTTCTTCCTGATCGTCACGCCGGCGTACTGGTTCGCCACCAAGGCGAACCTGGGGGACCCCGACTGGACCGGCACCGTCGCGCTGGCGATGACCATGCTGCTGGCTCTGATGGTGACCCTCTACCTGGGCTTCCACGCCAAGAAGATGGACGCCCGGCCCGAGGACCGCTCCGACGCCGAGATCGCCGAGGGAGCCGGCGAGCTGGGCTTCTTCCCGCCGTACTCCTGGTGGCCGCTGTGGTGCGCGCTGTGCCTGGCCACGATGGTCTACGGCGTCGCGATGGGTGCCTGGTGGCTGGTGATCATCGGGGCCGGCCTGGGTGCGGTCGCGCTGTGCGGCTTCGTCTTCGAGTACTACCGGGGCGAGTACTCCCACTGAGCCGATCCGGGCGGCTCGCCGACCGCAACGATTCCGGAAGGGTCTGCGGCGTCGGCTAGACTTCCCCGACGACCGTCGCTTCCGGGAAGGGGAGTCCTGCATGTCCGCACGCTGGGCCGGCGCTCTGCGCCGCCGGGTCCGCCCCGGGGTCGCCACGGTGACCCTGGCCGTCCTCGGTGCCGCGGTGCTGACCTCCTGCGAGTCCAGTGGACAGGCCCTTGCCGGGGACGCGCAGAGCCCGGCCGCGTCGGCCTCGCCGACCGCGCCCACGCCGGTCCGGGTCACCACGAACCTCGGCAAGCGGACTCGCGACGTGCCGGTGTCGACCGAGCTCGAGGTCGACGCCACCGGAGGCACTCTCGACTCGGTCGCGGTGCGCAGCGGGCAGCGGCGTCTGGCGGGGAGCATGTCGGCCGACCGGACCTCCTGGACCGCGTCGGGTCGCCTTGAGCCCGGCCAGCAGTACGTCGTGACGAGCGTCGCGCTGCGCTCCGACGGCGCCCGGGTGCGCTCCCGGTCGACCTTCCGCACCCAGGACCTCACCCTGGACCAGCAGACCTACCCGTCGGTGGCACCCCTGCAGGGGGAGACCGTGGGAGTCGGCATGCCGGTGATCGTCACCTTCGACGTGCCCGTCACGGACAAGGCCTCCTTCGAGCGGCACATGACCGTCACCAGCGTGCCGCGGCAGCGGGGCTCGTGGTACTGGCTCAGCGGCTATGAGGCGCACTGGCGCCCGGCGCACTACTGGAAGGCCGGCACGGACGTCAGTGTCGACGTGGACGTCAACAGCGTGCCCGCGGGCGACGGCGTCTACGGCCAGGAGAGCCGCCGGGTCCAGTTCCACGTCGGCGACTCCGTGATCAGCAGGGTCAACGCCCAGACCCACCAGATGCGCACCTTCGTCAACGGACAGCTGGTCCGCACGATCCCGATCACCACCGGGAAGCCCGGGTTCACCACCCGCTCCGGCGTGAAGGTGATCATCGAGAAGTACCGCAGCAAGCGGATGAACTCCGAGACCGTCGGGATCGCCGCGGGCAGCCCGGACGCCTACGACATCGACAACGTCGAGTACGCCATGCGGCTGACCTACTCCGGGGAGTTCGTGCACGCGGCACCCTGGTCGGTCGGCTCCCAGGGCTACGCGAACGTCAGCCACGGGTGCACGGGCATGTCCACCGACAACGCGGCCTGGCTCTACAGCATCTCCAAGCGCGGGGACGTGGTGGAGTACACCGGCACCGACCGTCCGATGACGCTCGACAACGGCTACGGCGACTGGAACCTCCCCTTCGA
>NZ_DAOMFK010000156.1:0-7266 GCF_035429765.1 Nocardioides sp. | reverse complement strand
CTGCGCTGACCATCGCCCGCAGCTGCTCGGGGGTGCGTCCCTCCACGAGGGTGATCTCGACCAGCGGCATCACGCCCCACCCGCCTCGCCGCAGAACAGCTCGACGTCCCCGAGGCTGGCGAACCGGCAGGCCACGGTGGACCCGCGGGTGGCGAAGACGGCGTCGGTCATGCCCCCGGTCAGGACGGTCCAGCCGGCCTCCACGGCGAGCCCGCGGCGGGACAGCTCGTTGACCGCCAGCGCCAGCGCCTCCGCGGGGTGGCCGAGCACCGCGGCGCCCGTGGCCCGGTCGACCGCCTCGCCGTCGACCTCCACGACCACCTGCTCCGCGACCAGGTCCACGGCATCGGCGGGGAGCCCCTGCGCCGCGACGACGTAGGCGCCGGAGGAGGCGTTGTCGGCGACGACGTCGCCCGCGGCGAACCTGAAGTCGCGGTACCGACTGTCGATCACCTCGGCGCCCGCGTGGACGCTGCCCACCGCGGCGAGGGCCTGCTCCGCGGTGACGCCGGGCCCGGCGAGCCGCTCCTTCATGACGAACACGATCTCGGGCTCGATGCGGGGGTGGATGAGCCGGTCCTGCGGGACGGGCTCACCGGGCTGGAGCACCATGGCGTCGGTCAGCCAGGCGACGAAGGGGGTGTCCACACCCATCCGCTGCTGCTTGGCCTTGCTGGTCAGTCCCAGCTTCACACCGACCAGGCTCTCGCCACGGGCCAGTCTCCGCCGCAGAGTCTCGTCCTGGACCTGGTAGCCGGTGTCGACGTCCAGCTCGGGCCACTCGTCGGTGAACCTGGTCCGGTCCCGTCGCTGGGCCTCGCAGTCGAGCAGCTCGCTGGCGACGGACTCAACGGTCCACACGGTCATCAGTGCTCCTTGTCACACGGTGGGGTACGACGCACGGTAGGAGCGCGTCGTACCCTGCCGAGCGGACGTTCCGTCCTCCGGAACGGCTGGGATCAGACCACCGGGACGCGGGACAGCGTGGCGGCGGCGGCGAGCACGAGCTTGAGGTAGCGCCCGCCACGGGCCCGGAACACCTCGGTCGGACCCACCAGCGACACCGCGGCGAGCGCCTCGCCGGCCGGCCCGTGGATCGGGGCGGCGCACGAGCCGATGCCCATCGTCGCCTCGTCGAAGGAGATCGCCCCGTGCCGGCGCCGGGTCTCGGCGAGGGTCCGGTCGAACTCCTCCACGGTGCGCAGGGTGGCAGGGGTCCGCGCGGCGAAGCCACGCCGGCGGCAGGCCTCGGCGAAGGCCGGGTTGTAGGCCGCGATGGCCTTGCCCGAGCTGGTCGTGTGGGCGGGCAGCCGCCGACCGGTACGCCGCATCAGCGCCACCCCCAGCGTGGTCTCGAGGCGCTCGGTGTAGAGCACGTCCGCCCCGTCGGGGACGGCCAGCTGCACGCTGAGCCCTGATCGCTGGCGCAGGTCCGCCAGCACCGGCAGGGCGACGGTCCGCAGGCGGTTGCGGGCCATGGCGAGCTGGCCGAGCTCGTAGAGGTGCATGCCCAGCCGGTACCGCCCGCTCTCCGGGCTGCGCTCGACCAGGCCGTGCGTGCCCAGGCTGGTGAGCAGCCGGTGGGCGCTGCTCTTGGCAACGCCGAGCCGCTGAGCGACCTCGGTCACCCCGAGCTCCTCCTCGTCGGCGAAGCAGTCGAGCACGGCCAGCGCCGAGCGGACCGACTGGATGATCTCCGCCATCTCCGCTCCTGGTCCTCCCGGTCAGCTCACGAGCCCAGGGTCGCACGCTCCCGTTGCGCGGCGCGAGCATCACGCTCCGCCAGGTGGGCGGTGAGGCCGGTCCCCTCGAGGTCGAGGTCGGGCAGGCGGCGGTCCAGCCAGGCAGGGATCCACCAGGCGTGGCGCCCCATCAGGTGCATCAGGGCGGGGGTGAGGGTCATCCGGACCAGGACGGCGTCGACGAGGACGCCCACGGCCAGCCCGAAGCCGATGGCCCGGACCATGGTCAGCTCCGCGAACACGAAGCCGCCGAAGACCGAGGCCATGATCACGGCCGCCGCGGTGACCACCTTGGCCCCGTGCACGAACCCCGTCCGGACGGCCGTCCGTGGCTCCGCCCCGTGCGCGTAGGCCTCGCGCATCCCCGAGACGAGGAACATCTGGTAGTCCATCGCCAGACCGAACAGCACGCCGATCAGGATGATCGGCATGAACGACAGCAGGGGGCCCGGGTGCGGCACCGCGAGCACCGAGCCCAGCCAGCCCCACTGGTAGACGGCCACGGTCGCGCCGAAGGCGGCCGCCACCGACAGCAGGAACCCGCCGGTGGCCACCAGAGGCACGACCAGGGACCGGAACACCACGGTCAGGATCAGCAGCGAGAGCCCCACGACGAGGAGCAGGTACAAGGGCAGCGCGTCGGCCAGCCGCTGGGAGATCTCGATGTTGGCCACGGTCTGCCCGGTCAGCTCGATCGTGGCGCCGGTGCTGCGGCCCAGCTGGGGAAGGCTGTCCTTGATCACCTGGACGGCCTCCACCGTCCGCTGCTCCGACGGGCCGCTGTCCAAGACGACCTGGAAGGCCAGCATCGTGTGGTCGGCGCTCTGGCCGAAGGGCACCACGTGACGCACCCGGTAGAGCCGGGAGAGCTGGGTGCCGACCTCGACCTGCGTCGCCGCCGCCTGGGCGGCCGAGGTGCCCTCGGGCAGGGTCACCACCGCCACCAGCGGTCCGTTCACGCCCGGGCCGAACTCCTCGGCCACGGTCTGGTACGCCGCGAACGCGGTGGAGTCGGGTGGCTCGGAGCTGCCGTCGGGCAGGCCCAGACGCAGGTCGCGGGCCGGCAGGGCGAGCAGCCCGACCACCGCCACCACCGCCAGCACCGTGAGCCAGGGGCGGCGGGTGAGGAGCGTGACGTACCACCCGCCGTGCTCCTCCTCCCGGTCGTCGTGCGCGGTGCGGGTCGCCGGGTCGCCCGGCGTCGTGAAGCCCGCGGTGCGCCAGGCGCGCCGGGAGACCACCCGGGTGCCCATCAGAGCGAGCACCGCCGGGCTGAGGGTGACGGCCACGGCGACGGTGACCGCGACCGTGCCCGCGGCCACCAGACCGAGCTGGCCCAGGATACGGATGCCGCTGACGACCAGCGCGGCCAGCGCGATGACCACGGTGGAGCCCGCGAAGATGACCGCGTTCCCGGCGGTGCCCACCGCGCGGCCGATCGACTCCTCCAGCGGCGTCCCGCGCAGGATCTGGTTGCGGTGCCGGTTGACGATGAACAGCGCGTAGTCGATCCCGACGGCCAGGCCGATCATCAGCGCCAGCGCCGGCGTGATCGAGTTCATCTCGTAGAACCAGGTGGTGGTGACCGCGGCCAGCAGCCCGACCCCCACCCCGAGCAGCGCCACGGCCAGCGGCAGCCCGGCCGCGACGAGCGTCCCGAGCATCCCGACCAGGACGATCCCGGCCAGCACCAGGCCGGCCACCTCGCCGGGCCCGACCACGGAGATCGCCTGGGTGATCTCCACGCTGTAGTCGGTGCGCACCCCGGCCTCGGCCAGGGGCGCCCCGAGGGTGCGGATCTGCTCGCGCACCTCCGGCGGCACCGACTGGGCGTTGGTCTCGAACTGGATCTGGGAGTACGCGACACCGCCGTCCGCGGTGACGAAGCGCAGCCCGTTGAGCATCCCCTGCTGGGCCTGCCCGGCGGCGTACCTCGCCTCGCCGCGGGCGAGCTTGCGCGCACCGGCGGCGTACTCAGCCTCCTTGTCGGCCAGGGTGGCCGCACCACCACGGATCTGGGCCCGCAGGACGGGGATCTGGGGGTCCGTGGGACTGCTGGCCTCGAGGTCGGCCAGCACGCTGCGGGCGAAGGCGAGCTGCCCCTGGGCGGCGTCGAGCCGGGCCCGGCCGTCGGCCAGCTGCGCCTTCGCGTCGGCGAGCGTCGTTCCGGCCTCCTCGAGGGCGGCGGCGCCCTCGTCGAGCCGCTGCTGCTGGGCGAAGGGGTCCACCACGCTCTTGACCTGCGGCAGCGCCGACCACTCGTCCAGGACCCCCCGCACCGCCTGCTGCTGGGCGGGGGTGAACTCGCCGGAGTCGCTGCGGAACACCACCGTGGCCACCCCGCCGGAGGCCTCCGGGATCTTGCGGCCGAGTGAGTCGAGCACCCGCTGGAAGTCGCTGCCGGGGATCGACACCGCGCTGGTCAGCGGGGTGCCGAGCGTCGCGGCGCCCGCGGCCACCACGCCGAGAACCACCAGCCAGGCCGCGACCACGCGCCAGGCGTGCCGCGCGCACCAGCGTCCGAGGCGGTAGAGAGCGGTGGCCATGTCAGTCCTCCGAGCGGGTGGGGTGGGGGGTGGTGGCCGGGCGGTCGAAGCCGGTCCGGAGGTAGCGGACGCTCTCGGCGAAGATCGCCTGCAGCTCGGCCACCGAGCGGGCGCTGAGCGTGCCTCCGGTGCGGTCGGCCCAGACGTAGAGGGCGGCCTCGGAGACGGCGACGAACGCGGTGGCCAGGTTGACCACGTAGAGGTCCTCGGTGTCGGCCGGGAGCCGCTCCCGCAGGTGCGCGGTGAGCCAGCCCAGCCAGTCGTGCAGGAAGCCCTGGATGACGGCCCGGGCCTGGGCCGAACCCAGCCCGACGACTCCCATCACGCCGATCCGCTCGAAGAGCGCGGGGTCGGTCGGCGCCGCGACCAGCCGCTCGACCGAGTCCAGGACCGCCTCGTCGGGCGGACACTCCTGAAGCCGGTCACCGAGGGCGAGGAAGAAGTCCCCCACCCCGGCGGTGAGCACGGACTCGACGGAGGGGAAGTAGTTGAAGAACGTGCGCCGCGAGACCCCTGCCCGGGCGGCGACCGCCTCGGCGGTCACCCCTGCCATGCCCTGCTCGGTGACCAGCGCGTAGGCCGCGTCGACGAGGTCGGCCCGGGTCCGGGCCTTCTTCTGCTCGCGCAGGCCGACCGGGAGGCTCATACCGGCAATGCTAACCCGGATGCTGCACACGAGTGCAAAGTTGCATCCTCGTGCATTTCGGACGCCTCCGGGCCTCCGCCGGGCCTACTCCACCTGGATGGTGAGACCGTCACCGAGGTCGATCAGGGCGCCTGGCGCCAGCGGGACGGCGATCCCCGGGTGCAGGTCCTCGGGCTGCGCCCCGGGCTGGTAGAGCACGGTCCCGTTCGTCGAGCCCAGGTCGGTCACCACGGCGCGGCCACGCTCGGCCCCCGAGCCGGGTCGAACCTCCAGGTGCGTGGCCGAGATCTCCTGGTGCGGGCTCGGCACCCGCACCAGCACCGGCTCCTCGGTCAACGTGTAGCGGTGCGGCTCCGGGGCCCGGCCGACCAGCACCAGCCGGTCCACCGCGACCTCCTCGCCGCTGGAGAAGCGCAGCCGAGCCACCGGTCCCTCCGGCTCGGGCTCGGGCTCCGGCTCGGGCTCGGGCTCCGGCTCGTGCCAGATCGGGGGCTCCACCACGGTCTCGTGCTCCGCCTCGTCCACCTCGGCGTACGCCGGTGGCGTGGGCTCCGGGTCGGGCTCGGGGGGCGGTTGCTCGACGCGCGAGAGCCGGACCAGCCCCGCGTCGACGACCAGGCCGTCGCCCTCGGGCCCGGCCTCGACCTCGACCACCATGCGGGTGACCCCGGTCAGGGTCCGCTCCACCCAGGTGGTGTCGCGGGAGCCGGCGACCTCGAGCCAGCGACCCTCCACCAGGAACCCGGCGACCGCCGGCCCGCGCAGCACCACCTTGGTGCCGTCCTCCACCGGGCTGACCAGCACGAACGCGGGCAGGTCGCGCAGCCCCCCGCTGAGCACGCCGTCGAGCACCTCGTCGAACCCGGCGCCCTCGTCGACCAGCGCCCACAGGGCGGCGACCCGGTGCTTCTCCGAGGGCGGCAGCAGCACGGTGGCCCGCTCCCCGAAGATGCCGAACCAGCCGCCCGGCCGGTAGCACCGGCGTCCCTGTGCGCTCATCGGCTGGCCTCCCGTGTGCCGTCGTCCTCCTGGGGCGGGGCCCATCCCACCACATCGGCCACCACCGCGGTCGCGTTGTCGATCCCCCCGGCCGCCACTGCGGCCTCGACCACCAGGTCGGCGGTCTGCTGCGGGTCCCGGGTGGAGGCCAGCAGCTCGGCCAGCCGCTCGTCGGAGAGCATCCCGGTGACCCCGTCGGAGCACAGCAGCAGCCGCCCGGTCGCCGGCAGGAGGAACAGGTCGGGCTCGGGGGCGTGCGGCCCGCCCAACGCGCGGGTGACCACGTGCCGCTCGGGGTGGGTCGCGACCTCCTCCGCGCGGATCTCCCCGGCGTCCAGCAGCTGCTGGACCAGGGAGTGGTCGACGGTGACCTGGGCCAGCCGGCCGCCGTCGAGCAGGTAGGCCCGGGAGTCCCCCAGGTTCGCGACCAGCCAGCGCGGCGAGCCGTCCTCCTCCACGAGCAGGGCGACGACCGCGGTGGTGCCGGCGTACCAGCGGCTGGGGGCACCCTGGCCCTGGGCGCTCGAGTACTCCAGGATCCGTCGCTGGCACTCCGCGAGCGTGCCCACGACGGCCTGGGCGCCGCTGCGCAGGTCGTGGCGCGAGCCGGCCAGGGCGTCGAAGGTCTCCACCACGATCCGGCTGGCCACCTCGCCGGCCGCGTGGCCGCCCATGCCGTCGGCCACCACGAGGACCGGCGGGGCCACCAGGCACGCGTCCTGGTTGACGCGGCGTACCTTCCCGACGTCGCTCGCGGCGCCACCGTGCACCTGGCCGCGGCCCGTCTCCACGCACCGACCTCCTGCCGCCGAGGGTTCCGGGCACCACGATGCTGGGCGAGGACGGGGCAGGCAAGGGGCGCGCCGGTAGCGTGGGCGCGATGGTGAGCCCGCCCGCCCCCCGCACCCTCGCCGACCTGCTGCGTGGCTGGTCCGACGAGCGGCTCGCCACGCTGCTGCGGGAGCGCCCGGACCTGGTCTCCCCCACCCCGCACGACTCCTCGCAGCTGGCTTCGCGGGCCGCCGTCCGGTCCTCGCTGCTGCGCGCCATGGACGGCCTGACCCACCTCGAGCTGGCGGTGCTCGACGCGCTGGTGGTGGTTGGCCCGTGCGACCAGGGCCGGCTCGAGCAGGTGGTCCACGCGGCCCCGGGGGCGACGGCCGCGGCGCTGTGCCGGCTGCAAGACCTGGTGCTGGTCTGGGCCGCACCCGACGGGCTGCGTGCCCTCACCGGGGTCGCCGACGGGTTCGCCGGTGGGGTGGGCGCCAGCGGGCTGCGACCCTGCACCCCTGGCGCGGAGGCGGACTCGGTGGCCCCCCGGCTGGAGCTGCTG
>NZ_DAOMFK010000155.1:0-7291 GCF_035429765.1 Nocardioides sp. | reverse complement strand
GCGAGGGCATCAGGCCGCCGCGGTTGGGCCGCATGGTGTCGGCGCCGATCGCCTTGGGTCGCTGGCATCCCCGCGGGCCCGGCGCACGGCGAGGAGCCCCGGGCGCGTCGTGGTCGTGCCGTCGGGCAGTACCCGGCCGAGCCGGAGCACGCTCTCCTCCAGCCAGGTCGCCAGCCGGGTCCAGCCGTTGCGCCGGGCGACCTCCAGCTCCCGGCGGGTCACCTCGAGCGCGGCCGAGACCGCGGCGGCCGAGGACCCGTCTCCGGCGCGCACCCCCTCCTCGACCCGCGCGAGCGCGCCGAGCACCTTCGTGGCGGTGGCGCCGCCAGGGTCCACCTCGAACGCCGAGGTGTCGGCCAGCACCCGCACGGTGGCCCGGACGACCTCGTCGGCGAGGTGCGCGCCGGACCAGGACTCCAGCGTGACCGTGGTGCGGTCCGCCTCAGGGTCGGCCTCGACGGCGCGGACGCGGGCCGGGGTGAGGCCCAGGGCGAGACCCAGGTCGAGCAGCAGCGCGTCGCCGACGGCCAGCCGGGTCGTCGTGCCGGAGAGCACGAGCCCGTGGGCCACGACGTCCGCGGCCAGCTGCGGGCGGGCCTGGCGGACGCCGAGCCGGTTCCACTCGTGCCGGGCCACGAGGGGCTCGGCCGTCTCGAACGTCTGCGTCACCTCCCCCGGGCCGGGGACGCTGGTGACCCGGGCGCCGACCGGCAGCTCGACCGGGGCGGCGTTCTCGTCGACGGTGTAGGCCAGGTAGGTGCTGGCGGCCACCCCCGGGCGGGGGCGGTAGCCGACCAGTGCGGCCTGCTCCAGCAGCGAGCGGCGCTCGGTCGCCGTCCGCAGGTAGCCCTCGTTGCCGATCCGCTCCTGGTAGAAGGTCAGGACGTCGGCCACGACCGCCCACGCGTCGAGGAGCGCGGCCGCCGGGTCCGGGGTCTCGTGGGTGGTCAGGGAGGCCAGGGCCGGCAGGTCCGCCGACGACAGCCGGGCGCGCATGTCGGCCAGGAACGTGCGGTGCGTGCCGATCCGCAGGGCCAGCTCGCTCAGACCGGGCCGGTGCGCCACCGGCACCGGCGCGACGGGTGTCCCGCAGCAACCACACGTGCTCATCGTCCGCCTCCTACGACCACGACCAGCCGCCCCTGCTCGGGCAGGCTGGGATCCCCGGAGAGCCGCGCCACCTCGAGGTCGCGCACCCGCAGGACCCCGGCGTCGAGCTCGCCGGCGTCCGGATGGCCGAGACGGCGCAGCCTGGTGACCTCGACGGTGGCGACGCCGGGGATTCCCTGCACCGCCGCCACGACCTGCGAGACCCGCACCGGCGTGCCGAACGTGAGCCGGTCGGGGTGGAACAGGCCGGACGTCCGACCGGACACTCCTGAACCGAGCACGGCCAGCACGTCGGCTTGCACGGCGCCGCGCGAGTGCTGGGGGTCGACGCAGACGTCGACCCGGAGGTCGACCGGCACGGCGTGCGCGGGTCCGACCGCGAGGTCGTGGCCGAGGCGGCGGACGACGGCCAGGTCGGTCGCGACCCGGCCGAGGAGCTCGGGGGCGGCCTCGTCGGCGCCGAGCTGGTCGACGGCGAGTGTGGCCTCGTACCAGCTGCCGGTCCACGCGAGCTCGGCGGCGGCGCCCTGGACGCCGGGCACCTCGCCGGCGAGGGTCGCGTAGTCGGCCGCGGTGATCGCCCGGCGCAGGCGGGCGCGGAAGGCGTCCGGGGCGAACAGCCTGGCTTCGGCCGTCGGCTCGGGTGGCGTGCCACCGGTGGCGGCGAGGGGGTTGCGTGGCCGCACGTCGAGGCCGCTCCACACCTGGGTGCGCAGCACGAGTGTGCTGATCGTGTCCCGCCCGACGTTGCCGACCGGACCGCTGCCGACGCGGTACGCCGCGGCGAAGGTGGACCCGACCGGCGGCAGGCTGCCGAGCTCGCCGTCGCCGAACCTCAGGTGGGAACGCCCCTCGTCGTCGACCTCGACCACGAAGCACCGGTCGTCCGGCCCGCTGGTGAGCAGGTCGGGACGCGGCGTCCACCGCTGCTCGGGTCCGGTCGTCGTGGTCAGCACCACGGCCGGGGAGCCGGCGTGCGGGTCACGGACGCCCGCGAGCGCGGCGGGTCCGGTCAGGTCGACGGGGTCGGCGAACGTCAGCGGACCCGTGCCCAGCACCGGCCCGAACCGGTGCGGCACGGTGGTGGCCTCGAGCACCGCGCCGTCGCAGGCGCAGGGACCGGTGACGGTCGTGCCACCCACCGGCCCGAGCGGCTCCGTCACGCTCTCGCCGTGGTCGACCAGCTCGACGTTGCCGCGGGCGACCGACACGTCGCTGATCAGCGTGCAGTCGGGGGCCGGCAGCCGTACCGACACGCACAGCGCGAACGGCAGCGCGTCGGCAGGGGCCCAGGCCACCTCCACGACGTCGACAGCGAGCAGCTCGTCGCGCCCCTGCCCGACCGAGGTCAGCCGCACCGCGTGCCGGCGCGTCGGGTCCGCGTCGGCGGGGTTGCCGGTGCGCGGTCCCTTGACCTCCTCCAGCACCAGCACGTCGCCGACGCGCAGGCCGAGGGCCCGGTCCGGGTCGAGCAGCGTCGCCGACGTCGCGCCGGCGGTGAGGCAGCACTCCTCGTCGCCCCAGGTGTGGAAGCGCAGCTCACTGTGGGCCTGGCGGAAGACGACCGGCTCGTCGGGGTCGCCCAGCGGCTGGTACACCAGGCCCTGCCCGGCGGTGGTGAATGAGAGCTCCGACCGCGGCACCGCGGGGGTGTCCGCGTCTGTCCACACGGTGACCCAGGCCCGGGCGTTCAGACCCTCGTGCAGGAGGTAGTCGACCAGCCGCGCGTGCCGGCGGACCGAGATCCGCCGCCGTGCGGTGTGGAGGTAGGCCTCGGTGGCAACCGCGTCCTGGTAGTAGCTGAGGTGGTCGCCGGCGTAGGCCAGCAGCTCGACCAGGGTGATGCCGAGGTCGGCCTCGTGGCGCTCGTGCCAGTCCGGCATGGTGACCGCCAGCCGGTCGAGCACGAGCCGCCGGAACGTCGCGTAGTCCTTGGCCAGGTAGCTGAGGTCGGGCTCCGGGCCGAGGTCGTCCTCGCACGACGGCTCGGTGGCGCAGTCGAGGTCGGCCGCACAGTCGAGACGGAACCTGACCTCCGCGCACGCGTAGCGCGGGTCGAAGCCCGCGACGCCGACGAGGCACACCGTGTACGTCGAGAAGTCGCCCTCCCGGTCCAGCTGGAGCCGCAGGCAGTCGTCGCGCTCGGGGTCGCCGCTCTGCTCCAGCGACAGGCCGACCACCGTGATGCCCCTGATCCGCCGGCCACCCCGCACCTCGAAGTTCTCGGGGGTGAGCCCCTCGGGGTGCCGGGCGTCGCGGACGGCCGGCACCTCGCCGAAGAAGTGCACGCACAGCGCCGGCCCGGGGAGCACCTCGACGAAGTCGATGCCGTTGAGCCGGTCCCGCTCGCGCAGCAGGGCGGCCCGACGGCCGCCGGGCCGGCAGACGAGGGGCTGGTCGCCGCTCATGCGGGCACCTCCCGGGTGAAGGTCGCGGTGGTGGTCGTGGCGGTGCGGCGGACGGCGTAGGCCAGGTCGACGCGGAGGGTGCCGTCCTCCGCGGCCACCTCCAGCGACAGCACCTCGAGCAGGTCGCCGAGCCAGCGCTGCAGCGCGGCCCGGACGGTGAACTCCACGGCGGCGGCCAGCTCCGGGCTGTTCGGCGCGAAGACCAGCTGGAGCAGGCCGCAGCCGAAGTCCGGCCGGTTCACCCGTTCCCCGGGGCTGGTGAAGAGGACCTGCTCGACCATGTCGCGCAGGTGGTCGTCGTCGTCGGTCAGCGCGGTGCGCCCGTGCTCGTCGTAGTGCCAGGGGAAGTCGAGCTGGGTCCGTGGGGTCGTCATGTCGCCGTCACCCTCGACTGCACCACCGTCGGGGTCAGCGGTGTGCCGGTGGGCGCGCACACCGCCTGGCTGTCCATGAGCAGCAGCGGCTGCCCGCTCGACGTGACCCGGGTCGCCGCGGTGACCCAGGTGGCGGTGACGCACGGGCCGTTGCCGGCGGTGGGCGGGGGCAGCGTGCAGCCGGCCACGACGTACGGCGTGCTCAGGGTGACGGTGGGCTGACCCAGCACGGACACGCGAGGGTTGGGTGCGGTCGGCTGCGCCTGGCCCGCGTGCGCGCAGAGCACCGTGGCGCCGACGTGGAGCAGTGGCCCGGGCACCTCACACCACCGTCAGCGCGCCGTTGTTGATGGACACCGTGGGGCCGGTCATCGTGATCGTGGCGCCCTTGCCGTTGCTGATCGTGATGCCGACGTCGTTGACCAGGATCATCGCCCCGGTCGAGCTCTTCAGCATGATGCCGCCGGTCGGCCCGGGCACGTCGCTGAGCACGATGCTGTTCTGCAGGCCCGTCTGGATGACGATGCTCGGGCTCGCCGGGTTGCCGGCCAGGGCCAGCGGGGGCACGTCCGCCACCGTGCCCCAGAAGCAGCCCGTCCAGATCGGGTAGTCGACGTCGCCCTGCTCGTACTCGATCCACACCCCCGACCCGATCTGGGGCACCAGGTAGGTGCCCATCGACTTGCCCGCCAGCGGGACGCAGGCGGTGGCCCAGGTCGTGGGCACCAGGCTCGAGACGTCCGGCACGATGGCCTGGATGCGGCCGCGCTGCTCCGGGTCGACGTTCTGCACCACCGTGCCGCGGTACTTGCCGAGGTACTTCGTCGCGCTGCTCATGCCACCACCTCCGGCACCGTGGAGACGAGCCCGTTGCGGGCCAGGGAGAACGACTGCTTGTACTCACCGCGCTTGATCGAGTGCTTGACCTGGGTGACGTAGTAGAGGCCGTCGAAGGCCAGCCCCACGCCACGGACGCCGACGAGGGAGCGCGCCTGGAGGATGTGGCCGTAGCGCTGCACGTCGAGGCTGCCCCGTCCCGTCACGCAGTCGGCGGACCGGCTGGCCTCGGCGAGGCCGAGGAGCACGGCCTGCACCGGCGTGTACTTCGCGGTCTCGGGAAGGGCGTGGAACTTCGTCGGCAGCGGTGCGACCAGGCCCAGCGGCGGGTTGAGGGGCCCGATGTCGGGGATCGGGACCGGGATCGGCACCTTGGTCTGCTCGTTCTGGATGTAGACGACCGGCAGCGAGCGGTTCTGCGGGTCGAAGCTGAACGTGAGCGCGTCGCTGTTCGTGTGGGCGTCGAGGTCGACGTTCAGGGCCGGCTGCGGCACGCCGACCTTGACCTTCGGCCCCCAGTAGGCGACCGACATCCCGGGCTCGGGACCCGGGGTCAGGTAAAACACGTAGCCCACCCGCTTCGCCAGCCACTGGAGGTACTCCAGGTCCGTGCCCTTCTGGGTGGGGATGCGGCTGGTCGGGATCGGGACGTCGAGCATGATGCTCGGCACGATCATCGGGACGACGCCGAGCGCGAGGTACTTCGCGAGGATCACCGCGACGATGGCCTCTCCGGGCATGGCCGGGTACGCCAGCCCGGTCATCTCGATCTTGTCCATCACGGTGGTCAGGTCCTCGCCGATGACCTGCAACGTCGAGTGGCCGGCGTCCGAGCCGGGCGCCACCTGGGTCTTGGTGACCACACCGTCCACGAGCACGTGCGGCGTGCCGTTGAGCGTGGCGACCAGGACCACCCGGACGACGGGGATCGGGCTGCCGCCGGCGACCATGAACAGCGTCGGCAGGACCGACCGGTTGCTCATCGTGAACGACAGCGAGAAGCCGCCGACCCCCTCGTCCTGCTCGGTCACCTCGACTGCGGTGAGCGCCTCCAGCACCTCCCGTGGGACGGGTACGGCGACCACCGGCCCGACGAGCAACGTCAGGTGGACCCCCTCAAGCATCGGACACCCCCGGGATCCCTGCCGGCAGGGTGATCCGGAGCCGGCGACCCACCTCCATCAGGTCGTCGGGCCGCATCGCCCGGTTGGCGTCGGCGACCCGCCAGAACTGCTCGGGGTCGCCGAGGTGCTGCGCCGTCACGGTGTCCAGGCGCTCCCCCTCGGTCACCTCGTGCTCGGTGAGGGGTGCGAACGCCTCCGGCTGCGGCACGAAGCGGCGGCGCAGGTACGGCGTCCGGCGGCCGTCGGCGTCCTCGTGCACCGCCACCTCCGTCGCGGCGTACCTGCTGGTCGGCGGGAACGGGGCGGCCATCAGCGGATCCCCGTCAGTCCGAGCGTGCCGAGGGCGCCGCTCGGGGCGCGGCCGGCGAGGCGTTCCTTCTGCTGCAGGTACGTCATGAAGAGGCTGCCTCCCTGGTGCTGGAACCCGAGGTCGTCGACCGACAGCACCCGCATGCCGAGGCTCACCCGGGCCCGGATCGGGTTGAGCGCGGTGTCGAACGCCTCCTCGGTGACGGAGAAGTCGGTCAGCCGGACCGGCACGATCCGGCTGCGGCTCCAGACCAGGAGCACCAGGGCCGACTCCATCGGCACGATCTCGAGCGTCCCGGCCGCGGCCAGGGTGTTGTTGGCCTGCAGCCGGCTGCTGCCGGGGTAGACGATGGTCTCCAGGGCCGCGAGCACCGGGAAGAGCCCCAGCTCGGTGACTGCTGGGAAGCGGTCGGGCAGCTCGAGCTGGTCGGTCGCGTCGATCTCGGCGTCGAGCTTGATCGTCTCCACCGGCGGACCGGTGAGGCGCAGCGCCTCGGCGTGGTCGGGGCTGTCGTGCCCGGCGTTCTTGACCTGGAGGGTGCGGCTGAGCGAGTCGGGGTTGTACTGCAGCGCGATCACGCGGCGTACGGCCGCCGAGGCCGGGTCGACGAGCACGAGGCCGCCCTTGAGCACCGCGGGCGATCCGGGGAAGCCGGTCATGGTCGCCCTCCGTCCACGCCCTGGGCGTCCTGGACGGCGGTCCGGCCGCCGCCGATCGTCGCCCGGCCGGAGCCGTCGAGGTCGACCACGACCTGCCGGGCCACGGCGTCGCGACGCCACCAGAAGGACAGCCGGGCCGCGACGTCGCTCGCCGGGTCGTCGAGGAGCTCAGGCGGCCCGACGGGCCCGTCGGCGGACCGCCACCCTGCGGTGTCTGCGACGGTGTGCAGCGGCTCCCACCGCGCCATCGGGTCGAGCAGGAAGGCGACCGCCACGACGGCCTCCGTCGCGGAGCCGCGCCAGTCGGCCATCAGCCTGCCGACGGCATGAGCGGGCAGCAGGTCCGGCTCGTCGCCGTCGTGCAGCAGCCCGCCCAGCCCGTCCGCTGCCGCCCCGGCGCCCCACGTCGCGCGGACCAGCCGGTACGCCGGGGCGCCGGGAACGTCGGCGTACTGCAGGCGGAGGTCGT
>NZ_DAOMFK010000154.1:0-7361 GCF_035429765.1 Nocardioides sp. | reverse complement strand
GTCTCGGGGGCCTGCCGCCGGCCGCGCGGCGAAAGCGGCCGGTCCAGGTCCGCGTACCATCCCGCCCAGTCGGACTTCGCGTGGCGCAGCAGGATCAGGATGTGTTCGGCCATGGCTGCCATGATGCCCCGGTGGACCTGGAGACGTTTCGCTGGCTGCTCACCCCCGAGGGCCAGCAGCAGCTGCTGCGGGCCACCGAGGTGTACGTCGCGCACGAGGGGGACCCTGTCGGTGCCGCGGCCGAGATGCGGCGCAGCGAGCCGGATCCGGACCGGGCGGCCGTCGCCCTCACCCAGGTCGGGCTGCGGGTCCGCGCCGTGGCGAAGCTCGGGGAGCGCGCGCTGCGCATGTACTTCACGCCCGACGGGCTCGAGCAGGCGACCCGGCACCGGGTCGCGGCCCACCGGGCGGCCCGGGTGGCCGCGGCCGATCCCGGCTCGGTCATCGATCTCGGCTGCGGCATCGGCGGCGACCTGGTCGCGTTCGCCGAGGCGGGACTGACCACCGCCGGGGTCGACCTGGACCCGGTCCGGGTGGCCGTCGCGGAGGCCAACCTCACCGCCCTCGGGCTGCAGGGGGCGGTCGCGGTGGCCGACGCGACGGCGGTCGACGTGGAGGGGTTCGGGGTGGCCTTCGCCGACCCGGCGCGGCGCACCGCCCGTGGCCGGGTCTTCGACGTGACCGGCTGGACCCCGCCGTGGACCTTCGTGGAGCGGCTGCTCGAGGGTCGGGCGGTGGTCAAGACCGCGCCGGGACTCCCCCGGGACCTCGTGCCGGCGGGCGCCGAGGCCGAGTGGGTCAGCGACCTCGGCGAGGTGAAGGAGGCGGTGCTGTGGTCGCCGCACCTGGCGACCACGCGCCGCCGGGCCACGGTGCTGGCCCGCAGCGGGCTCGCGACGCTGACCGACGAGGACGACCCCTACGAGGGCCGGGCCCGGCCCGTGCGCGAGCTCGGGGAGTACCTGTACGAGCCCGACGGGGCGGTGATCCGTGCCGAGCTGGTCACCGCGGTGGCTGCCGGGGTCCACGGCGGGCTGCTCGACGAGCACATCGCCTACGTGACCTCCGACGAGTCCTTCCGGACCCCGTTCGCCCGGGGCTACCGGGTGCTGGAGACCCTGCCGTTCCGCGAGAAGCAGCTGCGCCTGGCGCTCCGGCAGCGCGGGATCGGCCGGCTGACGATCAAGAAGCGGGGGGTGGACGTCGTCCCCGAGGCACTCAGGAAGCGGCTCTCGCTCACCGGGGAGGACGAGGCGACGCTCGTGCTCACCCGGGTCTCCGGCGCCGGCACCGCACTGCTGGTCAAGCCCTTCTGATCGGCGCCCGGACCCGGCCTGCGACGTCGGAGTACCCCCGGCACGCTCCGCGGCGTACCGGCGGCCCTCGCGTCGGCGTACGTCGGGCTGCCTCCCGGGACTCCGCGCGGAGAACTCGCACGTGGTGGGGGTTGCCACCCCCGACAGGTGAGGGATTCCCCGCCCGGGGAATCCCTCACCTGCACCGCACCACCCAGGAGGTCAGGCCTCTGCGCGGGCGACCTCACGGGCGTGCCGCAGACCGAAAACCCCCAGCACCGCGAGCAGCGCCGCACCGATGAACGACGCGATCGAGGCCCAGAAGGCGATCGAGGCCAGGGTGTCGAACGCGTAGGCGTTGAGCAGCAGGCCGCGCAGCGTCGAGCCCATGAACATGGTCTGCCGCAGCTGGCCGAGCTCCTCGACCTTGGCCTGGTCGGCGTTCGGGTCGGAGGACATCGCCATGTACTCGCCGCTGACCTCGGAGTAGGTCTTGCCCCCGGAGGCGGCGTTCATGTGCACCAGGATGTAGTGGTCGGCGTACGCCTTCGCCTGGGCGCCGGTGGTCATCTTCTCGCCGGCGTACTGCTCCAGCGCGTCCTTCTGCGCCTGGGTCTCCAGGGCGTCGCCCTCGGGCATGGTGATGTGCTGGTCGGTCAGCTGGGTCTTGACCTGGTCGTGGGCGAAGCTGCTGGCCCACAGCAGCAGAACGCCGGCAACGAGCAGGACCAGCGCCATGAGCAGTCCGGTCCAGGAGATGAGCTTGTCGAGCGTGGCACGCATGGTGGTGGCCTCCTCCATACTGCGGACCGGGTGTCTCCCGGCCTTCGTGCCACATAATTTATCGTTCAACCATCTCTACGGCGAACACACAGGCCCCTCTCAGGGTGCGATCCTGGTCACATCGTTCGGACCCGAACGATGTGACCGGCGCCGGCCCGCGAAGGCACTGCCAGGCGCCCAGCCCCCGGCCCTCCACCCCAGGACGTCAGCCGCCGAGAGCCTCGCGCTCCGCGCCGATGGTGGTGTCCTCGCCGTGCCCGGTGTGCACGATCGTCTGGTCGGGCAGCGCGAACAGTCGGCGCCGGATCGAGGCCTCGAGGGTGGACCGGTCGCTGAACGACCGGCCGGTGGCCCCGGGTCCGCCGCGGAACAGCGTGTCCCCGGTGAACACGCAGCCGTGGTCGGCGAGGTGGAGGCAGACCGCCCCGGGAGCGTGCCCGGGCGTGTGCAGCACCTCCAGCCGCATGCCGCCGACCTCGATCACCTGGCCGTCGGCAAGGTCCGCGTCCCAGAGCAGGTCCGGGTGGGTCAGCTCCCAGAGCGGCCGGTCGTCGGGGTGCAGCAGGATCGGCGCACCGGTGCGCTCGCGCAGCGCCGGGGCCACCCGCACGTGGTCGTCGTGGGCGTGCGTGCACACGATCGCCCGGAGCGTGCGGCCGCCCACCACGGCGAGGATCGCGTCGACGTCGTGGGGGGCGTCGATGACCACGCAGTCCACGTCGTCGCCCACCACCCAGACGTTGTTGTCGACCTCGAAGGTCTCCCCGTCCAGGGAGAACGTGCCCCGGGTGACCGTGTGGTCGATCCGGCCGGGCGGGCAGGGGGCGGTGCTCACAGGATCACCACCGAGCGCAGCACGTCGCCGTGGTGCATCTTCTCGAAGGCCGCCTCGACGTCGGCCAGCCCGATCTCCTCCGACACGAACGCGTCGAGGTCGAGACGGCCCTGCTGGTAGAGGTCGACCAGCATCGGGAAGTCGCGGCTGGGCAGGCAGTCGCCGTACCAGCTGGACCTCAGTGACCCGCCGCGGCCGAAGACGTCGAGCAGCGGGATGTCCGGGATCCGCATGTCGGGGGTCGGTACGCCGACCAGCACGACCGTCCCGGCCAGGTCGCGGGCGTAGAAGGCCTGCTTCCAGGTCTCGGGCCGGCCGACGGCGTCGATCACGACGTCCGCGCCGTGGCCGCCGGTGAGGGCCTGGATGCCCTCGACCGGGTCGGTCTCGCGGCTGTTGATGGTGTCGGTCGCCCCCATCCCCCGCGCCCAGTCGAGCTTGCGGCCGTCGACGTCGACGGCGATGACCCGGCTCGCGCCCGCGAGCGCGGAGCCGGCGATCGCCGCCATGCCCACCCCGCCGCAGCCGATCACCGCGACGGAGCGCCCACGCCCGACCTGGCCGGTGTTGAGCGCCGCGCCGAGACCGGCCATCACGCCGCAGCCGAGCAGACCGACCGCGGCCGCCCGGGCGGAGGGGTCCACCTTGGTGCACTGGCCGGCCGCGACCAGGGTCTTCTCGCAGAAGGCCCCGATGCCCAGGGCCGGCGCGAGCTCGGTGCCGTCCTCGAGAGTCATCTTCTGGGTGGCGTTGTGGGTGGCGAAGCAGTACCACGGCTCGCCCCGGTTGCACGCCCGGCAGCTCCCGCAGACCGCGCGCCAGTTCAGGATCACGAAGTCACCGGGGGCGACCGAGGTCACTCCCTCGCCCACCTGCTCGACCACGCCGGCCGCCTCGTGCCCGAGCAGGAAGGGGAAGTCGTCGTTGATGCCTCCCTCGCGGTAGTGCAGGTCGGTGTGGCAGACCCCGCAGGCCTGGACCTTCACCACCGCCTCGCCGGGGCCGGGGTCGGGGACGTTGATCGTCTCGACCGTGACCGGCGCGCCCTTGCTCCGGGCGATGACCGCCTTGACCTGCTGCATCCGTGTGCTCCTTCCCGCGTGGGTACCGCGAGGAGGGTCCCAACCCGGCCGGGTGGTTGGCAACTGCCGGACGGACACGTGCAACCTCGCTGCGCCTCCTCGCGTCTTGGAGACGAGAGGATGGGAGGGACCGATGCACATCGTCGCCGACACGGGGGTCGCGCGCATGACCACAGCCGAGGACCGCAGGGACGCCGAGTTCACCGACTACCTGCGGGCCCGGCAGCCGCGGCTGCTTCGCACGGCGTACCTGCTCACCGGCGACCGGGCCGGCGCCGAGGACCTGCTCCAGACCTCGCTGGCCAAGCTGTACCTGTCCTGGGACAAGGTGAACCGGCGGGACTCGGTGGACGCCTACCTGCGGCGGATCATGGTCAACGAGCACCACAGCCTGTGGCGCCGGCCGTGGCGCCGGCGGGAGGTGACGGTGGACCGCGTGCCGGAGGATGCCACGGTCATCGACGAGTACGACGAGGGGCAGGACGCCCGGCTCTGGGAGCTCGTGCAGACCCTGCCCCGCAGGCAGCGTGCCGTGGTCGTGCTGCGCTACTACGAGGAGCTCAGCGAGGCCGAGACCGCCGAGGTGATGGGCTGCTCGGTCGGGACGGTGAAGTCCCAGGCCAGCCGCGCCCTGGCCGCGCTGCGGACCCGCGCACCCCGATCTCTGGACCCCCGACCCCAGGAGGACGAGCGATGAACCAGCAGCACCACGACGAGGGGCAGCGGCTGGGCCGTGCCCTGCACGAGCAGGTGGACTCGATGACCCAGGCTCCGCTCGGCCTCGACGACGTCAGGTCGCGGGCCCGGACCCTGCAGCGCCGTCGCCGGATCGCGGTCGGGGTGGGCATGCTCGCGGCCGCCGGGATCCTGGTGCCCACGGCCCTGGTGGTCGGCGACGGCGGGCCGGGCGGCACCGACCCCGGGTACGCCACGGGCGGCCCCTCGCCGAGCGTCTCGACCGGCCCCTCGCCGACGATCGGGCCCGTACCGGCCCCGACGCAGGACTTCGACGTCTCCGACCTGCCCACCGGCGCCGCCCCGGCGCTCGCGTGGGCCGACGGGCTGACCCTCCACCGGGCCGACGGGAGCACGGTGACGGTGAAGGGGGTGGACCGCATCCACCAGCTGGCGGCGATGGGGGACGGCTGGGTGGTCGCCACCGACGACGGCCAGGGCAACCTGGAGGCCGTCCGGCTGGCGGCCGACGGCACCGCCGGCGACAGGTACCCGCTCGACGGGGACCTGGCGACCTCTCCGGAGGGCCAGGTGGTGGCCTGGGCCTCCCCGACCGGGGAGGTGACCGTGGTCCAGTCCGGTGGCACCGAGACCCTCACCCTGCCGCGGGTGCCCGGGGCCGGTCCGTACTCGGCGGCGGCCGTGACCAGCGAGGACTGCGTGGAGGGCCGGACCACCGACGCCGGCTGCTCGGTCCTGGTCACCACGACCGGTGCCCGCCCGCAGACCTGGGTCTCGACCTCCCACGGCCTGGTGGACCGGCTGGGCGGGGGCATCCGGACGCTGACCGCCTACCGCTCCTTCTACGCGGGGATCACCGAGTACCACCCGGACCTGACCACCTGCTCGCAGCTGCAGGACGAGCCGGGCGTGACCCGCTGGCAGACCTGCGACTTCCGGCTGGTGGGCTTCTCGCCCGACAACGAGCACCTGGTGGCGGTCGGCTCCATCGGCGACGGGTTCGGCGACGGCGAGCTGGCGATCCTGGACGCCACCGGGACGCCGAGGGTCCACCTGCTCAGCTCGCGGGACAGCTTCGCGTTCAGCCTCGGCCAGGTGTGGGAGGACGACTCCCACGTGCTCACGGTCACCTACCAGGACGGGAGGTGGGCCGTGGTCCGGGTCGGGCTGGACGGCTCGATGGAGTACGCCGTGCCACCGGTCGCCGGGTCGGACGCCGACCGGCCGTTCTTCCTCCAGGTCCGCTGACCGGGGCCCTCAGGCCACGACGGTGGTGACCGGCAGGGAGGAGTCGGCCGGGAGGTCGAGGTCGGAGGGGGGCCGGCCCCGGGCCACCAGCTCCGCGCCGAGCGCGGCGATCATCGCCCCGTTGTCGGTGCACAGGCCGGGGCGCGGCACGCGCACCCGGATCCCGCGGGCGGCGGCCCGCTCCTCGGCCATCGACCGCAGCCGCGAGTTCGCCGCGACCCCGCCGCCGATCAGCAGGTCGTCGATGCCCTCGCTGGTCGCCGCGTCCAGCGCCTTGCGCACCAGCACGTCGCACACGGCCTCCTGGAAGGAGGCGGCCACGTCGGCCACCGGGACCGGCTCCCCGCTGCGTCGCCGGGCCTCCACCCACCGGGCCACGGCGGTCTTGAGACCGGAGAAGGAGAAGTCGAAGCGGTGCCGCTCCAGGTCGCGCCGCGAGGTGAGGCCGCGGGGGAAGTCGACGTACGCGCTGTCGCCCTCGCGCGCCACCCGGTCGATGTGCGGCCCGCCGGGGAAGGGCAGCCCGAGCAGGCGGGCCACCTTGTCGAAGGCCTCGCCGGCGGCGTCGTCGATGGTGGCGCCCAACGGTTGCACGCCGGCGGTGACGTCCTCGACCCGCAGCAGGCTGGAGTGGCCGCCGGAGACCAGCAGCGCGAGACACGGCTCGGGCAGCGGACCGTGCTCGAGCTGGTCGACCGCGACGTGGCCGGCGAGGTGGTTGACGCCGTAGATCGGGACGCCCAGCCCGAGGGCCAGGGCCTTGGCGGCGGCGACCCCCACCAGCAGGGCGCCGGCCAGCCCGGGACCACTGGTGACCGCGACGGCGTCGATCTCGTGCAGCGCGATCCCGGCCCGGTCCGCGGCCCGCTCGAGGGTGGGCACCATGGCCTCGAGGTGGGCCCGGCTGGCCACCTCCGGGACGACCCCGCCGAACCGGGCGTGCTCCTCCACGCTGCTGGCCACCGCGTCGGCGAGCAGGGTGTGGCCGCGCACCAGGCCGACCCCGGTCTCGTCGCACGAGGTCTCGATGCCCAGCACGAGGGGGCCGTCGGTCATGGCAGCACCCTACGAGTCCAGCGGGAGCTGCAGGACCACGGCGTCCGACCCGTCCCGGTAGTAGCGGGGCCGTCGGTCGACCGGGGTGAACCCGTGCGCGCGGTAGAACGCCGCCGCGTCCTGGTTCCCTGCGCTCACCTCCAGCAGCAGCCGGGTCGCGCCCAGCTCCTGCGCCCGGCTCCGGGCCGCGGCGAGCAGGGCGCTGGCCAGCCCGCGCCGGCGCTCGGTGGGGCGCACGCCGAGACGCAGCAGGTCGCCCACGTCGCCGTGCACCATGAGGACGGCGTAGCCGGCCGGCCCCTGCTCCCCCACCGCCACCAGCACCGTGCGCCCGGGGCCGACCAGCTCGGCGGCCAGCGCTTCCCG
>NZ_DAOMFK010000153.1:5541-7382 GCF_035429765.1 Nocardioides sp. | reverse complement strand
GTGCTGGCGCTGCGCGGCTTCGAGCGCGTCGCCATCAAGCGGCCGGGGCGGATCGGCGACACGATCCGGGTCGAGGGCGAGCTCGAGTCGAAGAAGGAGCTGGACGCGGTCAGCGGCCTCGTCGTCTTCAGCTTCTTTTCGGAGATGGCGTTCCGGGCGCCGATGCTGCTGCACGAGTACACACCCTTTCACCCACGCGACTGGCCCCGACGCCCTCACCGACTGCCGTGATCTCGCCTGCGCCGTCGTGGTGGGGGACCTTGTCTCCGGTCCGGGGACTCGGCGTGATCCCGGCCCGGGTCTTCCAGTCCGTCGGGTTGACCCCGGACACGTGGACCCGCACCAGCACCTCGCCCGGCCCGGGCATCGGCCGCTCCCGCTCGACGAGGTGCAGCACCTCCGGCCCGCCGGTCTCGTCGTACAGGATCGCTCGCATGCGCCCATCATCCCCCACCCTCGCAGCGATAGTCCGCCGCGCAAATCATCATTTCGGCACGGGAGATGATGGGAATCGCGGCGGACTACCTCAGGCAGCGCTCAGGTGTGGGTGAGCGCCCTGACCGCGCCGAGTCGGACGAGCCGGTGGTCCAGGCTCTCCGGCTGCTCCCACCACGGGGGTGGGACCAGCGTCCACGCACGGTCCTCCTCGGGGAGGAACCTCGCGCGCCTGCGAGCCGAGAGCATCCGGTCGACCACGAGTGCCCGGTTGCCCAGGTCCCCGCCGACCACTCTGAAGAACTCGAGTCCGTGGTCGCGGAAAGCAGCCTCGCGGGTGACATCCCTGCGGTGCCGCGAGGCCGTTCGGTGGTCCGCGCCGTCGTACTCCCCCACGACCCCGGCCACCGGATCGAGCAGGTCGGGGTAGCCGAGCAGGTTCCCTGCTCGGTCGAAGACCGGCCGGTTGCAGAGGGGCGGCGGCAGCCGCGCGTCCAGGATCCACACCAGCCGCAACCTGGTCTCCTGCGGTGAGCGGCTGTCCACGATGCACAGCAGCAAGGCCCGGCGCACGAGGGGGACGCCCATCCAGGCCGGACGGTGGCTGACGTAGACCGCCATGATCGCCGGAGTGATGAGCCCGGCTGCGGCTGTCATGTCGGCTGCCACGACCGCTTCCCGCAGGCTCACCGCGAACCGCATCTCGTCGAAGAGCGCCCGCTGAACGGTGGTGCACGGCACGCCGTGCACGATCTCGATCTCCGACGGGGCGAGCTGGCAGCGGCTGATGGCCGCTGCCGACTCACGCGTCAGGTTGCCGCCGGCGCTGCGCAGCAGGGGGACGGGACGGAGTGCGGCTCCCTCCACCGCCGTGCCGTCGAAGTACGCCGCCCCGCGCCACCGCAGACTCGCCCATCCCGTGAGTGCACCCCCGGGACCGAGCCGCACCGCCTGCTCCAGGATGCGCTGCTCGACACGGGTCGAGTCGGTGGCAGCGGGGACGTACCATCCGTGCGCGCACGCCCGCCACCGCCCGCGCTGTGCCTGACCGGGGGTCGGCCCCGTGACGCCCGTGGGGTCGATCCGCACCGGCCGCACCAGGTCGTCGGGGAACGCGCAGGTGGGGTGGAAGGCGCCCTGTGTCATGGGCCGAGGGTGGACTCCAGGACCGGGTGCGGGCCGCCGACCTTTCACGGCCTGGGGACGAGTGGTGGCGTGGGTCGCGCTGTGGACGGTTACGGGCCGAAGTCAGGTCCGGCGGCCCCACCCCGGTCGCCCTGCTAGCCGCGACACGAGGATGCGGACCCTGCCTCAGGGTCCGCACCGCGTCCATGGTGGAGCTCGTCAGGGCTTGGTCGGGTGGTCCGGCTTGGTCGGGTGGTCCGGCTTCGTCGGGTGGTCCGGCT
>NZ_DAOMFK010000153.1:0-5441 GCF_035429765.1 Nocardioides sp. | reverse complement strand
TCGTCGGGTGCTCCGGCTTCGTCGGGTGCTCCGGCTTCGTCGGGTGCTCCGGCTTCGTCGGGTGCTCCGGCTTGGTCGGGTGCTCGGGGGTCGGTGCCAGCGCGGCGCAGTAGGCCTCGACGTACTCGGCGCCACCAGCCGCCTCGACGAGCGCGGCGAACGGCGGGGCCTGGTGCGCCTTTCCGTGGGTGGCCTTGTTGCCGGAGCCGTAGGCCTGGCAGAGGCCGTGCAGCGAGGCGGGTGCCGCCGACTCCGGGGCGGCCGGGTCCTCCGCGGCGTCTTCACCAGCCTCGTCGGAGGGGTCGGAGGGGTCGTCAACGGGGTCGGTCTCGCTGTCGCCGGGGTCCGGGTCGCCCGACGACGCGCCCTCGCCGGGCTCCTCGCTCCCCTCGGCGGCCACCGGGGTGGCCGGCTTCGACCAGGGTGCGTGGCCGCTCGCGGCCAGGGCGACACCGGTGGTCGCGAACAGCATGACCGCGATCGTGGCGACCAGAGTCTTCAGGGCGGCCATCCGGCCACGGGTGGTGGGGGGCACAGTCTCTCTCCTCGCGGTGGCAACAGGGTTCTCGAGGCGAGCACGGTGGAACATCGCCACGGTGGCGTCCTCCCGGGCCAGCTCGTCGGCCGTGCCGGGTCGGCGCGCTGCTTCCAGCGCCCGGCCCAACGGGCTGTCGTCGCCGGTCGTGCGGAGTAGCTCCTCGGCCCGGCGGCGGGTCGGGAATCGGTTCCATCGCATGCTCATCTCACCCCCTCAGCGCCGCGAGGCAGGAAGGTGTTACAGGTGGCCGGCGAGATCCTCTCGGCGGGCTGTCCACCCAGCTCGGCGGCCAGCCGCCGCAGACCTCGGTGCGACGCGACGCGCACGGCACCGGCCCGCTTGCCGAGGATGCGGGCGGCGGTCTCCGCGTCGAAACCGAGAACCGCGCGCAGCATGACCGCCTCGGCCTGGTCGCGGGGCAGCCGGCGTACCAGCTCGACAACGGCCTCGGTCGAGGCTGCGGCGAGGACCCGCCCCTCCACGTCATCCAGGTGCGGTGGCTCGGCGATCTCTCCGAGCCCCTGGACCACCTGGGGCCGACGGGAACGCCGCCGCAGGTGGTCCAGCGCGCGGTGCCGCCCGATCGTGGTGACCCAGCCCCGGAACCCGTCCGCGTCCCCGGAGAACCTCGACAGGTCGCGGAACGCCTGGGCCCAGGTCTCCGAGGCCACGTCGTCGGCCTCGTCCGGCCCGACGAGCACGGAGAGGTAGCGGACCAGGGGCGGGTGCACCTCGCGGTAGACGACCCGGAACGCGTCCTCGTCCCCGCACAGCATCCGCGGCACGGCCTCCTCCATGCCGGGGGAGCCGCCGGTCACGGGCACCGCCCTGCCCCGAGAGCACACATGGAGGAATCTTGCCAGCGGTGTCCGGCCCTCGCTGCGTTTCGCCGCGTCCGCCCGCACCGATAGTCCGCCGCGCAAATCATCATTTCGGCCCGGGAAATGATGAGAATCGCGGCGGACTATCGCAAGGGAGGGGTCAGGACTCCTGCATGGGGATGCGTACGCCGCGCTCGCGGGCCACCTCGGCGGCCCGGTCGTAGCCCGCGTCCACGTGCCGGATCACGCCCATGCCGGGGTCGTTGGTCAGCACCCGCTCGATCTTGGCCGCCGCGAGCGGCGTCCCGTCGGCGACGCACACCTGCCCGGCGTGGATGGAGCGCCCCATGCCCACCCCTCCGCCGTGGTGGATCGAGACCCACGACGCGCCCGAGGCGGTGTTGACCAGCGCGTTGAGCAGCGCCCAGTCGGCGATGGCGTCGGAGCCGTCGAGCATCGCCTCGGTCTCGCGGTACGGCGAGGCGACCGAGCCGCAGTCCAGGTGGTCGCGGCCGATCACGATCGGGGCCTTCAGCTCTCCGGAGGCCACCATCTCGTTGAACTTCAGGCCGGCGAGGTGCCGCTCGCCGTACCCCAGCCAGCAGATGCGTGCCGGCAGCCCCTGGTAGGCGACCCGCTCGCCGGCCATGGTGATCCACTTCCGCAGCCGCTCGTTGTCGGGGAACAGCTCGAGGATCGCGCGGTCGGTCGCGGCGATGTCGGCGGGGTCGCCGGAGAGCGCCGCCCAGCGGAAGGGGCCCTTGCCCTCGCAGAACAGCGGGCGGATGTAGGCCGGCACGAAGCCGGGGAACTCGAAGGCCCGGTCGTAGCCGCCCTTGCGGGCCTCGTCGCGGATCGAGTTGCCGTAGTCGAAGACCTCCGCCCCCGCGTCCTGGAACTCCACCATCGCCCGCACGTGGACGGCCATCGACTCGCGGGCCCGCTTGGTGAAGCCGGCCGGGTCCTCGGTGCGCTCCTTCTCCCAGTCCTCGAACCGGGTGCCGACCGGAAGGTAGAACAGCGGGTCGTGCGCCGAGGTCTGGTCGGTGACGATGTCGATGGGGGCGCCCTGCTCGAGCAGCGCGGGAACCATCTCGGCCGCGTTGCCGAGTACGCCGATGGACAGGGGGCGCTTCTCCTCACGCGCGGCGACGGCGAGCTCGAGGGCGTGCGCGAGCGAGTCGGCGCGAACGTCGAGGTAGCGGGTCTCCAGCCGGCGCTGGATCCGGTGCGGGTCGCACTCGATGCAGATCGCGACCCCGTCGTTCATGGTGACCGCCAGCGGCTGGGCGCCACCCATGCCGCCGAGGCCGGCGGTGAGGGTGATCGTTCCCGCCAGGGTGCCGCCGAAGCGCTTGTCCGCGACCGCGGCGAACGTCTCGAACGTGCCCTGGAGGATCCCCTGGGTGCCGATGTAGATCCACGACCCGGCCGTCATCTGGCCGTACATCGTCAGGCCCAGCTCCTCCAGGCGCCGGAACTCCTCCCAGTTGGCCCAGTCACCGACCAGGTTCGAGTTCGCGATCAGCACCCGGGGCGCCCACTCGTGGGTGCGCATCACGCCCACCGGCTTGCCGGACTGCACGAGCATCGTCTCGTCGTCCCTGAGCGTGCGCAGCGTGCGGAGCAGGGCGTCGTAGGCCTCCCAGGAGCGCGCGGCCTTCCCGGTGCCGCCGTAGACGACCAGGTCCTCGGGACGCTCAGCGTTGTCCGGGTCGAGGTTGTTCATCAGCATGCGCAGCGGCGCCTCGGTCTGCCACGAGCCGCAGGACAGCTCGGTGCCACGCGGGGCGTGGATGGGCAGGCGGGGGTTGGTGTTCATCAGTCCTCCTGGGGGGCGGCGTGGCCGTCGGCCCACACCTCGTCGATCTGGTGGATGAGACCGTCGCGGACGGTCAGGAAGCTGGCGACGTGGAACAGCGCCTCGTCGTTGAAGACCCGGGCCCGCACGACGGCCCGGTGGTCGGTGGCCACGATGTCCTCGGCCACGAAGCTCCAGCGGCCCGGGTAGTCGGCGTTGAAGGCGACCCACTCCGGGCCGGTGAACACCCGCCCGTCGTGGACGAAGGTAACCACGCAGTCCTCGGCGAGGAGCGTCTCCAGCCGCACCCAGTCGCGCCGGTCGACCAGGCTCGCGAACAGGTGGGCCACCGCCGCGGGCGAGGCGGTCATCGCAGCGCTCCCACCGTGTCCTCGACCGCAGCGAGCACGGCGCCGCTGCGCACCAGCTCGACGGCGGTCTCGATCTCGGGCGAGAGGTGCCGGTCGGGTCCGGGCCCCTCGATCCCGGCCGCGCGCAGCAGGCGGACGACGGCGCCGGTGCTCGGCGACGGCGTCAACGGGGCACGCAGGTCCATCGCCCGGGCGGCGGTGAGCACCTCGATGGCGAGCACCCGGGTCACCCCGTCCACCGCCCGCCGCAGCTTGCGGGCCGCCGACCACCCCATCGACACGTGGTCCTCCTGCATCGCCGAGGACGGGATCGAGTCGACCGAGGCCGGCACCGCGAGCCGCTTGAGCTCCGAGACGATCCCCGCCTGGGTGTACTGAGCGATCATGTGCCCGCTGTCCACGCCCGGGTCGCCGGCCAGGAAGGCGGGCAGCCCGTGGTTGCGGGTCCGGTCCAGGAACCGGTCGGTACGCCGCTCCGAGATCGACGCCAGGTCGGCGGCCACGACGGCGAGGAAGTCCAGCACGTAGGCGACCGGTGCCCCGTGGAAGTTGCCGTTGGACTCGACCCGGCCCTCCTCGGGGAGCACCACCGGGTTGTCGACGGCCGAGGCCAGCTCGCGGCCGGCGACCACCGCGGCGTACTCGACGGTGTCGCGGACCGCCCCGTGCACCTGCGGCGAGCAGCGCAGCGAGTAGGCGTCCTGGACCCGGTTGCAGTCCGGGCCGCGGTGGGAGGCCACCACAGCGGAGTCGCTCAGGATCGTGACCAGGTTAGCGGCGGACAACGCCTGCCCGGGGTGGGGCCGGAGCGCCTGCAGCTCGGGAGCGAAGGGGCGGTCGGTGCCGAGCTGGCCCTCCACCGACATGGCCGCCGCGATGTCGGCGGTGCGCAGCAGCATCCGCAGGTCGGTGATCGCGAGCACGAGCATGCCGAGCATGCCGTCGGTGCCGTTGATCAGCGCCAGTCCCTCCTTGGCGGCCAGCTCCACCGGCGAGAGCCCGGCAGCGGCCAGCGCGTCGGCCGCCGGGAGGAGCCGGCCGGAGGCGTCGCGGACCTCGCCCTCGCCGATCAGCGCCAGAGCGCAGTGGGCCAGGGGGGCCAGGTCACCGGAGCAGCCGAGTGAGCCGTACTCCCGCACCACCGGGGTGATGCCCGCGGTGAGCAGGTCGGCCATCAGCTGTGCGGTCTCGGGTCGTAGGCCCGTGTGCCCGGTGGTCTGCGTGGACAGCCGCAGCAGCATCAGCGCGCGAACCACCTCCCGCTCCACCTCGGGGCCGGACCCGGCCGCGTGCGAGCGCACCAGGGACCGCTGCAGCTGGGCCCGGAGCTCGGTGGGGATGTGCCGAGTGGCGAGCGCCCCGAAGCCGGTCGAGATGCCGTACGCCGGGGTCGGTGCCCCGGCCAGGTCGTCCACCACGGCGCGCGCCCGGCGTAGCGCAGCCAGCGCCTCGTCGGCGAGGCGCACGCCGGCGTCGTGCCGGGCCACCGCCACCACCTGCTCGAAGGACACCGGCCCCACACCCAGCGTCACGGTGCCCGTCGGTGACTGAGTCGTCGTCATGGCCCCCATTGCACCGTCCCGAGCAGTCCGCCACCAGAGGCCGGCAGGCACCCTCCGTCTCGGATCCGAGACCTTCCCGCCACCGGCCCGGAGGTCACCCCGAGGTGGCGTTCACCGCGGCCCTCCTGACGCATGCCCTCCGCCGAATCGGGCACCCCTCCTCGGTAGGTCCAGACCGGCCACGGTGGCCGGACCGGGTTGCCCACCGAGGAGGCAGGAGAGCATGAGTACGTCGCAGGTCGTCTGGCTGGTGGTTGCAGGGGTCGTGCTGCTGGTCGTCGCGGCGGTCGCCGTCTCGATTGCCCGCAGCCGCGCTTCGGCGCGACGCGTCGCGGGGAGCCGGGCCAG
>NZ_DAOMFK010000152.1:0-7462 GCF_035429765.1 Nocardioides sp. | reverse complement strand
GTTCAAGTCCCCCCTCGGACACCACGACGTGGCCCCGTACCTGCGGCCGACTCACTGCCCCGACTGTGCAGGGCGAGGCTGGCGAGCAGGCCGAGGGCGAGGAACGCGGCCGCGGTGAAGGCGGACAGGCTGCTGGCCCGGGAGAGGGCGACCTTGGCATCCTGCGCGATCGGCTGCGTGGCCGGGTCGCGCTCCAGCTGGGGGATCACCGAGCCGGCGGTGACCTTGACCGTGTCGACGACGGCGGCACGCTGCTGGGGGCTCAGGTCGGGCATCTTCTCGAGCTGCCGGTCGAGGTTGGCTCCCAGTGCCGTGAACAGCACCGTGCCGAGGATCGCGATGCCCAGCGCCGAGCCGATCTGCCGGCTCGTGCTCTGCGTGCCCGAGCCTTGACCGCTCTTGGCCACCGGCACGTCGACCAGCACCACACCGGTGATCTGCGCGGTCGCCAGGCCGACGCCCAGGCCGTACACGAACAGCGCCGGGAGGGTCGGCCACCAGGCCCGGGTCGCCGAGATCGCCAGTCCGAGGGACACGATCCCGACGATCTCCAGGAGGATGCCGAGCCGGACGGTGTAGACCGCGCCGCGCCGCTGGGCGAGCTGGGCGCCGAACCCGCTGGCTGCGAACGAGCCGACCGCCAGCGGAAGCAGCGCCGCGCCGGTCTCGAACGCGCTGAAGCCGCGCACGTTCTGGAACCACAGGGGCAGGGAGAACAGGATGCCGAACTCCCCCAGGCTGACGATGAGCGCTACGACGTTGCCGTTGCGGAAGGAGGAGATGCGGAACAGGTCCAGGTCGAGCAGGACCGGCAGTCCCGCGGCGTGCCGGCGGCGTTCCAGGCCCACGAACAGCGCCAGTACGACGGCGCCGAGCGCGAACGCGACCGGCACCGGGGAGATCGACCACGACCAGGTCCAGGTCAGGAAGGTGAAGGGCTTGTCGAGGCTCCACCAGCCGTAGGTGCGCCCTTCGATGAGTCCGAAGACGATCCCGGTGAAGCCGACCACGGACAGGGCCGCACCGAGGTAGTCCGCCCTGCCGGTGACCGCGCCCTCCTTGGACTCGCGGATGAAGACCAGCGCGCCGAGCGCGACGGCGATGCCCAGGGGGACGTTGATGCCGAAGGCCCACCGCCACGAGTACGAGGAGGTGAGCCACCCGCCGAGCAGCGGCCCGAGTGCGGCCGTACCGCCGATGGTCGACCCCCAGATCGCGAACGCGACGGCGCGGTCCCGGCCCCGGAAGCCCGCGTTCAGAAGGGACAGCGAGGTCGGCAGCATCATGGCGCCGCCGACGCCCTGGGCCACCCGGGCGGCGATCAGGACGGTGCCGTCGGGCGCCATCGCTGCCAGGACGCTGGAGACGGTGAAGACCGCGACGCCGAGCAGGAACATCAGCCGTCGGCCGAACCGGTCCGCCAGCCGACCGAAGACGAGCAGCGTGGAGGCGAAGACGAGGGTGTACGCCTCCTGGACCCACTGCGCCTGGCTCGAGGTGATGTCCAGGTCGTCGATGATGGTCGGGATCGCAACGTTGACGATCGTCGCGTCCACGATGATCATCGACACACCCAGCGCGATGAAGGCGAGCCCCCACCAGCGCCGAGGGTCGTTCGTCCCGGTCCTGTCCACGGCGGATTCGCTGCTCATCGGTGTCGGTCCTCGCTTCCGGTCAGCACTGCTCTCACAGGCTGGTCAGGCCCTTCCACAGCAGGGCGACGCCGATCAGGACCAGTAACGCCGGCCACGGCGAGGTCGGAGTGGGCGGTGAGCCGGTCCTTGACCCGGCCCAGCGGCTGGAGAGCCCGGGAGCCCATCACCGCGTAGGTCACGAGCGGGGTCCACGCCGCCACGGACGCCAGGAGGGTGAAGCCGACCACCGCCGCGACCTCCGCCGCCGCTCCGCTCAGGTCGCCCCCGATCGAGAACCCCCCGGCCACCGCGAGCAGCGCCACCTTGGGGTTCGGGGCCGAGGCCAGCAGACCGAACCGAGCGGCGGAGGCCGGCGTGGCCTCCTCCAGGGTGCGCAGCCAGCCCGGCGGCTCGGCGTCGCCAGAGCGGCGGCGGAGCCTGCCCAGCCCGACCAGCACCAGCAGCCCGCCGAGTCCGATCCGCGTCCAAGAGGCCCACTGCGGTGGGGTGTCCGGGAGCGTGAGCAGGTCGGCCAGGAGGATCGCGAGCGTGGTGACCACGGCGACCCCGAGGCTCCAGCCCGCGGCGAACGCCGAGGAGCACGCCGCCGGGCGCGCGGTGAACAGCAGCAGGACGGCCGGGATGACCGCGAAGGGCGAGACCGCGATGCCCAGGGCTGCCACCACCGCCTCTGCCACCAGGGCATCATGCCACGGTGCTACCGCCGCCAGCACCGAGCGCCGGCCGGCTCCACCGACGTGGTGCCCGAGGACCCCGACCCCGAGTGAGACTTGATTGACTCAAGAGAAGAGGTCATACTCCGGTGGTGCCCACGACGACCGAGTACGAGCGCCTGCTGCGGGACTCGGCGCTGCGCGTGACCCGGCCGCGGCTCGCCGTACTGGCCGCCGTGGACGCCCACCCGCACGCGGACACCGACTCGGTCATCGCCGCCGTGCGCGCCGAGCTCGGCGAGGTGTCCCACCAAGCCGTGTACGACGTGCTGCGGGCACTGACCGGCGCCGGACTGCTGCGGCGGATCCAGCCCTCGGGCTCGGTGGCTCGCTACGAGTCCCGGGTCGGGGACAACCACCACCACGTCGTCTGCCGCTCCTGCGGCACCGTCGCCGACGTCGACTGCGCCGTGGGTGAGGTCCCCTGCCTGACCGCCTCGGACGACCAGGGCTTCGAGATCGACGAGGCCGAGGTCATCTACTGGGGCCTGTGCCCCGACTGCTCCACCGCACCACCCTCCTGAACACCCACCCATCCGCCCGGAAGGACAGCCATGGCCGAGCACCACGACGCCACCATCGGAGACATGAACTCGGAGGAGAGCGAGGGGCAGTGCCCGGTCGCCCACCGATCGCCGCACCCCACCCAGGGCGGCGGGAACCGGGGGTGGTGGCCGGACCGGCTCAACCTGAAGATCCTCGCCAAGAACCCGGCCGTGGCGAACCCGCTGGGTGAGGACTTCGACTACGCCGCCGAGTTCCAGAGCCTCGACCTCGCCGCGGTCAAGCGGGACATCGAGGAGGTGCTCACCACCTCCCAGGACTGGTGGCCGGCCGACTACGGCCACTACGGGCCGTTCATGATCCGGATGGCGTGGCACAGCGCCGGCACCTACCGGATCAGCGACGGCCGCGGTGGCGCCGGCGCCGGCCAGCAGCGTTTCGCCCCGCTCAACAGCTGGCCCGACAACGCCAACCTCGACAAGGCCCGTCGCCTGCTCTGGCCCGTCAAGAAGAAGTACGGCCGCGCGCTGTCGTGGGCCGACCTGCTGGTGCTCACCGGGAACGTCGCCCTGGAGTCCATGGGCTTCCAGACCTTCGGCTTCGCCGGCGGCCGCGAGGACGTGTGGGAGCCCGACGAGGACGTCTACTGGGGCCCCGAGGAGACCTGGCTGGGCGACGAGCGCTACACCGGTGACCGCGACCTCGAGAACCCCCTCGCCGCCGTCCAGATGGGCCTGATCTACGTCAACCCCGAAGGCCCCAACGGCAACCCCGACCCGCTCGGCTCGGCCCGTGACATCCGCGAGACCTTCCGCCGCATGGCGATGAACGACGAGGAGACCGTCGCGCTCACCGCAGGTGGGCACACCTTCGGCAAGACCCACGGTGCCGCCGACCCCAGCACGTACGTCGGCCCCGAGCCCGAGGGCGCCTCCCTGGCCGAGCAGGGCCTGGGCTGGCGCAACACCTTCGGCACCGGCAGCGGCGACGACACGATCACCAGCGGCCTCGAGGGGGCCTGGACGCCCACCCCGACGACCTGGGACAACAGCTACTTCGAGACCCTCTTCGGCTTCGAGTGGGAGCTGACCCGGAGCCCCGCGGGCGCCCAGCAGTGGGTCCCGAAGGGCGGCGCCGGCGCCGACCTGGTGCCGGACGCGCACGACCCGTCCCGCCGGCACGCGCCGATCATGTCCACCGCCGACATGGCCATGCGCATGGACCCGGTCTACGAGCAGATCTCGCGGCGGTTCCTGGAGCACCCCGACGAGTTCGCGGACGCGTTCGCCCGGGCGTGGTTCAAGCTCACCCACCGCGACATGGGGCCGGTCTCGCGCTACCTGGGCCCGGAGGTTCCCTCCGAGGTCCTGATCTGGCAGGACCCGCTCCCGCCCGTGGACCACGAGCTGGTGGACGCCGCGGACGTGGCGACGCTCAAGAGCCAGATCCTCGCCTCGGGCCTGTCGGTCTCCCAGCTCGTGTCGACCGCGTGGGCGTCGGCGTCCTCGTTCCGCGGCAGCGACAAGCGCGGCGGCGCGAACGGCGCGCGGATCCGCCTGGAGCCCCAGAGCGGGTGGGAGGTCAACAACCCCGAGCAGCTCGCGGTGGTGCTGCGCACCCTCGAGGGCATCCAGGAGAGCTTCAACGCCGCCCAGTCCGGCGGCAAGCGGGTCTCCCTGGCGGACCTGATCGTCCTCGGCGGCGCCGCCGCCGTGGAGCAGGCCGCGCGCGACGCCGGCCACCACGTCGAGGTGCCCTTCACCCCGGGTCGCACCGACGCCACGCAGGACCAGACGGACGTGGAGTCCTTCGCCGCGCTGGAGCCGGCCGCGGACGGGTTCCGCAACTACCTCGGGAAGGGCCAGCGGCTGCCGGCGGAGTACCTCCTGCTCGACAAGGCGAACCTGCTCACGCTCTCCGCCCCCGAGATGACGGTCCTGGTGGGCGGTCTGCGGGTGCTGGACGCCAACTTCCAGAAGTTGCCGCTGGGCGTGCTCACCGCCCGGCCGGGGTCGCTCACCAACGACTTCTTCGTCAACCTGCTCGACCTGGGCACCAGGTGGCGGGCCGTCTCCGACGCCGAGGACACCTTCGAGGGCACCGACGTCGCCACCGGCGAGGTCCGGTGGACCGGCAGCCGGGTCGACCTGGTCTTCGGCTCGAACTCCGAGCTGAGGGCGCTGGCGGAGGTCTACGCGAGCGACGACGCGCAGGAGAAGTTCGTGCAGGACTTCGTCGCAGCATGGGTCAAGGTGATGAACCTGGACCGGTTCGACCTGGTCTGATCCTCAGCACGAAGGGCCCCGGTCGCCGTACGGCGACCGGGCCCTTCGCGTCGGGTCCGAGGGTCTTTACCGGACGCGCGGACGGTGGCATCGTCGGGAAGGAAGGCTGGTTCCGCACCGTTCGCGGTGCTCTCGGGTAGGGGGTCAGTATGCGTTCATCTCGTCCTCAGCAGATCTCGGCGGCGCGCGCTGTCGCGCGCCGGGTGGCCACCGGTGTCGGGTCCCTGGTCGTCGTCACCGCGCTCACCGTGCCCGTCGCCGGACCGGCGCAGGCCACGGGCAAGCCCCGTCCGTTCAGCGACCTCTACGTCGCGTCGTACAACGGCGAGTGCACCCACGTCCTCTCGGTCATCAAGAACCCCAGGGTCACCAGGACCTGGGAGCCGGTCGGGGGCGCGTGCAACGCCGCCTCGGCGATGGCGGTGGTCAGGACCGTCCGGACCCTGGGTGCGCGGCCGGAGTTCGTCGGCGCTGAGTACACGCTGCGCGGCCGGCCGACCGGTGTGACCTACGCCTACCCGACCACCGTGACCATGGACCTCCCCGACGGCACGACCGACGGACGGGCCAACTACGCCGGCGGGTACTTCGACGGGGTCGTCTACCGCTTCAGCCGTGACTGGACCGACCCGGTGCCGCTGTTCTCCACCGGCCTCTTCCTCGGCGGCATCGCCTACGACCCGCACACCCGAAGCCTGTGGGTGCTCGACTCGCGGACGGACTTCGAGGCCGGCACCGGCGAGATCCGCAACTATGCGATGGACGGGACGCTGCGCTCGTCCTTCGTGGTCCGCGGCGGAAGCGACCCGCAGCCCTTCGCCCTGGCCTACGACGCTGCGGACAGGACGCTGTGGATCTCTAGGAACCGAGGGTTCGACACCCCCGCCCTTCTGGAGCAGTACTCCACGCACGGCCGCTATCTCGGGAGCACCACCACGTCTCTCACCGGCATCGTCGGCGGGCTGGAGTTCGCGCTGCGGCACCCGTGCCGGCACCACCACCACTCACGGTAGTCGCGGCAGGTACGGCGCGCGGTCGTCCCGCGTGCGCTCCATCCGCACCTGCACGCTGGGGTGGACCGCGTCGCCGGGCCTGATCGTCCGGGTTCGCCAGCCCAGCAGGGACCAGGCCCCGCCGGTGGCGTGGATGCGGCCCAGGGCACGCTCGGGGGGCAGTGGCTCGCCGTACCTCACCCCGACCTGCCGGCGGTAGGCCTGCGGGTCGACCCGCAGCCCCGCCGCGACCGCCTCGTCGACCATCCAGGCGAAGGCGAGGTCGGAGAGGGCGTGGTCGTCGGGGAACTGGCCGCCGACGTCGCTGTGCACCCCGGCGAACCACATCTCCTGGAAGCGTCCCGCGGACTCGGCGACCGCGTCGGCGTCGAAGCGGTACACCCCGTACGGTCGGCGCCGCTCGTCGATCGCCATGGCGTGCCGAGCCGTCCCCACGTTGGTGATCCGCGCGGTGAACGGCCAGCGGACCTGTTCCACCCGCGCCCGCCAGTTCAGCCAGCCGACCGACTTCACGGTGTCCCACACGCCGAGGAAGTGGACCTGGTGGCGGCTGCGGTCGAACGGGTGGGGGAAGTCCGGGTTGCCGAACTGCTCGGTGAACCGGTCGGCCAGGCGCCAGCCTTCCCGCTCCTGCTCCTTGGTCGGGTGCTGCGGCCGCTTCCTGGCGTAGAGCTTGACCGAGTAGGGCACCAGGTTCTCCGCGCCTGGACGCAGCAGCCCGACCGTGCGCAGCATCCCGGTCAGCGCCCGGGCCGTGTAGGCCCCGCGGGAGAACCCGAAGACGAAGATCCGGTCGCCGCGCTGGTAGTGCCGGAGCAGGAAGGTGTACGCCTCGGCCAGGTTGTCGCGGACCCCGTAGCCACCGACCAGGCCGGCCACCCGGGTGGCCCGCTGACCCCAGGGCGTCACCGCGCCCCGCGCGCCCATCGTGCCGACCCCAGGGTCGTAGTAGACGAGCTGACCGGGGTCCTTGACCGACACCGCGAACATCCGGGCCACGTTCGTGGTCCCGGACTCCGGCTCGTTGCTGGTGCCGTCCAGGCACACCACGAGCGTGCGGCCGGTCTCGGCGGCGTTCTCGGTCACGCGACACCTCCCGTGGGTCAGCCGATCAGGACGAACGGGGCCCAGTAGCGCTCGGCGTCCCCGCCCAGCGGCTCGGGGATCTCCTCCTCGTCACGCAGTCTCGGGTCGAGGTCACGGCCGCGGCGCCGGTCCGCGCGGGAGCCCGGCTCGCCGCCGAGCGCGGCGTACGCCGCCCGCAGCCCCTCCGCGCTGAGCTCCCGCACCGC
>NZ_DAOMFK010000151.1:0-7487 GCF_035429765.1 Nocardioides sp. | reverse complement strand
CCGACCGGCACCGGCCGGCCCAGGTCGCGGGCGTGGTCGACCAGCTCGCGCCAGGCACCGACGATGCGAGCCGAGGCACGCCCCCGGCGACGGCGGTAGCGCCGCCGGCCCACCTTGGCCAGCACCACCCCCGCCAGCACCGTGGCCAGGGCCAGCAGCGGTGCGGCCACCCCCACCAGGAGGGCACGCACCCACCCCGGCAGCCCCCCGGCCGTGGCGTGGTCATCCTCGGTGCTCTGCTGGTGACGGGGCTTGGCCTCGGCCTCGGTCTGGTCCCCGGTGACCGACGGAGGGGGAACCGGGGCCGGTGGGGGGATGTTCACCCCGGTGAGCTGGCGCCGGCTCTGCGGCGGCAGCTTGGCCGGCCGCTCCCGGCCCATGAACATCTCGGTCGGCAGGGTCCGCCAGCTGCCGTCGGCGACCTGCAGCTCGACCCAGGCCGAGACGTCGGCCCCGGTGACCCGGCCGCCCTCGGGCAGCACCGCGCCCATCACCACCCGCGCCGGGACCCCGATCCGGTTGGCGAGCAGCGCCATCACCGCGGCGTACTGCTCGTCGTTGCCGGCCATGATCGGGGCGTTGACGAAGTCCGGCCCGAGTCGCCGCTCGTGGTGCCCGGCGTAGAAGGCCTTCTCCGCCTGGGCGACCCCGTCGGAGTACTTGCCCTCCTCCTTCAGGTGGCGGGCTGCGGCGAGGACCCGCCGGACCGGGTCGGTCTCCGCCGAGGTCCACTCCTGCGCCTGGGTCTGCAGGAAGGCAGCTGCGCCCGCCGCCTCACCGACCGCGGGGTACGGCGCGGCGTCGGGATCCAGCGTGTCGTCGGGGAGGACGGCGGTGAAGGCGTAGCGGTCGCCCGGGTGCACGCCGGCGGGCACCACCGCGGTGGCAGCGGCCAGGTTGTAGCGGAACGACTCCTCCTTGGCGTCGACGTCGCCCGCCCGGAACGTCAGTGACTGGAGCGCGCCCACCAGCGGCAGCCACACGCCGCTGTAGCCCTCACCCACGGTGACGGTCGCCGTCACCGGGCGACCCTCGACCGGGTTGTCGACGAGCGAGGAGACCCGCTGGTAGGTGTCGTTGGTCGCCCCGGGGATGGTGTGGTTGGCCGCACCCCACACCACCCCGTCGTAGCGGTCGAGCGCCGCGAGGCGGACCCGGGTGCCGGCGGGCACGCCGCGGACGGTGAACAGGGTGGCGTCGTAGAGGTTCTCCGGCGGCGGGGTGCGGGGGTACTTCACGAACCGGCGGAACGACGCGAGGGGCGAGGGGTACTGCCCCACGTCGAAGGGGGGGTCCACCCGGGTCCGCAGGATCTCGCGGTGGGTGTCGGAGCCCAGCGCGAAGGTGCCGACCGGCAGCGCGAGCAGGGCGGCAAGGCCGAGGAGGGCCGCCCCTGCGAGCAGCCGGCCCACCACGCCCCGGCCACCGCTGACCGACACCGGCGTGCGCTGCCCACGCACCACCAGCCAGGCCAGCGCCGTCCCGGCGAAGACGACGCCCTGGACCCACAGCGACTGCGGCCGGGCCAGGCCGAGCAGGATCACCACGACCAGAAGCGCCGTCGGCGCCACCAGCGGAGCGGCGGCGCGCAGCCACCGGGGACCGGCGCCGAGCCGGGCCAGTGCCATCCCGACGGCTCCGGCGAGTAGCCCGAGCGCCCAGGGCAGCACCAGCAGCGGGCCCGACCCGTCGACGGGCGGCAGCGTGGTGAGCAGGTCCTTCCAGCCGTGGAGCAGCTGGTCGGTGAGCAGCCGCCAGCCGGCCGGGGTGGGTGGCGCCGCGTCCGACGTGCGCAGGCACAGCACTCCCCCGAGCAGGAAGAAGGCCACGGTCACCAGCAGCGCAGGCGCGAGGATCGGCCACCCCCGCGCCTGGCTGAGCACCGTGAGGCCGCCGCCGAGCAGCACACCGGCCATCCCGACCAGCCAGAACTGCCAGCCGGTGAAGGTGCCGGCCAGCCCGAGCAGGGCGGCCCCGCTGAGCGTGAGCAGGAACGCGCCGTCCACGCAGGCCTCGCGCCACCGGGTGCTCACGAGACGCTCCAGCGAAGCAGCCCGGCGAGGTCGCGCGCACCGGCCAGCCGGAGGAGGGGCACGTCGTCGACCGCCGTGACGCCGGTCGTCGCCGTGGCGTCCACGACCATCACGATCCGGCGCACCTCCGGGCCGAAGACCGCCGCCGCGCGGCTGAGCTCGGTGAAGCCGACACCCGGCCCGCTCACCACGAACAGCAGACTCGTGTCCGGAGCGACCGCGACGGCCCGCTGGGCGACGCCGACCAGCCCGGCGCGACCGAACCCCGCCCGGCACACCGCGTCGAGGGCCGCGTGCCCGCTGCCCCCGGAGGCCACCTGGGACCCGCAGACGAAGGACGTGGTGAACTCGTCCAGCAGCGCCCGCATCGCCAGGGAGGCCGCCACGGACAGGGCGGTCTCGAAGTCCTCCGGGTCGGCCCACGAGTCCTCGCGGTCGTCGACCACCACGGTGGCGTGGCTCCGCTTGGTGTCGAGGTACTGCCGGACCAGCAGCTGGGTCTCCCCCGCGGCGGCCATCGCCTTCGCCGAGGAGCGCCAGTGCACGTGCCGCAGCTCGTCGCCGGGCACGTACTCGCGCAGCGCGTGGAAGGCGAGGTCACTGGCAGAGACGGCGTCGATCGACACACCCTCCAGGTCGCGCAGCAGGCCGGCCCCCAGCGAGTCGAGGGGCACCATCCGGGGCCGGACCAGCACCTCGACGGACTCGGTGCGGACCACGTCGCGGGAGAACAGCCCGAGTGGGTCGCCGCGCCGCGTGGTCACCGGGCCGACCGGGATGACGCCGCGCCGTTCGGTGCGGATCGTGAACGTCTCCTGGTGGTGCGCGCCGGGACCCAGCACGGGCACGTGGTAGCGGTGCCCGCCCGACCCGACCGGCACCTCGAGCACCGTCGGCAGCATGCGCCCCGGGGCCAGGTTGGTCAGCCGCAGCCCTGCCGCGACGGAGTCCCCGGCGGTCACCCGCAGCGGGTCGACCTGGAGGTCGACCCGGACCCGGGTCCGGCCGAGAAGGAAGGGCACGGCGAGCAGCAGGAGCAGCAGGCAGGCGGCGGCGACGACGGCGAGCTCCCGCCACCCGGCGGCGGCCGCGAGGACTCCCGCGAGCAGCCCAAGGACCAGGACGGTCCAGCCCGTGGGCCGGATCACCCGCCACCACGGGTCCGCGCGCCACCGGCGCCCGGGCTGTGCTGCCGACTCGCCCACGACGGACCTCAGGCCACCCGGTCGGTGGGCGGCGCCACGGCCTCGAGCAGACGGCTGATGACCGCCTCGACGGTGACCCCCGCGAACTGCGCCTCGGCGTCCAGCAGCACCCGGTGGCTGAGCACCGGCTCGGCGAGGTCCTTGACGTCGTCCGGGACGACGTGGTCGCGGCCGTCGGCCGCGGCCCAGGTCTTGGCCACCCTGACCAGCGCCAGGCACCCCCGCGGGGAGAGTCCGAGGCGGACATGAGGGGTACGCCGGGACTCCTCGCCGAGCTCGGCGACGTAGCCGATGACCGCCGGGTCGACGTACACGTCGTCGGCCAGCCCGGACATCTGGGCGATGGTGCCCGCGGTGATGGCCGGCTCCACCAGCGCCGCCCGGTCCCGGATCTTGGCGTTCGCCAGCAGCTCGGCGGTGGCCGTGCGGTCGGGGTAGCCCAGGGAGGTCTTCATCAGGAAGCGGTCCAGCTGGGCCTCGGGCAGGCGGTAGGTGCCGGCCTGCTCGATGGGGTTCTGGGTGGCGATCACCATGAAGGGGTGGCCCACGCTGTGCGGCGCGCCGTCGACGGTGACCCGGCCCTCCTCCATCACCTCCAGCAGCGCCGACTGGGTCTTGGGCGAGGCGCGGTTGATCTCGTCCGCGAGGACGATCGTGTGGAAGATCGGTCCCGGGTGGAACTCGAAGGTCTGCTTGTGCTGGTCGTAGACCGTGACTCCGGTGACGTCGGAGGGCAGCAGGTCCGGGGTGAACTGGATGCGGGCGTGGCTGCCCCGCACGGTGTTGGCCAGCGCCCTGGCCAGCATCGTCTTGCCGGTTCCCGGGTAGTCCTCCAGCAGGATGTGCCCCTCCGACAGCAGGCAGGTCAGGGCCAGCCGGACCACGTGCCGCTTGCCGAGCACGGCCTTCTCGATGTGGTCGGTCAGCTGGTCGAAGGTCTGTCGGAACCAGCCGGCCTGTTCGAGCGAGATCGTCATGGAACTCTTTCCGTGGTGGGGGCGAGCAAGGCTAACCGGGCCAGGTGTACCGGTCGTCGTCCGACCGGGTCCCGGAGGCGTCGTGGCACTCGGCCCTGACCCAGTCGCCGGGCGAGCCGACGTAGAACGAGGTCTCGAACGGCGCGTCGTCCGGGATCGGGCCCACCGTGGTCACGTCGCCGGCGCCTCCCTGCACGGTGAGGTCGCAGGTCACCGGGGAGAGGAAGTGTGCGGGCACCAGCTCGACGAAGCCGCAGCTGGGGTCGACGCAGTCCGGGCCGGCTCCTGGGGGGTGGCAGCGCGGCAGCGGGGAGGCGGGATCGTCGCTGCACAGGCTGCCCCGGCGCACCTGCACGACGGGATCCGGCGGGTCGGGGGTGGTGTCGACCGCCCGCTTGAGCACCGGGCCGCGGTCGCGCTCGGAGTCGTCGAACAGCGTGATCCGCACCTCCTCCCGGGCGGAGTAGCCCAGGTCGAGGAACTCGGTGCGCACGGTCTGCCTGTCCACCCCGGTGAGGGTGAAGCGGAGGTCGGGCCGGGCGCTGCTCTCCAGCAGGACGCTGGCCGGGGCGCCGTTGGTGTCGACGTCGACCTCCCACCGCAGGCGGGTGCCGTCCACCACCGAGCGGATCGCCAGGATGTGGTAGGTCTCCAGGGGACCGTAGGTCTGCACCTGGAGCCGGCTCGAGTCGGTGCAGCCGCCGTCGCTCTCGCCCTTCTCGTTGCACACCCGCAGCCACACCGTGTGCGGACCGTCGTTGTCGCCCACCGAGAAGGTGCGGCTGACCGCGCCGGACAGGTCGGAGCGGAAGAACCGCTGGACGCCGTCCACCCAGATCGACACGTCCGAGCGCCGGCCCCGGGAGCTGGGTACGACGAAGTCGGCGCGGGCCTGGCCGTCGACGCCGGTGGCGTCCACCGTCCACCGGCCCCACTCCGCCGGTCTGGCCACGGCCTGCCAGCCCTTCGCGGGGCCCTGGCTGTAGTTCCTGCCCGCGTAGGCACCGACCGCGAAGGAGTAGGTCCGTCCGTCGTAGGGCACCCCCTCGATGGTGCAGGACGTGGTCGGGACGCCCTGGCACTGGGGCACTCCCACGCCGTTGCGCGACAGGGTGTACAGGACCGGGTAGGGGCCGTTGGCCTCCACCTCAGGCCACGTGACCGTCAGCGTCGCGGTGTCCCCGGAGCCCGAGGGGGTGTCGGCGATGGTCGGCGCCGCGGGCCGCCCCGGCCTGCCGGCGGACTGGAACGGTGACGAGGTCCGGCCCTCACCCATCCCCTTGTCGTTGATGGCGTAGACGGTGAACCGGTAGGTCTTGTCGTTGTCCAGGCCGGTGGCGATGAAGGAGGGGCCGGTGCTGAAGCCTCGCCCGCCGCCACGCCAGGTCACGAGGTACTTGTGGACGTGGGAGGTGACGGTCTGCGGCGGGCTCCAGGCGATCGTCAGCGCCCCGTCCCCCTGCTTGGTGAGCCGGATCTGACCGACCGGCCCGGGCACGGCGTCGGGCTGGGCACTGCGCGACGGGGCGCTCGGGTCCGACCAGCCGACGGCGTTGTGGGCTCGGACGCTGAACCGGTAGCTGCGCCCGTTGGTGAGGCCGGTGATGTCGCAGGAGGTGGTGGCGCAGCGCCGGCTGGAGCCGTCGCTGACCCGGACCTCGTAGGAGTCGATCGAGGCTCCGTTCGCGCGCGGGGCGGCCCAGGTCAGGTGCACCTCCCCGTTGCGGACGCCGGCGCCCGGCACCGGTGGCCGGGGTGTCTCGGGCACCGAGAGCAGGTCCAGGCTCAGCACGTTGCTGGCCAGCCTGGCCCGCTGCGCCGTCGGGCCGGCGTCGCTCATCACGATCCTGAACTCGGCGTGTCCGGACGCCCGGGCGTCCGCTCGGACCAGGACCGTGGAGCCGCCGACGGGGGTGACCTCGACGCCGGTGCCTGCCAGCCGGGCGACCTGCACAACCGTGGGCCGTGGGGTGGCGACCCCGGCGGTGAAGTGGCTGGCGAGGTCGACGCGCCGGGTCTCGCCGGCCTTCAGGTCGGAGATCTGGATGGGCGAGAGGGCGGGTGCGCCGGCACCGCCGACCCGGACCCGCAGCCGGTCGGGTTCGCTGCGCCCGGCCCGCACCAGCAGCAGACCCTCGCGGCCGACGCGGGCGGAGGGGTCCGCGGAGACCACCAGCGGATTCCCGGTCCGGGTGGCCAGGGTGAGCCCCGCGACGGGGCCGGCCCACTCGGCGGAGTAGGAGAGGCCGAACCGGTCGGCGGGGTCGGGGGTGTAGACGTTGCACATCACGCCGACGTCCAGCGCGATGCTGCCCCCCTGAGGCACCGTGACCGGGTCGGTGGGGCAGCGCAGCACCGGCGCCGAGGAGCCGACCTGGACCGGCACGGTGAGCACGACCCGCTGAGCACCCGGCGTGTTGGCGCCCTTGTCGGTGACCACGAACGACACCGCGCCCGGCCCGGTGTAGCCGGGGGTGGCCCGGACGGAGAACGTCGCGGAGCCGGTCACCTGGGCCTCGACCCCGGCCGCCGGTGAGCCCGTCACCGCGTCGGCAGCGGTGAAGCGGACGGCACTGCCGGCGGGGTTGTCGACGTAGTCGGACAACCGCGCTCGCAGTGACTCCCCGGGGGCCAGCGAGATGCGGGCGTCGGGCTTGACCGTGGGGAGCGCGGCGACCCGCCCGGGGACGAACAGCTGGGCCATCGCCGCCCCGCCGTCGGCGTCCTCCACCCGGAAGGCGAGCACCGTCGGCTGCGCGGCCTTGGTGACCGTGATCCGGCCCCGCGAGACCGACACCGGGGTCCCTGGCGGCGCGGTGACGTCGGTGACCCGCAGGCCCGACGAGGGACCGTCCGGGTCGTACGCCGCGGACAGCACGTCCATCCGGACGGTGGGAGCGGGCGTGTCCCGGCCGAACGCGTCGAAGACGACCGGGGGGTTGTTGTACGGGGCCGCGGTGCGCACGGTGACGGTGGCCTGGGAGCTCTCCAGGCCGTTGCTGAGCCGGTAGACGACCTCCACGGTGCGGCCCGGGGCTCCCCCGGGCGTCGCCACCGTGACCGGTCCGGTCGGCGAGGCCAGCCGGACCCCCGCCGGAGGCTGCACCAGCTCCACGACCACCCGGTCCCCCGCCGCGATCACGTCGTTGGCCAGGGGGTCGACGGTGGCGGTGCGACCCGGTTCCACGGTGAGCGTGTCGGGCAGCGCGAGCGGCCGGGGCGGGCTGGCGGGCGGGGCCACCGCGACCCGGGCGGTGCCGGTGGCCCGCGCG
>NZ_DAOMFK010000150.1:0-7553 GCF_035429765.1 Nocardioides sp. | reverse complement strand
CCCGGTGCCGTTCGTGGCCTGGCCGACCGCCGGCCTGCCCGGGTGGGCCGGCGCGATGGACCTGGTCGTGGTCCTGGCCCCGCTGGGCGCCGACCCCGACACGGCCTCCGCGGCCGCCGAGGCGGTCCGCCGGGGCTGCCAGGTGGTCGTCGCCTGCCCCTCGCGCTCCCTGGTGGCCGAGCACGCGGCCGGCCGCTGGACCACGCTGCTGCCCACGGTCACCGGAGACCAGCTCGCCACCGCCGTGGTGGTGCTCGACTTCCTCGACCACGGCGGGCTGGGGCCGCGGGCGGACGCCGAGAGCGTGGCGACCGCCCTCGACGACGTGGCGGTGGCCTGCTCGCCGCACCGCGACCTCGCGGTCAACCCCGCCAAGACGCTGGCGATCGCCCTCGCCGACGCGGTCCCCGTGGTCTGGGGGGGCTCGGTGCTGGCCGCGCGAGCCGCTCGACGGGTCGCGGAGTCGCTGCGCCGGGCCAGCGGCCGGACCGCGATCGCCGGGGACGCCGAGCACCTCCTTCCGGTCCTCGAGGCCGCGGCGCGACGCAACGTCTTCGACGACCCGCTCGTCGACGGTGCCGCCGCCCGACCCGTGCTGGTCGTGCTCGACGACGGTGCCGAGGACCCCGTGCTCGCCGAGCACCGCGGCCGCCTCCGCGCCGCGGCCGCGGAGCGCGGCATCCGGGTCGAGACGCTCTCCACCGACGCCACCACCGAGGTGGCCCGCTACGCCTCCCTGATGCTGACCGGCAGCTACGCGGCGGAGTACCTCGGTCTGGCCCTGGTTCCTGGCTGAGCGGCCACCGGCCGGGTTCTGTACCCTTCCGCCCATGGCGGCTGACGGCGGGACCCGCGCGGTGGTGGCGGCGCTGCTGGCGAACCTGGGCATCGCGGTCACCAAGTTCGTCGCCTACCTGCTGGCCCGCAACTCCTCGATGCTGGCCGAGGCGATCCACTCGCTGGCTGACTCGGGCAACCAGGTGCTGCTGCTCCTGGGCGGCCGCCGGTCGCGGCGGGCCGCCACGCCGCAGCACCCCTTCGGGTACGGACGGGAGCGCTACCTCTACAGCTTCGTGGTGTCGATCGTGCTGTTCTCCGTGGGCGGCCTCTTCGCGCTCTACGAGGCGTACCACAAGTGGCACCACATCCAGGAGCACCCTGACGACACCGGTGTCGACCCCACCTGGTGGTGGCTGCCCCTGGTGGTGCTGGCGATCGCGATGGTGCTGGAGTCGTTCTCGTTCCGCACCGCCATCGCTGAGTCCAACAAGATCCGCGGCGGGGTCCCGTGGGTGGCCTTCGTCCGCCGCGCCAAGGCCCCCGAGCTTCCCGTGGTGCTGCTCGAGGACTTCGCCGCCCTCCTCGGGCTGGCGTTCGCCTTCCTGGGGGTCGGGCTCAACGTGCTCACCGAGAACCCTCTGTGGGACGTGCTGGGCACCACGATGATCGGCCTGCTGCTGGTGGCCGTGGCGATCGTGCTGGCGCTGGAGACCAAGAGCCTGCTGCTGGGGGAGTCGGCCACCCAGGAGGCCCAGGCCCGCATCGCCACCGCGCTCACCGAGCCGACCGGCGTCGAGCGGGTGATCCACCTCAAGACCCTGCACCTGGGGCCGGAGGAGCTCCTCGTGGCCGCCAAGTTCGCGGTCGCCCCGGGTGTGTCCGCCGCCGACCTCGCCGCGACGATCGACGAGGCGGAGCAGGCCATCCGGGCCGCCGAGCCGACCGCCCGGGTGATCTACCTGGAGCCGGACATCTACCGCGCCGACCACCAGCCGACCGCCCGCCCGACGCCGGTGTCCGGGCCCGGCCACTGACGCCTTCGACGACCTCGCTCGAGGATTCTGCGTCGGTCCACCGCCCGGTCTACCCTGTTCCGACACGGCGCGCGGTGCGCCCGAGACGTTGTCCGGGAGGGACCTGTCATGGACTTCAAGGTGGCCGACCTCAGCCTGGCCGACTTCGGCCGCACCGAGATCACCCTGGCCGAGCACGAGATGCCCGGCCTGATGGCGATGCGGGAGCGGTACGCCGCCAGCCGACCGCTGGCCGGCGCGCGGATCGCCGGCTCCCTGCACATGACCGTGCAGACCGCCGTGCTCATCGAGACCCTGGTGGCCCTCGGCGCGGAGGTCCGTTGGGCCTCGTGCAACATCTTCTCCACCCAGGACCACGCCGCCGCCGCGGTCGCCGTCGGCCCTCGCGGCACGGTCGAGGAGCCCGCGGGCGTCCCCGTGTTCGCCTGGAAGGGGGAGACGCTCGAGGAGTACTGGTGGTGCACCCAGCAGATCCTCGACTGGCCCGACGGCCAGTACGCCAACATGATCCTCGACGACGGCGGCGACGCCACCCTCCTGGTCCACCTCGGCGTCGAGGCGGAGAAGACCGGGACGGCCCCCGACCCGTCGACCGCGCAGAGCGCGGAGCAGCGGATCATCTTCGACGTGATCGCGCGGTCCCTGGCCGAGTCCGGCAACCGCTGGACCCGGGTGGCCAACCACATCAAGGGCGTCACCGAGGAGACCACCACCGGGGTGCACCGTCTCTACGAGATGGTCAAGGAGGGCTCGCTGCTCTTCCCGGCCATCAACGTCAACGACTCGGTGACCAAGTCCAAGTTCGACAACAAGTACGGCTGCCGCCACAGCCTGGTCGACGGCATCAACCGCGCCACCGACGTGCTGATCGGCGGGAAGGTCGCCGTGGTCTGCGGGTACGGCGACGTGGGCAAGGGCTGCGCGGAGTCGCTGCGCGGCCAGGGGGCTCGCGTGATCGTCACCGAGATCGACCCGATCTGCGCACTGCAGGCCGCGATGGACGGGTTCCAGGTCAGCACGCTCGAGGACGTCCTCGGCGTCGCCGACATCGTGATCACCGCCACCGGCAACCGGAACGTGGTGACCGCGGACCAGATGTCGCGGATGAAGCACCAGGCCATCGTCGGCAACATCGGCCACTTCGACAACGAGATCGACATGGCCGGCCTCGAGACCTACCCCGGCGTCCGGCGTACCACGGTCAAGCCCCAGGTCGACGTGTGGACCTTCCCCGCGGGCAACGCCGTCATCGTGCTGTCCGAGGGTCGGCTGATGAACCTCGGCAACGCCACCGGGCACCCCAGCTTCGTGATGTCGAACTCGTTCACCAACCAGGTGCTGGCCCAGATCGAGCTCTACACCCGCACCGAGCAGTACCCGGTCGGCGTCTACGTGCTCCCCAAGCACCTCGACGAGGAGGTCGCCCGGCTGCACCTGCCCGCTCTGGGCGTCAGGCTCACCGAGCTCACCGAGGACCAGGCCGCCTACCTCGGCGTGCCGGTCACCGGTCCGTACAAGGCCGAGCGCTACCGGTACTGACTCGACCGTGCTGGCACACTTGACGGCATGACCGAGCCTGCGGAGCCCACCCCGAACGGGTGCGTGCTGGTCGTCGACGACGACGCGTCCCTGGCCGAGATGCTCACCATCGTGCTGCGCCAGGAGGGGTTCGACTCGCGGGTGTGCTCGCGCGGCGACGAGGCGCTCGCGGCGTTCCGGCAGCACCAGCCCGACCTGGTGCTGCTCGACCTGATGCTCCCGGGGATGGACGGCATCGACGTGTGCAAGCAGATCCGCGCCGAGTCGGGCGTGCCGATCGTCATGCTCACCGCGAAGACCGACACGGTGGACGTGGTCCTCGGACTGGAGTCGGGTGCCGACGACTACGTGGTGAAGCCGTTCAAGCCCAAGGAGCTCGTCGCGCGGATCCGGGCCCGGCTCCGTCGACTCGACGTGCCGGGCGGCGACCTGCTCGGCATCGGCGACGTGGTCATCGACGTGGCCGGGCACTCGGTGACCCGGGCCGGGCGACCGATCAACCTCACCCCCCTGGAGTTCGACCTGCTGGTCTGCCTGGCCCGCAAGCCGTGGCAGGTGTTCACCCGCGAGGTGCTGCTGGAGCAGGTCTGGGGCTACCGGCACGCCGCCGACACCCGGCTGGTCAACGTGCACGTGCAGCGCCTGCGCTCCAAGATCGAGCACGACCCGGAGAACCCCGAGATCGTGGTCACGGTCCGGGGCGTGGGGTACCGCGCCGGATCGGTCTAGCCGGGCCACGCGATGGCCGAACGCAGCCTGCCGGCAGCCCTCCGCCGGATCCTCACCTTCTGGCGCCGCTCGATCCAGGCCAGGGTCGTCGCCAGCACGGTGCTGCTCTCCGCGCTGGTGTTCACCGTCACCGGCTGGTTCCTCCTGCACCAGACCCGGGACGGGCTGCTCGCCCACCGCGTCGACGCCGTGGTCGCCGAGGCCAGCGCCGAGACCGCGGTGGCGAGGTCCCGGCTGGCCGCGGTCCCCGGCACCGACCTGGACGTCGCGGGCCAGCGGCGCGACCTCTTCGACCCCATCAAGGAGCGTGCGGCGCTGCGCGGCTACTCCGTCGTCCTGTCGGGGCCGGTGACGGCCACCGGCGCCCCGCTGGCCGCGGGCGACCCGATCTCGAGCTCGGGACTGGACGTGACCAGCGTCCCCGACTCCTTGCACCAGCACTTCCAGGACTCCTCGAGCACGGCCTGGACCTACGCCCGGGTCCGCGGCAAGGGGGTCGCCGCTGCCGGGGTGCCGGGCATCGTGGTCGGCTCGGAGGTGCGCCTGCCGGCCGACGGACAGTCCTACGTCCTGTACTACCTGTTCCCGCTCGTCGACGAGGAGGAGACGCTCGCCCTGGTCACCCGAGCGCTGCTCACCGCCGCCGGGCTGCTGCTGGTGCTGGTCGCCGGGATGACCTGGCTGGTGACCCGGCAGGTGGTCACCCCGATCCGGATGGCCCGTCAGGTGGCGGAGCGACTGGCCGCCGGCCAGCTCCAGGAACGGCTGCGCGTGCGGGGCGAGGACGACCTGGCCCGGCTCGCCACGTCCTTCAACCAGATGGCCTCCAACCTGCAGCGTCAGATCGGCCAGCTGGAGGAGCTCAGCCGCGTGCAGCGGCGCTTCGTCTCCGACGTCTCCCACGAGCTGCGCACCCCGCTCACCACGGTGCGGATGGCCGGAGACGTGCTGCACGACGCCCGCCGCTCCTTCGACCCCGCGACCGCGCGCGCCGCCGAGCTCCTGCAGACCGAGCTGGACCGGTTCGAGCGGCTGCTCACCGACCTTCTCGAGATCAGCCGGTTCGACGCTGGAGCCGCCGTCTTGCACCTCGATGACGTGAACCTCGCCGACGTGGTCGCCCGGGTCGTGGACTCGACGCGGCTGCTGGCCGAGCCCCGGGGCACCCGGATCCTCGTCGACGCCCCGGACCGGCCGTGCCTGGCCGAGGCCGACGCCCGCCGGGTCGAGCGGATTGTGCGCAACCTGGTCACCAACGCCATCGACCACGCCGAGTCCGGCGACATCGTCATCCAGGTCGCGGGCAACGAGCAGGCGGCTGCGGTCTCGGTGCGCGACTTCGGGGTGGGGCTGCAGCCGGGGCAGTCGGCGCTGGTCTTCAACCGGTTCTGGCGCGCCGACCCGGCTCGGGCGCGCACCAGCGGCGGGCCCAGCCTGGGTCTGTCCATCGGGTTTGGGGACACCCAGCTGCACGGGGGCTGGCTGCAGGCCTGGGGCCAGCCCGGCAAGGGCACCCGGTTCCGCCTGACGCTACCCAGGTGGGCCGGCCAGACCCTCAAGAGCAGTCCGCTGCCGCTGGTTCCCGAGGACGTCGAGGAGAAGGTGTGACCCGCCCACGCCGCCGCGGACCCCGGCTGCTTCCCGCACTCCTGCTGGCGACGGCGGTGCTCACCGGCTGCGTCTCGCTGCCCGAACAGGGGCCGGTGGTGACGGCCGAGGAGGACTCCGGCCTGCGCACGGACGACCCTGCGGACATCGTCGTCCAGCCACCGACGCCGGGGGAGACGGCCAGCGACATCGTGCTGCACTTCCTGGACGCCATGACCGCCTCGCCGATGTCCACCAGCGTGGCGCGCGAGTACCTCACCCAGAGCGCCGCAGACGACTGGGACCCCGAGCGCGAGATCATCACCTACGCGGACAAGACCCGCCCCTTCGGCAGCAACCCGGTCCAGGTGCGGCTGCTGGGCGCGGACCACCTCGACGCGCGGGGGTCGTGGCTGGGCTCGCTCCCGCGTGCACGCAGCACGCTGCGCTTCCCGGTCACCCTCGAGAACGGCGAGTGGCGCATCGCCCGTGCGCCTGATGCCCTGGTCGTCCCCGACACCTGGTTCGAGCCCCGGTTCCAGCAGGTGTCGCTGTACTTCTTCGACCCGACCGCCACCGTCGTGGTGCCCGAGCCGGTCTACCTCCCGCGTGGGGACCAGCTGGCCACCGCCCTGACCTCGAACCTGCTGCTGGGGCCGCCGGTCGGGCTGGGTCGCGTCTACCGCACGTTCCTCCCGCCAGGTCTGACCGCCGGGCTCTCGGTCCCGGTGACCCGTGCGGGTGTCGCAGAGATCGCCCTGCAGGGCGACGCCTCCCGGCTCACCCCGCAGACCACCGGCCTGATGCTGGCCCAGCTGGCCTGGACGCTGCGACAGGTGCCGGGCATCCGGGCACTCAAGGTCACCATCGGGGGGCAGCCGGTCGACCTGCCGGGGGACAGCGAGGTGCTCCCGGTGTCCGCCGGCGCGGCGTACGACCCGGCGGGGATGCTGGCCACCGACGAGCTCTTCGCCCTGCGAGACGGCGTCCTGGTGAGCGGCTCGGTGGAGGAGATGCGCCCGGTGGACGGGCCGATGGGCCGCGTCGACCAGGGTCTGCGCAGCGTCGCGGTGAGCATCGACGGGTCCCGCGTGGCAGGGGTGACGGCCTCGGGCCGGGTCCTCCGCTCGCAGCTGCACGGCTCCAGCCGACAGGTGCGCCAGGTCGTCAGCGGCGGCACCGACCTGCTCCCCCCGATGTGGGACCTCACCGGACGGCTGTGGCTGGTGGACCGTCGCGACGACGGCGCGCTGGTCTCGCTCGTGCGTGGCGGGAGGGCGGTCCAGGTCGACGCTCCCGGCATCACGGGGGCCCGGGTGCGGGCGGTGACCGTGTCGCGGGACGGCACCCGGCTGGTCGCGGCGCTGGCCGGGAGGCACACCGACTCCCTCGTCATGTGCCGGATCGGGCGCGGCTTGGACGGGCGCCCGCTGCTGACCCCCGCCCGGCCGGTCCACGCGGACTTCGACGCGCCGCTGCGCGTGCGCGACCTGGGCTGGCGGACGCCCATCTCCCTCGTGGTGCTCTCTCCGCTCGCCCAGCGGCTCTCCCAGGTGCGCGCCATTCCCATCGACGGGTCAGCGGGGGACACGCCGATCCCCCCCACGACGCTGCGCGGGCAGATGCGCTGGCTGGTGAGCTCGCCGGTCGCGGAGCAGCCCACCTACGTCGCGTCCGCGCGCGCGGTCATGGACCTCGCCGAGGCCGAGCGCACGGTGCGCCTCCCGGGGGTGTCCCTGGGAACCCTCACCTACGTGGGGTGAGCCGGCCGTCCACAGGCCGTGGCGCACGCTGCTGCCCGGGTCCGCGTCGCGTGCTGTGCTGGGGGCTGTGGAACGGGTGTCCGACGCCGTCCTCGACCTGCTCGCGGGCGGCACCTGCCTG
>NZ_DAOMFK010000149.1:0-7595 GCF_035429765.1 Nocardioides sp. | reverse complement strand
GGGCCTCGGCGCTCTGCTCGTGGCACTCAGGTTCTTCCGCTGGCAGCCTGACGCGCGGTGACGGCGAGACCCTGACCAGGCGCACCGCTGCCCGGTCCCGATTCGTCGGGAACAACGTGTCGTGCTAGAGCTCCAGCTCGAGCCGGGTGCTGGTGGGCCGGGAGCAGCAGATCATCATCTGGTCCATCGCCGCCTGCTCCTTCTTGGTGAGCACCAGGTCCCGGTGGTCCACGGTTCCGGCGAGCACCCGGGTGACGCAGGAGCCGCAGATGCCGTCGCGGCAGTCGTTCTCGACCTCGATCCCGAGCGCCAGCACGACGTCGAGGATGCTGGCGTCGGGCTTGAGCCGCAAGGTGTGCCCCGTCCGGGTCAGGACCAGCTCGTAGGTCTCCCCGTCGGGGACGGCCACGGGCTCCGGCTCCTCCACCCCGGCCCGGGAGAACAGCTCGAAGCGGACCACGTCCTGCTCCGCGCCGTACGCCGCCTCGGCGGCCGCCTCGACGGCCCGCAGCAGCGGCAGCGGCCCGCAGACGTAGACCAGTCCGCCCGGCGGCAGCGAGCGCACGATCGCGTCGAGGTCCGGGCGGCCCTGCTCGTCCTCGGCGAGGAAGGTGACCGCCCCACCGAGGGCGCCGAGCCGGTCGCGGAAGGCCATCGTCGCCGCGGTGCGGCCTCCGTAGGTCAGCGAGTAGGGGCGACCGGTGCGCGCCAGCTCTTCGGCGAAGGTCATGATCGGGGTGATCCCGATCCCTCCGGCGACCAGCGCGTGGAACGGCGCCTCCTCCAGGTTGAAGTGGTGCTTGGGACGCGTGACCAGCAGCTGGTCACCTACCCGGAGCTGCTCGTGCAGGTACGCCGACCCGCCGCGCGACTCCGGCTCGCGCAGCACGGCGATCTGGTAGGAGGACAGGTCGTGCGGGTCTCCGCACAGGGAGTACTGCCGGGTGGTGCCGTCCGGCACGTACACGTCGATGTGGGCGCCCGGCGACCACGGGGGCAGCGGGTCACGGCTCTCGATCCGGACCAGCCGGACCGAGATGACCCCCTCGGCCTCCCAGGTCATCTGCTGCACGCGGAGCTCACGTTGCTCGACCATCAGTCCACCTCCTGAGGGACCAGCCCGAGCAGCCCGCGCACCTGGGCGTAGGCCGCCTCCGGGTCGCGGGGATCGAAGACGACGGTCGGGATCCCGAGCGCCTGCGCGCCGCGCACGTTGGTCATCTGGTCGTCGACGAAGACCATCTCGGCGAAGCCCACGTCCAGCCGGTCGGCCATCACCTCGTAGAGCCGGCGGTGGGGCTTGAGGTAACCCTCCACCGACCCGTCGACCAGCACGTCGACCTCGTCGAGCACGTGCATCTGCTCGATCCACTCCTCGGCGTGGAAGGCGCGCAGGTCGTTGGTGAGCACGCCGATGCGGCACCCGGCGGCCCGTGCGTCGTGGATGAGCTCCAGCGCCCCGTGCCGCACCATGCCCGGTCGCGGCGGGTCGTAGAGGTGCGCGATCATCTCGCGCACGGCCTCGCCCCCACCGCCCTGCTCGGCCCACTCCTGCGCCCGCCGGTCCCAGTACTCGCGCTCGGTGAGGGCGCCGGCCTGCAGCTGGCGCCACTCCTCGTCGGGTCGGTCGGCGGGCGCCATCGGGCCGCGCTCGTGGAGCAGCCGGTACGCCGGTGCGTCCGGTCCCAGGTCGCCGACCAGCTCGAACGGGGTGACCAGCACGGGGCCGCCGAAGTCCAGCACCAGGGCGGTGCCGCGCCGGCGCCGCACCGACGCCGCCGGGTCGGCCGCCACGTGTGCCGGGTCGGCCACTAGTGCTCCGGCTCCTCGATGATCGCGCGGTCGAAGAGCACCACGTTCCCGGTCCAGTGGCAGGCGGCGCACCAGGTGAGGAAGACGCGGTCCTCGGCGACCCACCACTCCGAGGTGAGCCCCCGCTCCAGCGAGCTGCCGCACATCGGGCAGAACCGCGGCCGGTCCAGCAGGTGGCGCTCGGCGTGGGGGGAGAACCACTCGCTGCGCGGGGGCAGCCGGTGCGGGTCGGGAGGCAGCGCCGGGTCGAACGGCGCCACCTCCCGGTGGTGCGTGGTCATCCAGCCGTCGCGGGAGTGGTCAGCCACTCGAGCCCGCCTTCTCGCGGGCCACCGCGGCGTCGCGGTGCAGCGCCAGCAGCTGGTCCCGGATCGGGGAGTACTTCATCGAGCCCCCGGTGATCCACTGGTCTGTGAAGGCGGTTCCGGCACCGAACTTGTCCTTCTCGCACGGCAGGTGGATCACGTCGTGCTTCTCGCGCACCACGCCCGGCGGGTCCTCGCCGTCCTCGACGGACTGCATGGCCTCCTTGAACATCTTGCGCAGCATCGCCACGCCCTGGTCCGAGCGGCCCAGGTGCTCCTGGGTGCGGTCGGTGATCGCACCCTGGGACACCCACGCCATCACGTCCTGCCCCTCGACGTAGTTGGTGATGAAGTTGCCGTTCTCGTCCATCCACTCGTAGTCGTAGACGACCGGCCGCTCCTGGTGCTCCCAGACCCCGCCCTCGGGGTGGTGGAGGGAGTAGAAGAGCTTCCAGGTGGTGGTGTCGTCGATCGGCACCCGGATCTGCATCTGGTCGATCCACTGGCCACCGACCCGCATCCCGTAGGGGAACATCAGCGGGTGCCCGACGGCCCAGTCGTCGTCGCTCTCGCTGTGGCCCTCCAGCACGCGGCGCTTGATGATGCCGTACTCGAACTCGTCGAAGGCCACCTTGACGTGCTTCTTCTGGAAGGACTTGGGGGCCTCGAACCCCTCCATCCTGCCGACGAAGTCGAAGTAGTAGCCGTGCAGCCACTCCACGTGGTGGGGGTCGACGGAGTTCTCCATGATCTGCAGCCAGTTGCACGGCAGCGTGGCCACGCCCACGTCCCGGATCCCGTCCAGGACGTAGACGTCGAAGCGGGGCAGCTCCGGCACCGGCGCCGGGCCGACGTACACCCACACCATGCCGCCCATGGTCTGGGCCACCCCGGCGTGCGCCTTGATCTTGTCCTTGAAGGTGGTGTTGTCGGTCTCCGCCGGCTGCTCGACGCACTGCCCGTCGAAGCCGAACTTCCAGCCGTGGTAGCCGCAGCGGATGCCGTCCTCGTGGACGACGCCGTAGGTCAGCGAGGCGCGGCGGTGGGGGCAGTACTCACCGACGATGCCGTACCTGCCCGAGGGGGTCTTGTAGAGCGTCCAGTCCTCCCCGAGCAGCCGCACCGACTTGGTGGGTCGCTCGTCGAAGTCCTGCTCGAAGGCGATGGGGTACCAGTAGCGGCGCAGCAGCTCGCCCATCCGGGTCCCGGGGCCTACCCGGGTGAGCTCTTCGTTCTGTTCCACGGTCAGCATGGGTGTCTCTCTTCTCCTCGCGGGCGGGGGTGGCGCCCCCGGGACCGGTGGGGGGACGGTCCCGGGGGCAGGGGGTCAGTCCAGGACGCTCACCTGACCGGTGTTGCCGTCGACCCGGATCATCTGCCCGGTCGCGATCTTCTTGGTCCCGAAGGCGGTGCCGGTCACGGCGGGCAGGCCGTACTCACGGCACACGATCGCGGCGTGGCTCATCATCCCGCCGACGTCGGTGACGGTCGCCTTGATCTTGCCGAACACGGGGGCCCAGGACGGGGCGGTGAGCGGGGCGACCAGGATCTCGCCGTCCTGGATGTCGCCGATCTCGTCGGCGCTGAAGATGACCCGGGCCGGGCCCTCCACCAGGCCGGGCGAGGCGGCGAAGCCGGAGAGCGACCCTTCCGCGCCGCCCTCGCCGGACTGCAGCCAGGCCGCCACCGAGTCGGAGGTGATGCCCCACAGCATCACCGTGAACGGCTCCGTCACGACCTCGGGGGGGACGCCCAGCGCCGGCGGGGCGGACCACCCCTTGAGCGCGGTGAGGATGCCGCGGCGCCGCTGGATCTCCTGGGGCCAGTAGCCCGGTCCGCGGGACGGGGCGCCCACGGCCCACCCGGAGTAGAGGTCCCACAGCGCCTCGGCCAGCTCGTGGCGCTTGAACATGAACACGTCGTCGACCTCGTGGATGAAGCCGGCGCCCTGGAGCACTTCCCCGAAGTTGCGCATCTTGCGCCACAGCACCGAGTGGGCCCAGTGCTCGACGTAGAAGTTGTGGTTCTCCACGTAGGGGAAGACGGTGCGGGAGAGGCCGAGCTTGCCGTCGAAGGCCTCCCGGTCCTCGTCGGAGGTGAGCAGGTCGCGGTACTCCCCGACCACCCGGTCCCGCTCGGCGTGGAGGGCCGCGATCGGCCGGTTGAGGTCCACCCCCTCCTTGACCTTCTCGATGTAGTCGGCGATGTAGCCGAAGGGCACCTCGACGTTCTGGATCCAGATCTTGTCGGAGTGGTAGAAGCCCGAGCCGGTGGAGAAGTTGAACCACGGCTCGCAGGCCTCGTCCCACCGGGCGAGCCAGGCGCGCCCGGCCTCGGACTCGCCGAGCGCCGCCTGGATCGACGCGGGGTCACGGGAGCCGAACGCCCCGTCCACTCCCGACTCGACCGCCAGCCGCGCCAGCTTCTTCAGCTCGTCGTCGGGCCGGAAGAGGTCGACGTCGACCCCCGCCACCATCTTGGCGATGGCCAGGTCGGGGATGCTCGGGAATGCCTGCTTGCAGAACCCGAAGAAGTCCAGGTACGCCGCGTAGCCGAGGTTGAGGAACTCGAAGTGGTACTGCCAGAGCCGGAAGCCCAGGTCCAGCAGCCGGTGGTAGGTGGCCAGCAGGTCGTCGCCCGAGCCCTTGCCGGCGCCGGAGGTGATCACCTCCATGTCCTCCATCACCGGCAGCGGCCTGACGTCCAGCTCGGTCATCTCCTTGACCAGCTCACGGATCTTGACCAGCCAGTCGTCGTAGAGGCGGTCCCAGTTGCCGAAGTAGTACCCGGCCCGCTCCAGGAAGTGCGGCACCCGGGCCTCGATCTCCTCCGGGGTGGCGACCGGCACCGGGGAGAGGTAGACGTAGCCGTTGAGGATCCGGTAGTCCACCCCGAGCGCCGGCGGGATCAGGTAGTGGCGGGTGTTGTACTGCGAGAGCGAGGCCAGGGCGTACTCGAGGAAGGTGACGTCCCAGGGGGTCATCGCCTCGGGCCAGTGCACGCCGTCTTGGAACCAGAACCCGCCCTCCTCGTACTCGCGGCGCTCCGCGCTGAACAGCGAGGAGTAGGTGTAGAGCTCCTCCCAGCCCTCGGCGCCCGCCGGCGGCTCGATGTCGAACGGGCTCGGGAATCGATCGGCCATGTGTGTCCTCCGGTGGTGTGCCCGGCGCGGCGGTCGGGCGGTGGGTGGGTGGTGTGGTGCTGCGGGTGTCGGGGCCCCCGAGTCAGGATCCCGACGCCCCTCCCTTGCGCGAGTACAGCGGGTTGACGAGGGTGTCGACGATGCTGGTCATCAGGTCCTTCCGCGTGCTGACCTGGTGGGGCTTCTTGCTCCAGACCGTCTCGGGCCTGGCCTGGAGCAGTACGACGTGCTCCCCGTCGGGCAGGTCGCCGTCGACGGCCCACTCGATGTCCTGGGGGCAGCCGTAGTGCTTCTCCGCGGTGCGCGCCAGCCGCGCGATGGCCACGATCTCCTCGTCGGTGAGCGAGGGCCGGTTCGCCTGCTCGGGCTCGAGCTCGACGAAGTCGATGGCGTCCTCAGCGAGCAGGTAGGCGTGGGTCTTGGGCGAGATGACCCGCCGGTTGATCGACCACATCACCTTGTCGACCAGGAAGTTGTCGGGGGTGACCTCGCCGGACACCACGCCCTCGCCGAAGCCCCAGGCCGAGTCGATGCAGATGCCGGACCGGTCCCCGTTGGTCGGGTCCAGGGTGAAGGCCACCCCGGCGGCCCGCGGCCGGACCATCTTCTGCACCGCCACCCCCATGTCGACCGCCGTGTGGTCGTAGCCCATCTCCTCGCGGTAGGCGATCGCCCGGTCGGTGAACAGGCTGGCCCAGCAGGCCCGGACCTTGTCCAGCACCTCGTCGGCACCGCGCACCCACAGGTAGGTGTCGTGCTCGCCGGCGAACGAGGCGTCCGGGGAGTCCTCCGCGGTCGCCGACGAACGCACCGCCACCGGGACGTCCTCCACCCCGCAGTAGGCGCTGAGCTCGGCGTACTTCTCCCGGATCTCCTGGGCGGACTCCTCGGGGATGGGCCAGCGGCGCACCATCTCCCGGGCGGTGGCCGCCGCCGTGGCGAGGCCCGCCATGTCGCCCACCGGGACCGCACGGAGCATCGCGGTCAGCTCGCCGTAGTCGGTGGCGATGCCCTTGGCGTCGGCGTAGACCGAGGTGGTGACGGCGAAGCCGGGCGGGACCGGGAGACCGGCCTGGCTCATCGTGCCGAGGGAGGCGCACTTGCCTCCCACCACGGGCTTGAACTCCTCGACGAGGGTGTCGAAGGTGATCACGTGCGGGCGGTCACACATCACTCCTCCCTTCCGGTGGTCTCGAAGCGGTGGTCGGTGGACGGTGGCAGGGCGGCCAGGTCGGGGACGGCCACCTCCTGCACGCGGTTCCGGTAGAGCACCAGGGCGGTCACCCCGCCCTCGAGCAGCCGGATCCGGACGAACTCGGTGTTGAACGGCTCACCCGGGTCGTAGCCCATGGCGGCCGTCGCGAAGGCCCGGATGGGTCCGGAGTGGGTGGCCACGACGATCTGCCTGGCCGCCGCGTGCCTCTGGAGCTCCACGATGCCGCGCCAGAAGCGCCGCACCGCCGAGACGGGCGGCTCGAAGTAGAGCATCGGCATCGTCAGCCAGTGCGTGATCGGGTCTCCGCCCCCCTGCTGGATGCCCCAGAACCGGTCCACCTCGACCAGCCAGCCGGGCCGCTCGCCGAGCCCGATGCGCTCGTACCTCTCCATCTCGCGGTGGTAGATCCGGAAGGCGGAGGTGACGTCGCGCGGCCCCTCCGGGGTGGCCACCCGGAAGTTGATGAAGTTGTGGTCGTCGTGGACCTCGGACACGGCGGCGTCCTCGCGGCCGAAGAGCGCGATGTTGTCCAGCAGCCCGCGGCGCAGGTGCTCGGCGGTCTGCCGCGCCCGGTTGGTCGGCGCGCAGACCAGCTCCACGTGGTGGCCGTCCTGCACCCGGCGGGCCAGCTCCTGGCCGCGGCGGTGCGCCTGCCAGGCGCCGAGCGGGGTGAGGCCGGACTCCGAGGAGTAGCCCTGGGTCTCGCCGTGGCGGACCAGGTAGATGTCGGCGGTCACCGACGCGAGCTGGTCGCGCCGCTCCGGGACGATCTCCTTCGTCCGGGTGACCTCCGCCCAGGCCCGGGTGGTGCCCAGGCTCTCCCCGTCGAAGGAGACCGTCTCGCCCAGGCCCTTCCCACCCCCTTGGCGCTCGCGGAAGCGTCGCAGGTAGAGCGGCGTGTCGTCCGCACCGTCCCCCGGCTCGTCCACCGGTGCGGTGCGGGCGGCCTCGCGCTCCAGCACCGCTTGTGCTTCGGGGTAGTCCTGCAGGGCGATGACGCTCGGCGCACCGCGCTTGAAGATGCCGGCCTTCTCGCCGGCGACCTTGCCGACCGTGTCGCCCAGATACTCGGAATGGTCCCTGCCGATGGGCGTCACCCCGGCCGCCAGCGGCTTCTCGA
>NZ_DAOMFK010000148.1:0-7612 GCF_035429765.1 Nocardioides sp. | reverse complement strand
CGGACGTGCCGCTGGCGGCGGTGCGCCGAGCCGCCATGCTGGCCGGCGGCACGGTGCCGATGGTGCGTTCCGCGTTCGAGGGCGGGGTCGAGGCGCTGGCCGGGATCGGGCTCGAGGTGTGCCGCCCGGTGCTGCCGATGCTCGCCTCGAGCGCGCCCGACGTGGCGGCCGCGATGGTCAAGGCGGGTGGTGACCGGGTCGCGGTCGACGTCAAGCTGGACGGCATCCGCATCCAGGTGCACCGCGACGGCGACGAGGTGCGGGTCGCGACGCGCAGCCTCGACGACATCACCGCCCGACTCCCCGAGGTCGTCGCGCTCGCGCGTTCGCTGCCCGCGAGGAGTCTCGTCCTCGACGGGGAGGCGCTCGCGCTCGACGGGTCCGGCCGCCCCCAGGCGTTCCAGGACACCGCGTCGCGGACCGCCCGCGTGCCCGAGCGCGCGGGCACCACGGTCACGCCGTACTTCTTCGACCTGCTGCACCTGGACGGGCAGGACCTGCTCGACGCCCCGGCGGCGACCAGGCTGGCGGCCCTCGACCGGGTGGTGCCGGCCCGGAACCGGGTGCCCCGGCTGGTCTCCGGCGACCCGGAGGAGGCGAACGCGTTCCTCGTGGACGCCCTGGCCGCCGGCCACGAGGGGGTGGTGGTCAAGAACCTGGCGGCGCCCTACGACGCCGGGCGGCGCGGGGCCGCCTGGGTGAAGGTCAAGCCGGTGCACACGCTGGACCTGGTGGTGCTCGCCGTCGAGTGGGGCAGCGGCCGCCGAGAGGGCTGGCTGTCGAACATCCACCTCGGCGCGCGGGACCCCGCGACGGGGACGCTGGTGATGCTCGGCAAGACCTTCAAGGGGATGACCGACGAGATGCTCGCCTGGCAGACCGAGCGTTTCCTCGCACTCGAGACCCATCGCGAAGGCCACGTGGTCCACGTCCGGCCGGAGCAGGTCGTGGAGGTCGCCTTCGACGGCGTGCAACGGTCCAGCCGCTACCCCGGCGGCGTCGCGCTCCGCTTCGCCCGGGTGGTCCGCTACCGCGACGACAAGGGTCCCGAGGAGGCAGACACGGTCCAGTCGGTCCGGGACCTCGTGCGGTGAGCTCCGGGGGCCGCGCCGGTCAGGCCCGCGGAGCCGGCCCCGACGGCGCCTAGACTCACCGGGTGAGCGAGCGGCCGGCACCGGAGGGGAAACGGCCGGCCGCCGAGCGCCGCCGTCGGCAGCGGGAGGCGGAGCTGATCGCGGCCACCCGCCGGCTCTTCGACGAGCGCGGGGTGCGGGAGACCCAGGTCGAGGACATCGTCTCGGCGGTCGGGATCAACCGCGCGGTGCTCTACCGGCACTTCACCGGCAAGGAGGAGCTGTTCGCGCTCACGCTGGTCGGCTACCTCGAGGAGCTGCGGGCCGCGCTGGAGGAGTCCGTCGCGGGCTGTACGGAGCCCCGGCAGCAGGTCGCTGCGCTGGTCACGGCCTTCGTGGAGTACGGCGCCGAGCACCCGGCGTTCGTGGACTGCGCCCAGTCGCTGATGCTGCAGCCGGGCGAGGAGCTGCTCGACGCGGTGGCCCCGCCGGCGCGGCTGCCCCTGGGCAAGGCGATCTCGGGGTGCCTGTCGGTGCTGGTCGCGGCGCTGGAGAGGGGCGTCGCGTACGGGGAGTTCTCGGTCGCCGACCCCGTTCTGGTGGCGAACATCCTCTACGCGACCGGCCTCGGGGCCCTCCAGCTCGCCCGGGTCGGAATCCTGGTGGCCGAGGTGGAGCCGGGCGTCCCGACGATCGGTCGGATCACCCGAGAGCAGGTGCGCGACCACCTGGTGTCCGCGGCGCTCGCCGCGGCCGGCGCCCCCGCCCGCTGAGGGCGCTCAGCGCGCCCGGCCGAACCTGATGGCGGTCACCGTGCGCTTGGCCGCCGAGGGGGACGGTGCCCGCCGCTGGAGGAACGTCGCGGTGGCGGGGTCCCAGACACCCAGGTCCGTCTTGCTGTTCCCGTCCCAGTCGCCCACCACCGGCAGGTCGCCGGGCTCGCCGAACGGCACGGTCGCGGTCCAGGCGAGGCCGTCGGCGTCCACGATGCGCAGGGTGTAGGTCGCGGTGGCCTGGTCGAAGAGCCCCAGGTCGGTGACGCCGTCGCCGTTCCAGTCGCCGGTGAGGGGGATGTCGTCGGCGTCGCCGAAGCTGACGACCGCCACCCGGCCGTCGGCCTGCCGGAGCCGGAACGTGCCCTTCCCGGGCCTGCGCACGCCGATCTCCCAGGTGCCGTCGCCGTCCCAGTCGCCGGCGACCGGCTTGTCACCGCGCAGGCCGAGCACGACCGAGCGGGTCCCGGCCGGGGTCTGCAGCGAGAAGGTGCGGGTGGCGGGGGTGAAGACCCCCACATTGGCGTGCCCGTCGCCGTCCCAGTCGCCGAGCACGGGCTCGTCGGTGGAGGTGCCGAAGGTGATCCGCTTCGGTGGCCGCTTCGCGCGGTGCACCACGAACGTGGAGGCCGCCGCCCGCTGGTAGACCACGACCTCCCACACCGGTCCGGCCACCATGTTCGCGGCCAGCGGGACGTCGACGCAGTTCTGCGAGGTCTGGGTGGAGCCCATCACGAACTTGACGCCGTGGAACCACGCGTCGACGTCGGTGCCGCTCTGGCGCTCCTCGAAGTGCAAGTGGGGCCCGGTGCTGTTGCCCGTGGTGCCCACGTTGCCGATCTGGGTCCCCTGGTCGACCGACTGGCCGGCCGACACGGTCACCTCGGACAGGTGGGCGTAGATGGTGGACTCCCCGTTGCCGTGGTCGAGGAGCACCCACTTGCCGTAGCCGCTGTTGTCGACGGTGTCGGCGACCTCGACGACGCCGGGGGCGGCGGCCACCACCGGGTCGCCCACGTCGTCGGTGCGGTTCCAGTCGATCGCCTTCGAGCTGGGGCTGTGGCTGGGCCGGCTGGTGCCGGTCCAGGCCTGGCCGCAGGGGAACGGCATCTCGAAATCGCTGAGCGGCACGGCGGACGCCGGTAGCGTCAGGCCCAGCGTGACGACCGCGGCGACCGGCAGCGGCAGGGTTCGGGCGAACCATCTCGGAGTCATGCGGTGCGTCACCTTCGTCGACCGGGGTGGCCCCGACACTTCCGTCTCAGAAGTGCACTCACGCCACAGGAGTCTCAACCGTAACGGCGGGTCGGCGTGTCTGTCACGAAACTACAACGATGTAGTGCTATAAGCGTCCACCCTGGACCGGGTGGGTCCCGGAGGTCAGGGGGTGCGTCGCACCCGGATCAGGCCCTCCTGGGCAGCGGTCGCCACCCGGGTGCCGCCGGCGGCGTACACCCCGGCCAGCGAGAGCCCGCGGGCGCCGGTGGCGGTGGGCGACCACTGGTCGTAGAGCCACCACTCGTCGGCCCGGAACGGGCGGTGGAACCACAGCGAGTGGTCCAGCGACGCCGGCTGGACCTCCGGGGAGCTCAACGTCAGCGGCGCGTGCGGCACCATGGCTGCGCCGAGCAGGGTCATGTCGCTGGCGTAGGTGAACGCGGCCAGGTGCAGCCGCGGGTCGTCGGGGATGTCGCCGTTCACCCGCATCCACAGCCGTACGCGGCCGGGGTGCGCCGGGTCGGGCGCCGTGCCGTTGCCCGGACCGGCCACGAAGCGAAGCTCCAGGGCCGACCACTCCCGGGCCAGGGTCTCGGCGTTGCCCACGCCCCGGGCACGCAGCAGCTCCAGGTAGTCCAGCCCCTCGTCGGGAGGTGGCACGGCCGGCATCGCGTCCTGGTGCTCCAGACCCGGCTCGGGCCGTTGCACGTTCGCCGCCAGGTAGTAGATCTCGCGGCCGTGCTGGCGAGCGACCACCCGCCGGCTGCCGAACGAGCGCCCGTCCCGCAGCCGCTGCACGTCGTAGATGATCGGCACCGCGGGGTCGCCGGGCAGCAGGAAGTAGGAGTGCAGGGAGTGCACGACGTACTCCGGCTGCACGGTCAGCTGGGCGGCCATCAGCGCCTGGGCCGCCACCTGCCCCCCGAAGACGCGCTGTAGGTCGGTCTCGGGCTGCCGGCCCCGGAACAGGTCGAGGTCGAGCACCTCCAGGTCCAGCAGCTCGCACAGCTCCTCGGCGGACGAGGGCACGCTCAGTCCTCCCGGCCGGAGTCGGGGCGGCCCGGATCGGGCTGGTCCAGCCCGGCGAGGAACTGCTCGAACTGCCGCCCGATCTCCTCGCCGGTGGGCAGCGGCTCCTCGTCGGCGAGCAGGTTGGCGCCGGACTGCTCGGCCTGCTGGAACGCGTCGTACTGCTGCTCCAGGCCGGCCACCACCGCGGCCACCTCGGCGTTGGCCTCCAGGTAGCGGGAGATCTCGAGCTCGCGCTCCTCGGCCTGCGCCCGCAACGCGGTGAGGTCGATGGTGAGTCGACCGCCCCGCTCGACCTGCTCGAGCAGTGCGAGGGCCGCCTTGGGGTAGTCGAGCTGAGCGAGGTAGTGCGGGACGTGCGCCACGTAGCCGAGCGAGTCGTGCCCCCACTCCCCCAGCCGCAGCTCGAGCAGGGCCTGGGCGCTGGCGGGCACCCGCAGCTCGCCCCGCCAGGGGCTCTGGGTGGTCAGCAGCTCGGGGCGGTTGGCGTGCGGAGTGATCGCGATCGGCCGCGTGTGCGGCACGGCCATCGGGACCGCACCCACCTGGACCACCCGGGTGACGCCGATCTGCTCGACGACCTCGCGGACGGCCTCGCAGAAGGCCTCCCAGCGGTTGTCGGGCTCCGGACCGCGCAGCAGCAGGTACGGCGTGCCCGCGCTGTCGCGGTGCACCCGCACGACGAGCCGCGGCGCGTCGTACCTCTCGTAGTGGTCCTGGACGAAGGAGACCGCCGGCCGCCGGGCGCGGTAGTCGTGGAACTGGTCCACGTCGAAGGTGGCGACCACCTTGCCCTCCCTCAGCGACTCCAGGTGGGTGGCCGCGCTCACGCCGGCCGAGCCCGCGTCCAGGAATCCGTGCAGGGCGACGACCATGCTCAGCTCGGAGGTCCCGACGAGGTCCGGCCGCTCGTCGACGATGTGGACCAGCCTCGATCCGCTGCTCACGCGGGCTCCTCTCGCTCGTCGGCTCGCCAGAACTGACGGGTCAGCGCCGGGTGCCCGTCACCCTATTCCCCCGGCCGGGGAGCCGGGCCGTGCGGCACCGGGGTGACAGGGGCCACACCCCTGCCCGGTGCGCTCGTTGTTACCCGAGGGTAACCTTGGCACGAACCCCGCCCGCAGGGGCGATCGCCCCCTGTCCTCGTTTCGAAGGAGACTTCGTGTCCCGACAGCTGCGAGAGGTCGTCTTCGTCGACGGCGTACGCACCCCCTTCGGCAAGGCGAAGGGCCAGTACGCCGAGACCCGCGCCGACGACCTCGTCATCAAGTGCATCCGTGAGCTGCTGCGCCGCAACCCGACCCTTCCGCCCGACCGGGTGGACGAGGTGGCGGTGGCCGCGACCACCCAGATCGGCGACCAGGGCCTGACCATCGGCCGCACCGCCGCCCTGCTCGCCGGGCTTCCCGACAGCGTGCCGGGCTTCTCGGTGGACCGGATGTGCGCCGGTGCGATGACCGCGGTGACGACCACGGCCGCCGGCATCGCGTTCGGCTCCTACGACGTGGCCATCGCCGGCGGCGTCGAGCACATGGGCCGGCACCCGATGGGCGAGGGGGTCGACCCCAACCCGCGCATCCTCTCCGAGCGGCTCGTCGACCCCGACGCGCTGGTCATGGGGAAGACGGCCGAGAACCTCCACGACCGCTACCCCACGATCACCAAGGAGCGGGCCGACGCGTTCGCCGTGCGCTCCCAGGAGAAGGCTGCGGCGGCCTACGCCGCGGGCAAGATCCAGCCGGACCTGGTCCCGGTCGCCACCCGGTCGGCGGAGCTGGGCTGGGGGCTGGCGACCACCGACGAGCCCATGCGTCCGGGCACCACCATGGAGTCGCTGGCGACCCTGAAGACCCCGTTCCGCGCTCACGGCAACGTGACCGCCGGCAACGCGGCGGGCATCAACGACGGCGCCACCGCCTGCGTGCTCGCCGACGAGGACACGGCGCGCGACCTGGGGCTCCCGGTCAGGATGCGGCTGGTGTCCTACGCCTTCGCCGGCGTGGCGCCCGAGGTGATGGGTGCCGGGCCGATCCCGTCCACGGAGAAGGCCCTGGCCAAGGCCGGGCTGACCATCGACGACATCGGCGCCTTCGAGATCAACGAGGCCTTCGCCGTGCAGGTGCTGTCGCTCCTCGAGCACTACGGCATCGCCGACGACGACCCGCGGGTCAACCCGTACGGCGGCGCCATCGCCATGGGCCACCCGCTGGCCTCCTCCGGCGTCCGGCTGATGAACCAGCTGGCCCGCCGCTTCGAGGAGCGGCCCGACGTCCGCTACGGCCTCACCAGCATGTGCATCGGCCTCGGCATGGGGGGCACGGTCATCTGGGAGAACCCGAGCTGGAACGGAGCAGCCGCATGAGCATCGAGACCCTTCTCGCGCGTGCCGAGGCCATCGCCTCCGACGCCGAGCGCGTCACCCAGGCCAAGCTGCGCACGGTCACGCTCCCCGGCGGCGCCGGGGTGCTGGGCCTGATCACGCTGGACAACGGCGAGGACCACACCAAGCCGAACACCTTCGGGCCCCGCGGCCTGCTCTCGCTCAACGCCGCGATCGACGCGGCGCTGGCGGACCCCGAGGTCACCGCGCTGGGCATCACCGGGAAGCCGTTCATCCTGGCGGCCGGGGCCGACCTCACCTCGATCGCGGGCGGCGGCCCGGACGCCGTCCGGGTGGTGGCCGAGCTCGGTCACGCGGTGTTCCGCAAGCTGGGCGAGGGCGGCAAGCCGTCGTTCGGCTTCATCAACGGGCTCGCCCTGGGCGGCGGCCTCGAGGTGGCCCTGCACTGCGACTACCGCACGGTGATGGACTCCGCCCCTGCGCTGGGTCTGCCCGAGGTGATGCTCGGGCTGGTCCCCGGCTGGGGCGGCACCTGGCTCACCCCCAACCTGGTCGGCGCGGAGAAGGCGGTCCAGGTGATCATCGAGAACCCGCTGAACCAGGGCCGGACGCTCACCGGTGCGCAGGCCTTCGGGCTCGGCCTGGCCGATGCGTGCTTCTCCGGCGCGGACTACCTCGAGCAGTCGCTGCTCTGGGCCGCCGACGTGCTCTCCGGGCGAGTCAGCGTGACCCGGCCCGAGGTGGACCGGGGCGAGGCCTGGGACGCCGCAGTGGCCCACGGACGTGCGGTCGCCGACGCGAAGACCGGAGGTGCCTCCCCGGCGGCGTACCGCGCGCTCGAGCTGATCGCGGGGGCACGGACCTCGACCCGGGACGAAGGCTTCGCCGCCGAGGACGAGGCGCTCGAGGCGATGTCGAGGACCCCCGAGCTGCTGGCCAGCCTCTACTCCTTCGACCTGGTGCAGAAGCGGGCCAAGCGGCCGGCCGGCGCCCCAGACCGGTCGCTGGCACGCTCGGTGACCAAGGTCGGCATCGTCGGGGCCGGCCTGATGGCCAGCCAGCTGGCGCTGCTGTTCGTGCGCCGGCTCCAGGTGCCGGTCGTGCTCACCGACCTCGACCAGGTGCGCGTCGACATGGGCGTGGACTACGTCCACGGCGAGATCGACAAGCTGCTGGCG
>NZ_DAOMFK010000147.1:0-7670 GCF_035429765.1 Nocardioides sp. | reverse complement strand
GTCCCCCGCGCCCACGCCCACCTGCGCCCAGGCCGCCGCGACCGCGTCGGAGTGGGCCCCCGCCGCCGCCACCGTCGCGGCGGCGAACCCGGCGAAGCCGGTCGTGGGCCCGACAGCCGAGCCGGTCAGCGCGGCGTACCAGATCGCGCCGGCCCCGTCCCACGACGTCCCCCCGATGGCCGTCGCGGCCAGGTAGAACGCCCGGTTCGGGATCCCGGAGTTCAGGTGCACCCCGCCGTTGTCGGAGGTGGTGCGCACGTAGTCGTCCATGTGCCCCACCTGGGGATCACGGCCCAGCGCCGGGTCGTCGTACGCCGTACCCGGCGCCGCCATGTCCCGCAGCGCGCGGCCACGGACCCCGGGCAGGAAGAGACCGGCGCCGATCAGCCAGTCCGCCTCGGTGACGCTCTGCCCGAGCATCCGCTGCTTGGCGCAGGCGGCGAACACGTCGGACATCGACTCGTTCAGCGCACCTGGCTGGTCACGGTAGACCAGCCCCGCGGTGTGCTCGGTGACCGCGTGGGTGAGCTCGTGGCCGAGCACGTCGACCGGCTTGGTGAACCGGTCGAAGACCCTGCCGTCGCCGTCACCGAAGACCAGCTGCCGGCCGTTCCAGAAGGCGTTGTCGTAGTCCCGGCCGTAGTGCACCGTCATCACGACGGTCGCCCCTGCGTCGTCGTAGGAGTTGCGGCCGTAGACGTCGGCGAACAGCGCCAGCGCCCCCGACCCGCCCACCGCCGCCTCGTCCACGGCGACGTCCCCCGAGGCCGGCTGCCCCTCGGAGCGGACCAGCCGCCCCGGCAGCGTGGTCCCGTTCGCGGCGGTGTGCACGCTCCACGCCGGCCCCGTGTCGACGCCCTCCACCGGCCCGGCCTCCCGGGCGGCGCGGAACCTCGCGTCCAGCCGCAGCGTCCGCTGGGCGCTTCGGCCCGCCGCCCGGTCCCCGAGACCCGGGCCCGCCTCCCCCTGGCGGCCGGCCGCGACGATCGAGGCCAGCAGGTACGGCGGTACGAAGTGGCAGCGAGCGGGACGGCGCGTGGTTCCCATGGAGCAGGTCTACTCGCCCCCGGGCGGATTTCCCAGGGCCACGTCACCCCGAGGGGTCAGCCCTTCAGCCCCGGGAAGTCCTCGTCGCGCCACTCCCCGGCGATCCGCTCCTCGGCGCGCTCGTTCTCCCGGCCGCGCAGCTCGACCCGGCGGATCTTGCCCGAGATCGTCTTCGGCAGCTCGGCGAACTCCAGCCGGCGCACCCGCAGGTACGGCGGCAGGTGGGCGCGTGCGTAGCCCAGGATCGACTCGGCGGTCGCCGCGGTCGGCTCGTGCCCGGGCGCGAGCACGACGTACGCCTTGGGCACGGCGAGCCGGACCGGGTCGGGGGCAGGGACCACCGCGGCCTCGGCGACCGCGGGGTGCTCGATGAGCACGCTCTCCAGCTCGAAGGGGCTGACCTTGTAGTCGGAGGCCTTGAACACGTCGTCGGTGCGGCCCACGTAGGTGATGTAGCCCGCGGCGTCGCGAGACGCGAGGTCGCCGGTGTGGTAGTGCCCGCCGGCCATGGCGTCGAAGTTGCGCGCCTGGTCGCCCTGGTAGCCGGTCATCAGCGTCAGCGGCTCGGCCGCGAGGTCCAGGCAGATCTCGCCCTCCCCCGCCCCGTCGACGCGGGTGCCGGTGAGCGGGTCGACCAGCACCACCGGTACGCCGGGAAGCGGCCGCCCCATCGACCCGGGCACCACCGGCTGCCCGGGCGGGTTGGCGATCGCCGCGGTCGTCTCGGTCTGGCCGAACCCGTCGCGGATGGTGAGCCCCCACTGCTGCTGCACGCGCGCGATCACCTCGGGGTTGAGCGGCTCCCCGGCAGCGATGGCCTCGCGCAGGCTGCCGGGCCCGCCGGAGAGGTCGGCGTTGATGAGCATCCGCCACACCGTCGGCGGGGCGCAGAACGTGGTCACCCCCTCGTCGCGGATCTGCTCGAGCAGCGCGGGGGCGTCGAAGCGCGAGTAGTTGTAGACGAAGACGGTGGCCTCGGCGAGCCAGGGGGCGAAGAAGTTCGACCAGGCGTGCTTGGCCCACCCCGGCGAGGAGATGTTGAGGTGCACGTCGCCGGGCCGGAGCCCGAGCCAGTAGACCGTGGTGAGGTGGCCGACGGGGTAGGAGCGGTGGGTGTGCTCGACCAGCTTGGGCCGGCTGGTCGTCCCGGAGGTGAAGTAGAGCAGCAACCGGTCGGTGGTGCCATTGCCCGGGTGCGGCAGCGGCGCCGGCTCCACGTCCTGGGCGCCCGCCAGGTCGTGCCAGCCGTCCGCCGGCCCGACCGAGACCCGGGCGTAGTCGCCCGGCACCGCGTCGAGCTTCGCGGTGTCCACGGCGTTGGCGACCACCGCTCGGGCCTGGCCGCGCTCCATCCGGTCGACCAGCTCGGGGGAGCCCACCGCGGTGGTCGTCGGCATGATCACCGCGCCGAGCTTGAGCAGCGCCAGCATGCTCACCCACAGCTCCACCTGGTTGCCGAGCATGACCACGACGCTGTCCCCCCGACCGACCCCGCGGTCGGCCAGCCAGCGGGCGACCTGGTCGGAGCGGCGTACCAGCTCGTCGAAGGAGTACGCCGCCCGCGTGCCGTCCTCCTCCACGATCACCAGCCCGGGCTGCTCGTTGCCCCGGGCCCAGGTGTCGAACCAGTCGTGGGCGAAATTGAAGGTCGGCCCCACGTCGGGCCAGGCGAACGCCTCCAGCGCGCGGGCGTAGTCCGCGCGGGCCTCGACCAGGTGGTCGCGGGCGGCGCGGAGCGCCGCCGCCGGGGTGGTGTCGGGATCGGCCATGGGCCCCATCATCGCCGCGGACCCACCCCGTGGGTAGCCCGCCTCCGCCACCTCGGAGATGGTCCGCCGCGATTCTCATCATTTCCCGTCCCGAGATGATGAGAATCGCGGCGGACTACCTGGAGGTACGACGATTCGGGGGGCCGCCGCGCCCCCGATAGACTGACCCGTCGCCCGCCCCGGAGCCGCCCGACCCCGGGAGCCGCGCGACTCCAGTTCCCCGACCGAAAGCGACGTCGTACTTCCATGCCCACCACTCGCCACGACCTGCGCAACGTCGCGATCGTCGCCCACGTCGACCACGGCAAGACCACGCTGGTCGACGCCATGCTGCACCAGGCCGGCGCCTTCACCGCGCACCAGGAGGAGGCGGGCGTCGCGGAGCGGGTGATGGACTCCGGCGACCTCGAGCGGGAGAAGGGCATCACGATCCTCGCCAAGAACACGGCGGTCCGCTACACCGGCCCGTCGGCGCCGGCGGGGATGACGGTCAACATCATCGACACCCCCGGCCACGCGGACTTCGGCGGGGAGGTGGAGCGCGGCCTGTCGATGGTCGACGGCATCGTGCTCCTCGTCGACGCGTCGGAGGGCCCGCTGCCGCAGACCAGGTTCGTGCTGCGCAAGGCGCTCAACGCCGACATGCCGGTGGTGCTGGTCGTCAACAAGGTCGACCGCTCCGACGCCCGGATCGCCGAGGTCGTGGACGAGACCTACGAGCTGTTCCTCGACCTGCTCGACGAGCACCACAGCCAGGACGCGCTGGACTTCCCGGTCGTCTACGCCTCGGCCAAGGCCGGCCGCGCCTCGCTCACCATGCCTGAGAACGGCGGCCTGCCGGACTCCCCCGACCTCGAGCCGCTGTTCCGCACCATCCTCGACACCATCCCGGCGCCGACGTACGACGAGGGCGCGCCGCTGCAGGCCCACGTCACCAACCTCGACGCCTCGCCGTTCCTGGGCCGTCTCGCGCTGGTGCGGGTGCACCAGGGGACCCTGCGCAAGGGGCAGACCGTCGCCTGGCTGCAGCGTGACGGGTCGCAGAAGAACGTGCGGATCACCGAGCTGCTGGTGACCCGGGCGCTGGAGCGGGTCCCCGCCGACGAGGTCGGGCCGGGTGACATCGCGGCGATCGCAGGCATTCCCGACATCATGATCGGCGAGACCCTCGCCGACCCGGAGAACCCGGCCCCGCTGCCTTTGATCACCGTCGACGAGCCGGCGATCTCGATGACGATCGGCACCAACACCAGCCCGCTGGTGGGGCGGGTCAAGGGCGCCAAGGTCACCGCCCGGCTGGTCAAGGACAGGCTGGACCGTGAGCTGGTGGGCAACGTGTCGCTGCGGGTGCTGCCCACGGAGCGGCCCGACACCTGGGAGGTGCAGGGCCGGGGCGAGCTGGCGCTCGCGATCCTGGTGGAGCAGATGCGGCGCGAGGGGTTCGAGCTCACCGTCGGCAAGCCGCAGGTCGTCACCCGCGAGGTCGACGGGAAAGTCCACGAGCCCGTCGAGCGGCTCACCATCGACGCGCCCGAGGAGTACCTCGGGGCGATCACCGAGCTGCTGGCCGCCCGCAAGGGCCGGATGGAGCAGATGACCAACCACGGCACCGGCTGGGTCCGGATGGAGTTCCTGGTCCCCGCCCGCGGCCTGATCGGGTTCCGCACCGAGTTCCTCACCGAGACCCGCGGCACCGGCATCGCCCACCACGTCTTCGAGCGCTACGAGCCGTGGGCCGGCGAGATCCGCTCCCGCGCCTCCGGGTCGCTGGTCGCCGACCGCGCCGGCGCCGCGACGGCGTACGCGATGACGAACCTGCAGGAGCGCGGCGTGCTGTTCGTCGAGCCCACCACCGAGGTGTACGAGGGCATGATCGTCGGCGAGAACTCCCGCGCCGACGACATGGACGTCAACATCACCAAGGAGAAGCAGCAGACCAACATCCGCTCCTCGACCTCCGACAACTTCGAGAAGCTGATCCCCCCGCGGCGGCTGTCGCTGGAGCAGTGCCTGGAGTTCTGCCGCGAGGACGAGTGCGTGGAGGTCACCCCCGACACCGTGCGGATCCGCAAGGTGGTCCTCGACGCCCACGCCCGGGCGAAGCTCGCCTCCAGGGCGCGCCGCTCCTCCTGACCCGGCCGATAGTACGGTCCCAACGCGGGGTCGGCGCGGCGTTTCGACCCCGCGTTGGGACCGTACTATCCCGGTGACCGGCACTAGCCTGACCGGATGAGGATCGAGGTTCCCGCGGCCGACGGGACGGCCGAGGCGTGGCTCGCCCTCCCGGACGGGGGCGCCCCGAGGCCCGGGGTGCTGCTGTTCATGGACGCGATCGGGTTGCGCCCCCGGATCCACGAGATGGCCGACCGGATCGCCTCGTGGGGGTACGTCGTGCTCGCGCCGCACGTCTTCTACCGGCAGGGCACCGCCGCCCAGACCTCACCGGTCGCGCCGCTGACCACCGACGAGGCGCGCTCGGCCTTCTTCGCCGAGGCCATGCCGCGGATCCGGGCGCTCACACCCGCCCGGTCCCTGGCGGACGTCGCGGCGTACCTCGAGGCGCTCACCGCACGCCCCGACGTGCTGACACCCGTGGGGGTGGTCGGCTACTGCATGGGGGCCCGGCTGGCGGTGCGGGCGGCCTGCGCGCACCCGGGGACGGTGGCCGCGTGCGGCGGGTTCCACGGCGGGGGTCTGGCCACCGACTCACCGGACAGCCCGCACCTGGGGCTGGGCGGCGCGACGGCGCGCTTCGCCTTCGGGCACGCCGACCAGGACGCCTCCATGGACGCCGAGGCCGTGGCCCGGCTCGGACGGGCGCTGGCGGCCGCGGGGCTCGAGGCGGTCAACGAGACCTACCCGGGGGCCCGGCACGGCTACACGATGGCCGACACGGCGGTGTACGACGAGGCGGCGTGCGAGCGGCACTTCGCCACCCTGCGCACCCTGCTGGACACCACCCTCACGCCGGCCTGAGCCCGCCCACCCAGTTAGTACGGTCCCAACGCGGGGTGGAAACGCCGGGGAGACCCCGCGTTGGGACCGTACTAACCCTCAGTGGGTCGCGCCCGCCGTGCAGGGGCAGCCCGCAGTGCGTCCCGGCAGGTCCTCGTGCGCGACCCGACCGGCACCGACCGCGGTCGCGGCCTTCGCCGCCCGCTCCATCGAGCGCCGGGTCGCCCGGCCGGTGCTGGTCGACAGGTCGAACGTCGTCTCCCCGCCCACCATGGTCAGCTGCGGCACGGCCTGGTGGATCTCGGCCACCGGGCAGGTGGTGAGGTCACGGTCCAGCACCACCAGGTCGGCCTGCTTGCCGGGCGCAAGCGTCCCGGTGCGGCCGGCCTGGCGCAGCTGGTACGCCGTGGCCCGCGTGTGCATCAGCAGCGAGGCCCGGCGCGAGATGCCCTGCTCGGGGTACAGCGGTTCACCCTCCCCGTAGAGGCCCGTCCGGTCGATCGCGGTCTGCACCTGGTTCCACGGGTAGAGCGGGTCCACCGGCCAGTCGGAACCACCCGCCAGCGGCGCCCCCGCCGCCAGCAGGCTCCGGGCGGGGTACATACGCCGGTGCCGCTCGGGACCGATGTAGGGCAGCAGCGCGTCCATCGTCCACACGTTCCGGGTGGCCCACTGCAGCTGCATGTTCGGCACCACGCGCAGCGCCGCGAACCGCGGGTAGTCGTCGGGGTGCACCAGCTGCAGGTGGGCGATGGCGTGCAGGGGCCCGCGCAGGCCGTTGGCGGCGCGCGCCGCGGCGTACCCGTCAAGCGCGGCACGTACGGCGGCGTCGCCGATCGCGTGGGCGTGCACCTGCCAGCCGGCCGCGTCGAGGACGGTGCTGAAGGCGCCCATCGTGGCCGCGTCGACGTAGAGGTCCCCGTAGTGGTCGGTGGGGACGCCGTTCTCGTCCAGGTAGGGCTCGAGCAGGGCCGCGGTCTGGGCCGGGTACTCGATCACCCCGTCCATGAACACCTTCGCGGTGCCGAAGCGCAGCCGCGGCACGTCGTCGTAGGCGTGGGCCAGCCGGCGGAACTCGGCGAGCACGTCCCCCGGCGCACCGAGCACCTCCTGCGGGGCCAGCAGGGCCGCCGTCACCCGCTGAGGCAGGGCGCCGTTGTCGGCGAGCGCGCGGTAGAAGTCCAGCTGCCACTCCTCGACCCAGGCGTCCATCACGGTGGTGATCCCCCCGGCGGCCATCTCGGCGAAGGCACGCGCGAACGCGTCGTACATCTGCTCCGGGGTCGGCTCCGGGACCAGCGACCTCACCAGGTCCTGGGCGGCGTCCTTGAGGACGCCGGTCGCCCGGCCCGTCCCGTCGCGGACGATCTCGCCGCCCACCGGGTCGGGTGTGGCGTCGTCGATCCCGGCGAGGTCGAGCGCGCGGGTGTTCACCCAGAGGTTGTGCCCGTCGGAGCCGTTGAGCGCCAGCGGCCGCGCGGTGGCCAGCGTGTCGAGGAGGGCCCGGTCGGGCAGCGTGTCGGAGGGCGTCCCGGCCGGGTTCCACCCCTCGACGGTGAGCCAGGCGTCGGGCTCGCCGCCGTACGCCGGGTCCGCCAGGAACCCGGAGACCAGCGACGTCACCTCGGCGGCGGTGAGCTCGGCGTCGCCGAGGGAGGGGTTCAGGGCACGCAGCCCCGCGTACATCGGGTGCACGTGGCCGTCGTGGATGCCCGCGATCACCGTGCCGCCGGCCGCGTCGACCACCTCGGTACGCCGCCCCTTCAGCCGGTGCAGCTCCCGCTCGGAGCCGACGGCGAGGATCCGGCCGTCCCAGCCGATCGCGATCGCCCGGGCGACGGTGCCCCGCCGGTCGCCGACGAACACCCGCGCGTTGCGGATGACCGTGCGAGCGGCCCG
>NZ_DAOMFK010000146.1:0-7687 GCF_035429765.1 Nocardioides sp. | reverse complement strand
TGGCGGGCGCTGCTCGACCCGCTGCTGGCCGCGGTCGGCCTCGCCGTGGCTCCCGACCCGGCAGCCGGCGTGGTGCAGCTGCTCGGCCGGGAGGGCGAGCCGTCGCGGTCCGCGACGGACCTGCTGATGCGCGAGGGGGTCGCGCACCTGCTGGTCACCTGCGTGGACGGGGTGCTCACCGTGGGCCCGTTCGTCCGGCCGGGGCGGACCGCCTGCCTGCGCTGCGTCGACGCCCGGCTGGCCGAGAGCGACCCGCGCCGGGCACTGGTGGTGGAGCAGTACTCCTCGCCGGACACCGCCCGGCCGGTGCCGGAGCCGGTCGACCCGGCGCTGCTGGTGCTGGCGCTGGGCTGGGCGGTGCGCGACCTGGTCACCTGGGTCGACGGCGGCACCCCGAGCCTGTGGTCGGCCAGCGTGGCGCTCACCGGCGACCTGGACCTGTCCCCCCGGCACTGGGCCCGGCACCCCCACTGCGGCTGCTGCTGGGGCGACGCGCTCGCTGGCTGAGGGTCACCAGAACTCCGAGTCGAGCTTCCCCTCGATCTCGCGCAGGTGGCTCCGCGAGCACTCCGGGCAGAACGCGCACCGCCGCCCGTGCTCGACGGCCGTGGTCCAGGCCAGCGTCGCCGCGCCCTCCTCGGCGGTGCGGCCGCAGTAGTCGCAGGTGACCATCGGGCCACCGTACCCGGTGCCGGCGGCGTCCGGGCCGGGTCGGACGTGAGCGCCGGCGGGAGGGGCCGGGCATGGCAGGAGCCGGGTACGACGGCGTCGTACCCGGCTCCCGGTAGGCCCGCGATCAGGGCTGGGTCGTGAGGACCCTCTACAGCGCGCGGGCGAGAGCGAGGCGGGCCTGCTGCGCTGCCTGCTCGGCCTTGCGGCTCAAGCGGCGGGCGCGGACGAGCTGGTGTCCACGCTGCGACTGACGCGCCTCTCCCAGGCGCTCGGACATCTGTGCCCGAGCGAGCTCTTCGTGCATGAGGTTCATGATGGTGCTCCGTGTTCTGGTGATGTTCATGGTGTGGGTGGTGGCCGGGGCTGGTCCGGCCGGTCAGGCGGCGACCTCGTCGTCGCGGACGGCGTCCTTGCGGGGCCGGCCGCGGGGCCGCTTGCGCGGGATCACGACGCCTTGGAGGAAGAGCTCCCCGCCCCAGACGCCCCAGGGCTCGCGGCGCTCGAGTGCACCGTCAAGGCACAGCTCGCGCACCGGGCAGGCCTGGCACAGCGCCTTGGCGTACTCCACGTCCGCGGGGGACTCGGCGAACCAGAGCTCGGGGTCGTTGGCCCGGCAGGGCAACAGCTCCGGCTCGTCCCTTCCCACCACGTCGTGGAGATCACCCAGGGTGATCTGCTCGGCGGCCGCGTCCACGCGGTCGAGAACGCTGGTGGTCATGGCTTCCCTCCTCATCTGACCTGATCGCGTTGCTGGTTGGTCGAACCTGGTGTGGCGAAATACAGAAGGCCGCGGATCCCATGGTGTGGGTCCGCGGCCTGGAGGTTGCCGAGCTGGTGAGGGTGTCAGCAGATCGGCGGTCTCCAGGCAGAGGTCCCCGGGACGGCGTCCGTGGTGCGGTCCGCGCCGAACGCGGACACGTGCACGCGGGCGGCGATGGTCTCCATCGCCCGGCTTCCGGTGAGGGAAACCCCCTGGGCGCACGTGGGCGCGCCGAGGCCGAGGCCGTAGGTGGCCGGGGCAGCAGGAGACGGGATCGCCGTCCAGGTCTGGGTCGTGCTCATCGGGCCACCTCCTCGGTGTCTCGGGCGCGGAGCCTGCCGGGCTCCAGTGCGCTGGGGTTTCTGACGAAAGAAGTTACCGGGTCGACCCGGTAATGGGCAAACATTTTTCTGGGTATTTCGTGGATTTCTTTGTTCTCGGGTCCCGGACGGGCTCAGCCGACCAGCGCGAGGACGTCCTGGCCGTACCGCTCCAGCTTGGCCTGGCCGATGCCGCTGATCCGCAGCAGCTCCTGCGGCGTGGTCGGCCGGAGCTCGGCGATCAGCTGGAGGGTGGCGTCGGTGAAGATGACGAACGCCGGCACCTTCTCCGCGCCGGCCCGCTCCAGACGCCAGCTGCGCAGCCGCTCGAACAGCTCCTCGTCGTAGGAGGCCGGGCAGTCGTGGCAGCGCCCCTTCTTCTTCTCCGGGCCGGTGTGCAGCGCCCGCCCGCACTCGCGGCAGGTGACCGCCCGCCGGCTCCGGCTGCGCCCGCCTGCCCCGGCACGTGCCTCCGCGGCGACCACCTCGGCCGGGAGCAGGGGGTCCAGGAACCGGGAGGGGCGGCGCTGCGCCCGCCCGCCGGGGTGACGGGCCACTGCCCAGGACAGGTGCAGCTCGCGGCGCGCCCGGGTCATCCCCACGTAGAGCAGCCGGCGCTCCTCCTCCACCGCGGCCGGGGTCTCGGCGTAGACGATCGGGAGGGTGCCCTCCTGCAGGCCGCACAGGAACACCACGTCCCACTCCAGCCCTTTGGCGGCGTGCAGGGTTGCCAGGGTGACCCCGTCGGCGACCGGGGCGTGCTGCTCGGCGGCGCGGCGGTCCAGGTCGTCGACGAACCCGCCGAGTGTCGCGGCGTCCTGGCGCGCGAACTCGGCGGCCTGGTCGACCAGCGCCTGCAGGGACTCCCACCGATCGCGGGTCTGGCCCCGGCCGACGGGGGCCTCGGGCGACCACCCCATCCCGGCCAGCGTGTCGCGCACCTGCGCGACGAGCCCTCCGCCCTCGGCGGCAGCGGCCCCCTCCTCGGCGCCGGCGGCACGGGCGGTGCCGCGCAGCAGGGTCACCGCCTGGCGCACCTCCGGGCGCTCGAAGAAGCGGGCGGCGCCGCGTACGACGTACGCGACCCCGCGGGCGCTCAGCGCCTCCTCGAACGCCTCGGTCTGCGCGTTGATCCGCAGCAGCACGGCGACCTGCGACGGCGCGAGACCGTCCTCGCAGAGCCGGGCGATCCGGGCCGCGACCGCCTCGGCCTCGCTCACCTCGTCGGGGTAGGGCGTGTACCCCACGGCAGGCCCCGGGTCCCGCTCGGCGCGCAGCCGGACCGACTGGCTGGGCGTGCCGGCGAGCAGGGTGTTGGCCGCACCGACGATCTCGGGGGTGGAGCGGTAGTTGCGGACCAGCTCGATGGAGGTGGTGCCGGGGTAGCGGGAGGGGAACGAGGTGAGGTAGGTCGCGTCGGCGCCCGCGAAGGAGTAGATCGTCTGGGCCGGGTCGCCGACCACGCAGATCTCGTCGCGCCCGCCGAGCCACAGCCCGAGCAGCGCCGACTGGAGCGGGGAGACGTCCTGGAACTCGTCGACCACGAACCACCGGTACTGACGACGGACCTGGGCGGCGACCCGCTCGTCGTCGACGAGCAGGCCGGCGGTGAGCAGCAGGACGTCCTCCAGGTCCATCCGGCCCTGGTCCCGCTTGACCTCCTCGTAGCCGACGAGGACCCGGGCCACGGTGTCGGCGTCCTGCCCCGTCACGCTGCGCCCGCGCGCGGTGGCCAGGGCGGCGTAGTCGTCGGGCCGCACGTTGCTCACCTTGGCCCACTCGATCTCACCGGCCAGGTCGCGCAGCAGGGCCTGGTCGGCCCGGAGCCGCAGCCGGCGGGCGGCGGCCGCGAGCAGCGGCATCTTGGACTCCGTCAGCGTCGGGAGCTGGGTCCCCCGCGAGTGCGGCCAGAAGTAGCGCAGCTGCCGGAGGGCGGCGGAGTGGAAGGTCCGCGCCTGCACCCCGCCGGCCCCCAGCGTCCGCAGCCGGCCGCGCATCTCCCCCGCCGCCCGGGTCGTGAAGGTCACCGCGAGCACCTCGGCCGGCGCGTAGACGCCGCTGGCCACGCCGTAGGCGATCCGGTGGGTGATCGCCCGGGTCTTGCCGGTGCCGGCGCCGGCCAGCACGCGCACGGGACCGCGCAGCGCCTCGGCCACCGACCGCTGCTCGGGGTCGAGGGCTGTGAGGAGGGCCTCAGCGGCGGGCATTCGGGAACAGACTCCGGAGCGTCGTAAGTTGGGCTGACGTCACCCCACCCTAGATGCCGGCGAGGACACCCCAGCATGAGCCGCCTGTTCACGATGTACACCACGCCCTGGTGCGGCTACTGCGTGCGACTGAAGGCCCAGCTGGACCGTGAGGGGATCGCGTACGACCTCGTCGACATCGAGCAGGAGCCCGAGGCGGCCCGGCTGGTCGAGCAGGTCAACCACGGCAACCAGACCGTGCCGACCCTGGTCTTCGCCGACGGGACCGCGATGACCAACCCCTCGCTGGCCCAGGTGAAGGGCAAGCTGGCCGACCTCGACGCCCTCCCCGCCGACCCGTCGCTGTTTTCCCGCTGACCCGTCGCGGTTTTCCCGGACTCGGCGCGTCGGACGGGCAATCTGCGACGGCTCAGCAGGAATGCCGGGAAAACTGCGACGGGTCACCAGGAGCCGGGGAGCGTCCCGCCGTACCAGTGCTCGACCAGCGAGCGGCTGATCGAGACGGTGCCGGGCAGGACCAGGGCACCCTCCTCGGCCTGGGAGGACAGTTGCGCGCGGGTGAACCACCGCGCGTCCTCGATCTCGTGCTGGTCGACGCGGATCTCGCGGGTGGCGGCACGGCCGTGGAAGCCGAGCATCAGGCTGGACGGGAAGGGCCACGGCTGGTTGCCGAAGTAGCGCACCTCGCCCACCTCGATCCCCACCTCCTCGCGGACCTCGCGGCGCACCGCGTCCTCCAGCGACTCCCCCGGCTCGCAGAAGCCGGCCAGCGTGGAGTACCGCCGAGGAGGCCAGCTGGCCTGCCGGCCGAGCAGCAGCACCTCCTCCGGCGACCCCGGCTCGCCGTGGCTGATCGCCATGATCACCGCAGGGTCGGTGCGGGGGAACTGTGCGCGTGCGCAGCCGGGGCAGACCAGCTCGTGCCCCGCAGCCCGGGGCTCGAGCCGGGTCCCGCACCGCGGGCAGTGGCGCAGCGCGTGGTGCCACTCGGCGAGGCCGACCGCGTGCAGCACCAGCGGCCCGTCGCGCTCCTCGGCCACGGCCGGGAGCACGGCCCGCAGACCGACCCAGTCCTCGCGCTCCCCCGGCGCCCGCGCCGGATCCACGATCACGGCCAGGTGGGTGACGCCGTCGCGCTCCCCCAGGAAGAGCCGGGTGCCCTCCGGGGCCTCGGCGGGGGACACCCACCGCAGCCTGCCCCCGACGGGGCGCAGCCGCGTCCCCGCGATCACCAGCACCCGGCTGGCCGGGTCGGCCCAGCGGGCCGCCAGCCACTCCTCGTCGTGGCGGCGCTCACCGGCCCGGTCGTGGGCGTGCGCGGCGAGATGGAGGTGGGGTGCGCTCACGGTGCTCAACCTAGCCCGCCGAGCACCTACGCTGTCGTGCCATGAGCACCCACATCGGCGCCGCCCCCGGCGACATCGCCCCGACCGTCCTGATGCCCGGTGACCCGCTGCGCGCGCGGTGGATCGCCGAGACCTTCCTGGACGACGCACGCTGCTACAGCGAGGTGCGTGGCATGTACGGCTACACGGGCACCTGGCGGGGCCAGCGGGTCTCGGTGCAGGGGTCCGGGATGGGGCAGCCGTCGATGGCGATCTACGCCCACGAGCTGTTCACCGAGTACGACGTCGCCACCGTCGTCCGCGTCGGCTCCTGCGGTGCCCTCACCGAGCGGCTCGCCGTCCGCGACATCGTGCTGGCGCAGGGCGCCTGCACCGACTCCTCGATGAACACGGTCCGCTTCGAGGGCCTCGACTACGCCCCGATCGCCGACTTCGGCCTGCTGCGGGCGGCGTACGACGCGGCCCAGGGCATGCCGGAGGCCTCCGCGGTGCACGTCGGGCTGATCTTCTCCAGCGACTCCTTCTACTCCGCACGGCCCGAGCTGGTCGCCCGGATGGTGCAGTACGGCGTGCTCGCGGTGGAGATGGAGGCCAGCGCCCTCTACACGCTGGCTGCCCAGCACGGCCGTCGGGCGCTGGCGATCTGCACCGTGTCCGACCACATCGTCACCGGCGAGGAGACCACGGCCGCGGAGCGCGAGCGCACCTTCGGCACGATGATCGAGATCGCCCTGGCGGCCGCCCTGGGCTGAGGCCCGGCCGGGTCAGCCGATCAGGAGGGCCTCGAGGTCCTCCCGCCCGGGCAGGTCGGGAGGCTCGACCAGCTCGCCGCTGCGCACGTAGTAGAACGCGGCGCGCACCTGCGCCAGAGGCACCCCCTGCAGCTCGGCCCAGGCCAGCCGGTAGAGCGCCAGCTGGAGCGGGTCCGCCGTGGGGGCGCGGTTGGTCTTCCAGTCGATCACGAGGAAGCCGCCGTCGGGCTCGCGGTAGACCGCGTCGATCCGGCCGCGCACCACCTGCCCCGCCAGCACCAGCGCGAACGGAGCCTCGACCCGGAACGGCGGCCGGTCCACGAAGGGTCCCTCCTCGAAGCGGGCGACCAGCTCGGCCAGGTCGTCCTCGTCGTCGATGCCCGCGTCGGCGCGGCCGGGGAGCTCGTCGGGGTCGAGGAGGTCCTGCTGGCCGAACCGCGCCTCGACCCAGGAGTGGAAGCGGGTGCCGAACCGGGCGGCCGGCGAGGGTGGCCGTGGCATCGGGCGAGCCAGCTCCTCGGCGAAGCCGGCCGGGTCGTCGCGCAGCCTGGCGACCGCGGTGGCCGACAGCGCGGGCGGCAGCGGGACCTCGACGACGTCGGCGTCCTCGCGACTCGCCTCGGCCAGCAGCGACTCCAGCTCGGCGTCCCACTGCGCCACCCGCGCGGCCTCGACCACGTCCAGCGGTGGGTCCTCGGCGTGGCCAGGCACCCCGCGGACCCGTTCGGCGGCCTCCAGCCGGCGCAGCGCCTCCCTGGTCTGCTCGGTCACCGGCCAGGCGACCTCGCGCACCGTGGCCTGCAGCGGGTTGGGCGCGCCCCTGTCCGGCTTGTCGTGCCAGGCCAGCGGGGCCTCGCCCCAGTCGGCCAGGGCGTCCCGGACCACCCCCTGGTACGGCGAGGGCCCGAGCGGCGTCCTGCGCTCCTCGCCCCACAGGTACGACGAGACCACCAGGTGGTGGCGGGCCCGGGTGAACGCGACGTACCCCAGCCGGAGCTCCTCGGTCGCCTCGTGCGTCTTGGAGTCCTGCCGGTACCGGTCCAGGGCCGCCTTGTCGTGCCCGCGCAGGGTGGGCAGGTCGCGCGCGTCCCCCCGCAGCGGGGTGGGCAGGATCTCCACCCGGAGCGGCCAGAGCCCGCGGCTGCGGGTGTGCGGGAAGCGCTCCTCGCAGGCGCCCACGAGGAAGACGGTGTCCCACTCCAGCCCCTTCGCGCGGTGCACGGTCAGCAGCTTGACCGAGTCGGTGGCGCTCGGGGTGGCGATGTCGAGCCCCTGGCCGTCCTGCTCGGCGCTCAGCCAGGCCAGCAGGGCGGGCAGGGTGACCGCGCCGTCGATCGCCTGGAACTCCGCGACCGCCTTGACGAACAGGTCGAGGTTCTCCCGGCGGGCCCGGGCGGCCTCGCTGACCGAGGAGGCGAGCTCGACGTCGATCCCGCAGGTGTCGATGATCCGGCGGACCAGCTCCAGCAGCGGCTCCCCGGCATGCCCGCGCAGGCTGCGCAGCTCGGCGGCCAGCAGGGCGAAGCGTTCCTCGGCCTCCGGGGAGTAGGGCAGGTCCCCGGGGTCCTCCAGCGCGTGGGACAGCGCGGGCACCTCGGGGGGGTCCGCTCCGGCGACGGCGACGGCCAGC
>NZ_DAOMFK010000145.1:6214-7724 GCF_035429765.1 Nocardioides sp. | reverse complement strand
GCCGCCCAGCAGCTCCGCGCCGCCGAGCCCGTCAGGCAGCGGGTCCCCGTCCGGCTCCGGCGGGCCGGGACAGGGCGGCGGCCGGGCCACCCCGGGTTCGGTCGCCGTGCTCACCGAGCGCCGCTGAGGCAGCCGGCGTGGCCGAGCAGGTGCACCCGACCCTCGACGATCCCGTCGTCGCCGCGCTGAGCGAGGGGGTGGGTGGCCCGCTGGGCACCCGCGCCACCCGGCACCCCTGGTGGACCGCGCTGCGGGTGGTGCTGGCGATGACCGCGGTGACCCTCTCGCTGGGGATGGTGCAGAAGGCGTCCTGCTACGCCGACAGCTGGCAGGACGGCCAGCAGCGCTACTCGCACATGTGCTACTCCGACCTGCCCTACCTCTACACCGGCCGGGGACTCGCCGAGCTGAACTGGCCGTACACCTCCGACGAGCAGGTGCGTGCGAGGTACGAGGTGATGGAGTACCCGGTCGGGATCTCCTACTTCGCCTGGGCCTCGGCGTGGGTGACGCACTGGCTCTCGGGGTCCCCCGACGTGACCACGCGGTACGACGAACCGGCCGGCAGCCTCGGCAGCGAGCGCGACGTCCTGCGCGAGAGCCGGATCTTCGTCGCGGTGAGCGCCGTGGGGCTGGCCGTGGCCGGGCTGCTGGCGGCGTTCTTCCTGGCCGGGGCCACCCCCGGACGGCCGTGGGACGCCGCGGCCTTCGCGCTGGCCCCCACCCTGGCGCTGAGCTGGCTGGTGAACTGGGACCTGCTCGCGGTGGCGGCGGTGGCGGGCGCGCTGTGGGCCTGGGCGCGCGGCCGCCCCGGACTGACCGGGGTGATGATCGGGCTGGGCACCGCCACCAAGCTCTACCCGCTGTTCCTGCTGGGTGGAGTCCTGGTCGTGTGCTGGCGCGAGCGGCGCTGGCGGGACCTGGGCGTGACCACGGCCGCCGCCGCGGGGTCCTGGGTGCTGGCCAACGCGCCGGCGTACCTCACCGGGCCGGACCAGTGGCGGGTCTTCTGGTCGTTCAACTCCGAGCGGGGCGCGGACCTCGGCTCGATCTGGCTGGTGGTCTCCCAGGCGGCGAACGAGACGTTCGCCAGCGCGACCATCAACCACTGGTCGTGGGCGTTCTTCGTGCTGTGGTGCGCCGGCGTGCTGCTGCTCGGGATGGCCGCGCCGGCCCCGCCACGGCTGGCCCAGCTGGGGTTCCTGGTGGTCGCCGGCTTCCTGCTGGTCAACAAGGTCTACTCGCCGCAGTACGTGCTGTGGCTGCTGCCGCTGGCCGTGATCGCCCGACCCCGGTGGCGTGACCTGCTGATCTGGCAGGCCGGCGAGGTGCTCTACTTCGCCGCGGTGTGGTGGTACCTCGGCGGCTACCTCGCCCCGCCCGGTGGTGACGACGCGGGGTACTACTGGATCGCCATCGTGGTCCGGCTGGTCGCCCAGCTCTACCTGGTCGGCATGGTGGTCCGCGACCTCCTCACCGACCCGTCACAGATGGCGGCCGACCCGTCACA
>NZ_DAOMFK010000145.1:0-6114 GCF_035429765.1 Nocardioides sp. | reverse complement strand
CTAGGTGGTGTGGATGTGGTCGAAGGTGGTGGTGGTGAAGCGGACGCGGGCCTCGACCTCGTCCCCGACGGCCGGCACGCGCGCCCGGTGGGGCAGGAGCAGCATCGAGCACTGCATGTGCGGCGGCTCGGCGAACAGGCGCAGGGCCCCGTCGACGACGAACGGTGACCGCGACATCCCCAGCGCGTCGAGCCCGCCCCGGGCGGCCGCCGAGAACCGGGCCCGGACCGACGGGTCACCGGTAGGGGCGGAGAGGCCGATGCCGTGCGCGGTTCCGGCGCCGACCACGACGAGGTGGCCGCGCCAGGGGGCCGGCCGGCCCCGGTAGCCGAACGACTGGCCCATGGTCACCTCGTGCACGTCGAGCACCGGGGCGGTCACGCGCAGCGCCTCCCGGTCGCCCAGCCACAGCGCCGTGCCCACGCGCGGGCGCACGGTGAAGTCGGGGTACGCAGCGCGCAGCCGGCCGAGCTCGTCGGGGTTGAGGTGGCTCACCCACACCGTGGTGGTGCCGAGGTCGGCGCCCACGAGGTCGTTCATCAGCCGGTGCATCTCGGGGAGGTGGCTGCGACGGGTCAGCGGCAGGTGCACCGCCACCCCTTCCAGCCGGGCGCCCCGGTGCGCGGACAGCACCCGCCCGGCCTCGCGCAGCTCCGCGGGGGACATCCCGTGCCGCAGCATCGAGGTGAGCAGCTCCAGGACGACCCGGGCGTGCGGGTCCCGGGCCAGCAGCGCCTCCAGGTCGCTCACCCGGCTGACCGTGTGCACCACCCGCCGGGAGAGCGCGGGGGGAAGAGCCAGTCCCGCCCCGAAGGGCCGCCACGGCGTGAGCACCAGCAGCGAGCCGGGGAACCGGGTGGCCGCCTCGGGGAGCTCCTCGTAGGCGCCCACCGCCAGGGTGTCCAGTGCGGAGCCGGGCACCCGGCCGGCCAGCCACCGGGTACGCCGTGCCAGCCGGCCCACCGTGAAGCCGTAGCCGTTGCCCTTCGCGACCGGGACCAGGCCGGGCGTCGCCTCGGCGTACCCACGCAGGTGGCGCCGCCAGCGCCCCCCGTCGACGGTGAGGGTCAGGCTCATCCGCGCCTCTTCAGGTACAGGTCGAAGGCCCGGTAGAGCAACCGGTTGAGCGGCAGGTCCCACTCCCCGGCGTACTCGACCGCCTGCCCCCCGGTGCCGACCTTGAACTGGATCAGGCCCACGTGCGGGTCGTCCGCGGCCAGCGTCTCGGTGATGCCCCGCAGGTCGTAGACGCGGGCCCCGGCAGCCATGGCCGCGCGGATCATCGCCCACTGCACCGCGTTGGAGCCGCGCACCTCACGCTTGTCGGTGGAGGAGGCACCGTAGGAGTACCACGCGTGCTCGCCCACTCGGATGGCGATCGTGGCGGCCACCAGGTCCCCCTCGTGGTGGGCGAGGAAGAGGGTGAACCGGCCCGGGTCCTCGGCGCTGAGCGCGTCGTGCATGGTCTGGAAGTAGCCCAGCGGCCTGGGCGTGAAGTGGTCCCGCTCCGCGGTGTGCACGTAGAGGGCGTGGAAGGCCGGCAGGTCGGCCCGGGTGCCGGCGGTGACCACGACGCCGGCCTTCTCGGCCTTCTTGATGTTGCGCCGCCACAGCTGGTTCATCCCCGCGAGCACCTGCTGCTCGGTGAGCGGTCCGTCCGCGCCAGTCAGCGGCACCCAGAAGTTGTACTGCGGCTGGCCCGCGGCGAAACCGTCCTCGACGGCCTGAGGGAGCCAGCCGAGACGGTCGAGCTGGGCGACCACGCGCGCGCCCTCCGCGCTGCGCTCCAGCGGCGGGAGGTCGCCGAGCCGGGTCACCTGCGGGGCCGCGATGCCCTCCTTGACCTGCGCCGCGCTCCAGCGTCGCAGCACCACGGGCGGCCCCATGCGTACGGCGAAGGCGCCCGCGCGACGCAGGTGGTCGGCCATCGGGGTCAGCCACCGGGCCAGGTCGTCCGCGGCCCAGTCGATCACCGGCCCCTCGGGCAGGTAGGCCAGCGACCGGCGGACCACCGGAGCCTGCCGGTAGAGCACCAGCCCCGCGCCGACCAGCCCCCCGGTCGGGCCGAACCAGCCGAGGGACTCGTGGCGCCACTCCGACTTGACCGCTCCCCAGGCCGGCGTCTGCAGGAAGCTCACGGAGCGGTGGTGCCCGGTGGGGGAGTCCAGGAAGGCCAGGTGCTCGGCAGGAGTGAGGGTCCGCACCGTCAGCTCGGGAACAGGCTCGGGCGCGGTCACGGAAGCCGAGGCTACCTTTCCGGCCGGGCGGACGGGGACTCGACCGGTCCCCCGCACCGATCGAGTCCCCGTCCCAGGGATACCCGTCGCCGCGGAGGCGAAACCGCGACGACACCGGAGAAGAGCAGGGCGGTACCGGCCAGATACGCGGCGCGCGCACCAATTCCCTCGCCTTCGGGCATGATCCTCGGCACAGTGGGGGTCGACAGGTATCAGCACCTCCCGACGGGGCTCCTTGGGCGGTGTGAGCAGCGCAACGGTAGGTACGGCGACGGCATGGGAGGGGATCCGGGTGAGCCCTGACCAGGTCGCGGACCAGCCGCGCGGGGACCGCAACGGCGCCGTGTGGGGCCAGGCCGCGGCCTGCTTCCGGCGGTGGCTCGACGGTGACCAGGGCGGGCTCGACGACCTGGTGCGCCTGATGACACCGGTGCTCTGGCACGTCGTGCGTGCCTACCGGCTCAGTCCCGAGGTGGCCGAGGACGTGCTGCAGACCACGTGGCTGGCGCTGGTCCGGCGCCGGGACTCCATCCAGGACTCCGTCGCGGTCGGCGGCTGGCTGACCACCACCGCGCGGCGGGAGGCCTGGAGGGTGGGACAGAAGGTGGCCCGCGACGTCCCGGTCGACGACCAGGAGTTCCAGGTGGCCCTGCCCACGCAGCGGTCGGCCGAGGCTGACGCGGTGGAGCACGACGAGCAGCAGCGGCTGTGGCTGGCGGTCGGGACCCTCGACGAGCGGTGCCAGCGGCTGCTGCGGATCGTGGCCTTCGAGCACCGGCCGGACTACCGCACCGTGGCCTCGACGCTGGACATGCCGGTCGGCAGCATCGGGCCGACGCGGAGCCGGTGCCTGGCCAAGCTGCGGGTGGCCCTGACGGTCCCTGCCGCTGCCACGGGCACGCCTGACGAAGGGGGAGACCGATGAGCCGCGAGCCGATCTTCGAGGACCTGGTCCGCATGTGGGACCAGCGCGACCCCGTCCCCCGAGGGCTGGTCGAGCGGATGGTCGCCGTGGCGACCGCCGAGGCCGCGGTGGCCGCGACCGACCTCGACTACGAGCTCATGCTGCTGGTGGAGCGCACCACCGAGCTCGCCGGCACCCGCGGCACCATGGCCTACACGCTGCGGTTCGCGGCGGAGGGCCTCGACCTGCTGGTCCGGGCGGGGGGAAGCAGCGGCGAGGCAGCGACCCGCCTGGACGGGTGGATCGTGCCGCCCGGCCCGGTGACCGTGCGGGCCAGCCAGGTCGGCGGGGACGAGCGCAGCTGGGAGACCGAGGTCGACACCCGGGGCCGCTTCGAGCTCTCCGACCTCCCGCCCGGGCTGTACCGCCTCTGGCTGACCCCGCACGAGCCCGACGCGACGGCGTTCGGCACCCCCACCTTCGAGATCTGACACGTGCGCCCCCGCAGCCCGGGGGCACCCGGTGAAAGGCGACGCATGCAGACCCCCGACAGCGACCCGAAGTCCGACCCCGCCCGCCCCGAGAACCCGCGGTTCCTCCAGCGCGAGCCCACCCAGCCGCCCCGGTGGGCGCTGGCCCCGGTGGAGGGCCGGGTGCTGGACCCCGCCACCGCCCTGAACGTCGAGGGGGTGCAGCCGCGGCCCACGGCGTACGTCGGGCCGCGGCTGCTGGTCTCCCGGGACAACTTCGCCGAGACCCTGGACCTGCTCCGCGACGTCGCCCGCCCCCTCGGGTGGGACGTCGACCCGGAGGAGGGGGGACGGGCGGAGCCAGACCGGTTCACCGTCCGGCGGCTGCGCATCTCCTTGGCCTCCAAGCAGGCAGCCTTGGCCCCCGACGGCTGGGCGCTGCTGCAGCAGGCCCGGGCGAAGTACGGCCTGGAGCGGCTGCGCGGCGTGGGACTGGACCACGTCGTGTTCGCCCAGCCCTTCGAGGCGTCCCACCCGTTCGAGGCGTCGCATCCCTTCGAGGCCTCCCACCCGTTCGAGGCGTCGCACCCGTTCGAGGCGTCGCACCCCTACGGCCGGAGCGGCACGTCGTACGCCGTCAGCACCTACGGGGTGCCCGGCAGCGGCGGACGGCAGCCGGTCACCTACGTCGGCCCGGCGCCGCACCGACGTCGCGACGACGAGCTCCCCGGTCGTCGCCCAGTGGTGGCCATCCTCGACACCGGCTGCGCGGCCCACCCCTGGCTGGACGGGGTGGTCACCACAACGGCCACCCTGGACGGCTCCCCGATCGGCTACGTCGACGCGGCCACCGACCCGGACCTGGTCGGCGACCTGGCCGGGCCGCTGGACGGCTCCATCGACCCGCTCTCGGGCCACGGCACCTTCATCGCGGGACTGGTCCACCAGGGCTGCCCGGACGCCGACATCCTCTCCTGGCGCGTGGTCCCCTCGGCCGGACCGTTGGTGGAGTCGGACTGGATCACCGCGCTCAAGCAGATCGCCGAGCTGGTCCGCCGCGACCGCGCCGGCCTCCCCGGCGGCCGGGCCATCGACGTGCTGAGCCTGTCGATGGGCTACTACCACGAGACCCCCGAGGATGCCCTCTTCGACCCGACCCTGTACGACGTGCTCGCCGAGCTGGGTCGGCACGGGGTGGTGGTGGTCTGCTCGGCGGGCAACGACGCGACCGACCGGCCCACGTTCCCGGCCGGGTTCGCACCGTGGAGCAACGGGGCGGGGCCGGTGCCGGCGAGCCCGGACCGGGTGCCGATCGTCTCGGTGGGTGCGCTGAACCCCAACGGCCGGACCGACGCCCTGTTCAGCAACGCCGGGCAGTGGGTCCGCGTCTACGTGCCGGGCGCCGCGGTGATGAGCACGATGCCGGCCCTGCAGGGAGGGCTGCTGCCGACCGCTCGCACCCGGTGCCTGGGGAGGGTCCGCGAGTCGATCGACCCCGACGACTTCCGCGGGGGCTTCGCGGTGTGGAGCGGTACGTCGTTCGCGGCGCCGTACTTCGCCGGGCAGGTCGCCGCCGCGCTCCTGGAGCGGCTCGAGGGCTCCGGTCGCACGGTGAGCACCGACGAGGTGGTGCAGCGCGGCTGGGCGGTGGTGGAGGACCTGACCGCGATCGTCGCGCCATGATGGGGCGTGGCCACCGCACCAGAGCTGCACAGCCGAGGCGTCACCGCGATCAACAGCGGGCGGCTGCGCACCGCGCGCACCCTCCTCGAGAGGGCTCAGGAGCGCACCGACGAGGCTGACGGGGAGCTGCGGGCGCGGATCGAGGCCAGCCTGGCGTTCGTGACCGCCGAGACCGGTGACGCCGCAGGCGCCCTGGCGCTGTGCGAGCGAGCGCTGGGTCGTGCCGGGCTGTCGGCGGAGACCCGGGGGGTGGTCGAGAGCCAGCGCGCGCTCCTGCTGATGCGACGGGGTGAGACCGTGGCAGCGCTCAGTGCGTTCGAGGCCGCTATCGGCTCCCTGGCCGACAACCCGGCCGAGCTGGGCAAGGCGCACCTGAACCGCGGCGGGGTCTACCTCCAGCAGGGTCAGCCGGACCGGGCCCTGGTGGACTTCGCCGCGGCCTCTGAGCACCTGGAGTCGGCGGGGCTCACCACCGAGGCCGCGATGTCGCGGCACAACCTGGGCTACGCCCAGCTGCTGCTGGGGAACCTCGTCGACGCGCTGCGTGAGATGGACGCGGCCCGGGAGGTCCTCGCGCCGATGTCGCCGCTGACCCGGGCGATCTGCGACCAGGACCGGGCCGAGGTGCTGATGGCCGCGGGACTCTCCACCGAGGGTCGCCACGCGCTGCGGGAGGCGGCCCGGACCTACGGGCTGCGCCGCTTCCACCAGCGCCGCGGGGAGGCGGAGCTGGTGCTGGCCCGCTCGGTGCTGCTGGCCGACCCTGCCGAGTCGCTGGCGGCCGCCCGGGCGGCGCGGCGGCGGTTCACGCGCACCGGCA
>NZ_DAOMFK010000144.1:0-7805 GCF_035429765.1 Nocardioides sp. | reverse complement strand
CGGCGCACAGCGTGACGGGGCCGACTCCGGGTGCGGCGCCTCGGGCCCCGTGGCTGTCGACGGGTCGTCGACCGTCTACCCCCTCAGCAACGCGGCCGCCGAGCTGCTCAACGAGGAGAACCCCGACATCAAGGTCACCGTCGGCGAGTCCGGCACCGGTGGCGGGTTCGAGGTCTTCTGCGCCGGCAAGACCGACATCTCCGACGCCTCCCGGCCGATCAAGGACGACGAGGAGGCGCCGGTGTGCGCCGACAACGGCGTCGAGTACACCCCGCTCCACGTGGCCACCGACGCGCTCACCGTCGTGGTCAACCCGGACCTGGCGATCGACTGCCTGACCACCGAGCAGCTCAAGAAGATCTGGGAGCCGTCGGCCGAGGGCAAGGTCACCAACTGGAACCAGGTCGACCCGAGCTTCCCCGACGAGAAGATCTCGCTGTTCGGCCCCGGCACCGACTCGGGCACCTTCGACTACTTCACCGACGAGATCAACGGTGAGGAGGGCGCCTCGCGCACCGACTACGAGTCGTCGGAGGACGACAACGTGATCGTGCAGGGCGTCTCGGGCACCCCGGGCGCGATGGGCTACTTCGGCTACACCTACTTCGAGGAGAACGCCGACGCGCTCAAGGCGGTGGCCATCGACTCCGGCTCCGGCTGCGTCGCACCGTCGGCGGAGACCGCCCAGGACGGCAGCTACGCCCCGCTGGCCCGGCCGCTGTTCATCTACGTCAGCAACACGTCCTACGCCGACAAGGCGCAGGTCAAGGAGTACGTCGACTTCTACATCGACAACCTCGCGACGATCACCGAGGCGGCCAAGTTCATCCCGCTGAACGACGAGCAGACGGCGGAGACGAAGGACGCGCTCGCCGGGCTCTCGGGCTGACCGACCGGCGTACCGAGGATCCAGTGTGACCACCACACCCACGTCTGCAGGCCCAGCGACCTCGCTGGGCCTGCAGACGCCCGTCGACCTGGGCCGGCGCGCCCGGCCCGGTGAGAGCGTCGTCCGGGGCGTGCTGCTCGCCGCCGCCCTGGTCTCCATCGCCACCACGGTGGGGATCATCATCGCCCTGCTGCGACCCGCGCTCGACTTCTTCCGGGAGGTCCCGATCGGGGAGTTCCTGGGCACCACGCGGTGGGCGCCCAACTCCCACGACCCGGCGTACGGCGTGTGGCCGCTGGTCAGCGCCACCTTCGTGATCACGGCGGTGGCGCTGGCGCTGGCCGTCCCGCTCGGCCTGGGCACCGCGATGTACCTCTCCGAGTACGCCTCGAAGAAGACGCGGGCGCGGCTCAAGCCGGTGGTCGAGCTGCTCGCGGGCATCCCCTCGGTCGTCTACGGCTTCTTCGCCCTCGCGTTCGTCACCCCGACCCTGTTGCAGGACCTGCTGGGGATGGACGTCGGCTTCACCAACGCGCTCGCCGCGGGGCTGGTGCTGGGGGTGATGGTGATCCCCACCATCGCGTCGCTGTCGGAGGACGCGCTCTCGGCCGTCCCGCTCGCCCTGCGGCAGGGCTCGCTCGCGATGGGCGCCAACCGGCTGCAGACCACCCTGCGGGTCGTCTTCCCCGCCGCCTTGTCCGGCATCGCCGCCGCCGTCGTGCTCGGCCTCTCCCGCGCCGTCGGCGAGACCATGATCGTCACCCTCGCCGCCGGGTCCCAGCCCAACCTGTCGCTGGACCCGCGGGAGGGCATGCAGGCCATGACGGGGTACATCGCCACCACGGCCGGCGGGGAGAACCCGGTCGGCTCCACGTCGTACAACACGCTGTTCGCCGTCGGCCTGATGCTGTTCGTGATCACGCTGGTGATCAACGTCATCAGCATCGCGTTCGTGCGCCGGTTCCGGCAGGAGTACTGATGAGCGCCGCCTACGCCACCGCCGCGCGTGAGACCGTCACGCTGTCCGCCGGCCGCAGCCGCGACAAGGACCTGCGCTCCCTGGTGTTCCTGGGTGCGCTGTGGTTCTCGCTGCTCTTCGGCATCCTGGTGCTGCTCGTGCTGATCCTGACCACCGCGGTCAAGGGCGCGCCGCGCTTCGACATGGCGCTGCTCACCGACTACAGCTCCCAGCTCTTCCCCGAGCGCACCGGCTTCCGGGCCGGCATCCTGGGCAGCGTCTGGGTGATGCTGGCGACGGCCGCCCTCGCGGTGCCGCTGGGGATCGCCGCCGCCCTCCACCTGGAGGAGTTCGCCGACGGGCAGAAGTGGTGGAACCGGTTCATCGAGGTCAACCTGCAGAACCTCGCGGCCGTGCCGTCGATCGTCTACGGCCTGCTCGCGGTCGCCTTCGTCGAGCTGGTCGGCATCCGCGAGCGCGGGCTGGTGATCAGCGGGGCGATCGCCCTCGCGCTGCTCATCCTGCCGGTCATCATCATCACCACCCGCGAGGCGGTCCGGGCGGTGCCGCGCGAGATCCGCGAGGGGTCGCTGGCGCTGGGCGCCACCCAGTGGCAGACCACCTGGCGGCAGACCCTGCCGGCCGCCGTACCCGGCATCGCCACCGGCACCATCCTCGGCCTGTCCCGCGCGATCGGCGAAGCGGCCCCGCTGCTGATGATCGGCACCGCGACCGCGATCCGCTTCGACCCGAACGGGCTGATGAGCCAGTTCACCGCCCTGCCGCTGCAGATCTACTCCTCGACCTCGCAGTCGCAGGAGGCGCTCCAGGTGGCCGCGTCGGCGGCGATCATCGTGCTCCTCGTGATGATCCTGGCGCTCAACGGCCTGGCCATCTACATCCGCAACAAGTTCCAGCGCACCTGGTGAGGTAGACCATGTCCCTTCGTCCCGGCACCTTCACCGTCCCCCAGGGCACCGGTGGGGTGGCTCCACCCGTCCCGTCCTCCCCGACCCCGGGTCGCCTCGAGGAGGTCACCGAGCACGAGGAGCGCACGCTGCCCGACCTTCCTCCCGACCCGGTGATGGAGGCGTTGGACCTCAACGTCTTCTACGGCGACTTCCACGCGGTGCACAAGGTCAACCTGGCCTTCGGCCGCAACGAGATCACCGCGCTGATCGGGCCGTCGGGGTGCGGCAAGTCGACGGTGCTGCGCTGCTTGAACCGGATGAACGACCTGGTCCCCGGCGCCCGCGTCGAGGGCGAGGTCACCTACCACGGCCAGGACATCTACGCCAAGCACGTCGACCCGATCGCCGTGCGCACCCACATCGGCATGGTCTTCCAGAAGCCGAACCCCTTCCCCAAGTCGATCTACGACAACATCGCCTACGGGCCCCGGGTGACCGGGATGAAGGTCGACGACATGGACGCGCTGGTGGAGCGCTCGCTGCGCCACGCCGCGCTCTGGGACGAGGTCAAGGACAAGCTCAAGCAGTCGGCGTACGGCCTGTCCGGCGGTCAGCAGCAGCGGCTGTGCATCGCCCGCACGATCGCCACCCAGCCGGACGTGATCTTGATGGACGAGCCGTGCTCCGCGCTGGACCCGATCGCCACCGCGCGCATCGAGGACCTGATGCTGTCGCTGCGCGAGGAGTACACGATCATCATCGTCACCCACAACATGCAGCAGGCCGCCCGCGTCTCCGACCGCACCGCGTTCTTCACCGCGATGCCCGACGAGACCACCGGCAACCGCACCGGCCTGCTGGTGGAGTTCAACCAGACCGCCAAGATCTTCTCCAACCCCTCCGACCCCCGCACCGAGGACTACATCTCCGGCCGCTTCGGCTGAGTTAGTACGGTCCCAACGCGGGGTGTTCGACCGCTCCGGACCCCGCGTTGGGACCGTACTATCCGAGGGCGGAGGCGATCAGCGAGGGGATCCAGTAGCACAGGGCGGCGGCCAGCGCGGCCATCGGGAAGGTGAGGACCCAGGCGGTGACGATCGAGCGGCCCACCCCCCAGCGCACCGCCGAGGCGCGTTTGGTCGCGCCGACCCCCATCACCGCCGAGGTGATGGTGTGCGTGGTGGAGATCGGCGCCTGCCAGACGTACGCCGAGGTGTAGAGCACCGACGCGGCGACCGTCTCGGCGGCGAACCCGCGGGGAGGGTCGAGGTGGATGATCCGGCGGCCCAGGGTGCGGATGATCCGCCAGCCGCCCGACCAGGTGCCCAGCGAGATCGCTGTCGCGGCCGCCACGATCACCCACAGCGGCAGGCTGTCGTCGGCGGCGACGTACCCGCCGGTGAGCAGCGCCAGGAAGATCACGCCCATCGTCTTCTGGGCGTCCTGCAGCCCGTGGCCCAGCGCCATCGCCGCGGCCGAGAGGGTCTGGGCCACCCGGAAGCCGCGGTTGACCCGGGCCGGGTGCGCCCGGCGGAAGCCCCACATCAGGGCCAGCATCAGCAGGAACCCCAGCGAGAAGGCCACCACCGGTGAGAGGAACATCGGGATGACCACCTTGTCCACGACCGTCCCCCAGTTGACCACGGTGCCCGAGGCCAGCGCGGCGCCGGCGAGGCCGCCGATCAGGGCGTGGGAGGAGGAGGAGGGCAGCCCGAAGTACCAGGTGATCAGGTTCCAGGCGATGGCACCGAGCAGGCCGGCCAGCACGACCATCAGCCCCTGGGTCCCCTCGGGCGGGGAGATCACCTCGGAGACGGTCTGGGCGACCTTCTGGCCCAAGAAGGCGCCGACGAAGTTCATCAGCGCCGCCATCCCCAGGGCGATCCGGGGGGTCAGCGCCCGCGTCGAGATCGAGGTCGCGATCGCGTTGGCCGCGTCGTGGAAGCCGTTGGTGTAGTCGAACCCGAGGGCGACCAGGACGACCGCGACGATGATCGCGAGCTCCATCGGGTCAGGACTCCTTGACCGCGATCTGCTCCACGGTGTTGGCCACCCGCTCGAACCCGTCGATCGCCTTCTCCAGGCACTCCACGATGTCCTTGAGCTTGAGGACCTCCATCGCCTCGTAGCTCCCGCCGAACAGCTTCGCCAGGATCCGCCGGTAGGACTTGTCGCCCGAGCGCTCGAGCCGGTTCACCTCTGCGATGTAGTCGTCCAGGCCCTTCATCGTCCGCAGCCGCGGCATCGCCTCCGCGGTGAGGTCCGCGCACCGCTGGATGACGTCGGCCTGCTTGATGACCTCGGCGGGGATCTGGTGCACCTCGTAGATGTGGATCATGTCGATGGCCTCGTCGATGAGGTCCATCACGTCGTCGAGCAGGTTCGCCAGCGTGTGGATGTCCTCCCGGTCGAACGGCGTCACGAACGTGCTGTTGACGCGGACCACGATCGCCCGGGCGGTCTCGTCCGCCTCGCGCTCGGCGACGCGCATCCGGCGTACCACCTCGTCGCGGTCGCTGGCGTCGTTGAACATCTCCGCGAGCATCCCGGCGCCGGTGACCAGGTGCTGGGCCGACTGACCGAACAGGTCGAAGAACTCGTTGTCGACCGGACGGAACTTGAAGGCCACGGGAGCTCCTGGGACGGGATGTGAACGTTCCAATGCTAGGGGGTGGGCTGGCCCGGACGGCAACTCCGTGGTCTTCAGGTCAGCTGCGCCGCCCCCGCTGCCGGGAGATCAGCGCCTCGTGCAGGTTCCGCCCGCCCCCGTTGCGGTGCCAGGTCCCCTCGCTGTCGAGCTCCCACGCCGTGGTGTCGGGGTCGAAGGCCAGGGTGAGCAGCTCGTCCACGGACGCCACGTTGGACGCCTCCGGCAGGCGGACCAGCACCTCCACGCGCCGGTCCAGGTTGCGGTGCATCATGTCCGCCGACCCGATCCACGCGACGGGCGCCCCGCCGTTCTCGAACCAGAAGACCCTGCTGTGCTCGAGGAACCGACCCAGCACGGAGCGGACCCGCACGGTCTCGGACAGGCCGGGTACGCCGGGGCGCAGCGCACAGATGCCGCGGATGAGCAGCTCCACGGGCACGCCCTCCTGGGAGGCGATGTACAGCGAGTCGATCAGCGCCTCGTCGACCACGGAGTTGGCCTTGATCCGGATGCGGGCGGGCCGGCCCTCCCGGTGGTGGGCGATCTCGCGGTGGATGTGCTCGATCAGCCCGGTGCGCACCGAGTTGGGCGCCACCAGCAGGCTGTCGTACTCGGCGTTGCGGGAGAACCCGCTGATGTTGTTGAACAGGTTCGCGGCGTCCCCGCCGATGGTCTCGTCGCAGGTCAGCAGGCCGAGGTCCTCGTAGAGGCGAGCGGTCTTCGGGTTGTAGTTCCCGGTGCCGATGTGGGTGTAGCGCCGGATGCCGTCGGGCTCGTCGCGCACCACCATCGACACCTTGCAGTGGGTCTTGAGCCCGACCAGGCCGTAGACCACGTGGCAGCCCGCGTGCTCGAGCTTGCGCGCCCAGCGGATGTTGGCCTCCTCGTCGAAGCGGGCCTTGATCTCCACGATCACCAGCACCTGCTTGCCCGCCTCGGCGGCATCGACGAGGGCGTCGATGATCGGGGAGTCGCCGGAGGTGCGGTAGAGCGTCTGCTTGATGGCCAGCACGTGCGGGTCGGCCGCCGCCTGCTCGATGAACCGCTGCACCGACGTCGCGAACGAGTCGTAGGGGTGGTGCAGCAGCACGTCGTGGCGGCGTACGGCGTCGAAGACGTCGACCGGCGAGGCGGACTCCTTCTCGGCCAGCAGCGCGTGGGTGCTGGGCACGAACGCGGCGAACTTCAGGTCCTCGCGGGCCAGGTCGGCGATGCCGTGCAGGCCGGTGAGGTCCAGAGGCCCGGGCAGCCGGACCACCTCCTGCTCGCGCACGTCGAGCTCGGAGATGAGCAGCTCGAGGATCCTCGGGTCGATCGACTCCTCCACCTCCAGCCGCACCGGCGGGCCGAACCGGCGGCGCAACAGTTCCTTCTCGAGGGCCTTGAGGAGGTTCTCGGTGTCGTCCTCCTCGACCTCGAGGTCCTCGTTGCGGGTGACCCGGAAGGTGTGCACCTGCAGCACCTCCATGCCCGGGAAGAGCCGGGTGAGGTGGACCCCGATGACGTCCTCGAGCGGCACGAACCGCTGGTTGCCGAGCGGGACGAAGCGGTCGAAGATCGGGGGGACCTTGACGCGGGCGAAGTGCTCGGTGCCGGTCACCGGGTTGCGGACCAGGACGGCCAGGTTGAGGGAGAGGCCGGAGATGTAGGGGAACGGGTGGGCCGGGTCCACCGCGAGCGGGGTCAGCACCGGGAAGACCCGTTCCTTGAACAGCCGTTTGGCGTAGCGCTGCTCGTCCCGGTCCAGCTCGTCCCAACGGACCAGCTCGATGCCCTCCTCGCGCAGCGCTGGGACCACGCCCTCGCGGAACGCCTTCGCGTGGCGGATCATCAGGGCGCTGGTGGTCGTCCAGATCCGGTCGACGATCTCGCGCGGCAGCATGCCCGACGCGGCGCGGACGGCCACGCCGGCGGCGATGCGGCGCTTGAGGCCGGCGACGCGCACCATGAAGAACTCGTCGAGGTTGCTGGCGAAGATGGCCAGGTACCGGGCCCGCTCGAGCAGCGGGAGGCTCTCGTCCTCGGCCAGCTCGAGCACCCGCTGGTTGAACCGCAGCCAGGACAGCTCGCGGTCCAGGAACCGGTCGGTGAACCGTTCCACGGCGGCCCGCGCCTCGTCGGAGGGCTCGTACGGCAGCGGCACGTGAAACGTGTCGGAGGGGTGCGCGAACGGGTCCCCTGCCTCCGGTCCCTCGATGTGGGGACTGGTGACGTGCGACGGCAGCAGGCTCTCGGTCGACATGGGCCAAGTCTGGCACCCCGCGGGGGATAGTACGGTCCCAACGCGGGGTGTTCGGGGCCTCCCGACCCCGCGTTGGGACCGTACTATCCGCGGGCTGTGGAGGAGCGGCGCGGAGAGGTCCCGGTCCACGGCAGGCTGCGGGGATGGCAGGAGCG
>NZ_DAOMFK010000143.1:0-7814 GCF_035429765.1 Nocardioides sp. | reverse complement strand
GACGACCCGGCCGTGGCCGCGGCGCGCGAGGCGATCCAGGCGACCCGGAGCGCCGGAGCGGAGCCGCCGCGCTCCGACGACCTCGCCCGGGCTGATGCCGCGGTCGACCCCGACGACCCCGACGCCGACGCGGAGGGGCTGGAGGGCACCGCGCTGCTGCAGGCCAGGCTCGGTGCTCAAGTGATCGAGGAGATCCCGCGCCAGTGACGTGCGAGACTCGCAGGCCAGACCCACGACAGGACAGGTGGATCCCGTGACCGAGAACCCGTTCGACGCCCTCGGCGGCGCCGGAGGCTTCGACATGAACGCACTGCTGGCCCAGGCCCAGCAGATGCAGGAGCAGCTGCAGGGGGCCCAGGCCCGGCTGGCCGAGGAGACCGTCGAGGGCTCGGTCGCGGGCGGGTCGGTCACCGTGACGCTCACCGGTGTCGGCGACCTGGTCGGCGTGGCCATCGCGCCAGGCTCTTTCGACGGCGACAGCGCCGAGGACCTCGCCGATCTCGGTGACCTCCTGGTCGCGGCGTACCGGGACGCCAAGGCGCAGGTCGAGCAGCTGGCCGCCAACGCGCTGGGGCCGCTGGGCGGCGGCCTCCCCGGGCTCGGCTGAGACGGTGGGCTGAGCGACCGTGTACGAAGGCGTCGTCCAGGACCTCATCGACGAGCTGGGCCGGCTGCCGGGCGTCGGGCCGAAGGGTGCGCAGCGGATCGCGTTCCACCTGCTCCAGGCCGACCCGGCCGATGTACGCCGGCTCGCCGACGTGCTGGTCGAGGTGAAGGCGAGGGTCAAGTTCTGCTCCACGTGCTTCAACGTGTCCGAGGACGAGCAGTGCCGCATCTGCCGCGACCCGCGCCGCGACCCGTCGGTGCTGTGCGTGGTGGAGGAGTACAAGGACGTGGTCGCCATCGAGCGCACCCGGGAGTTCCGCGGGCGCTACCACGTGCTCGGTGGCGCGATCTCGCCCATCGACGGCATCGGACCCGAGCAGCTGCACATCCGGGAGCTGATGGTGCGGCTGGCCGACGGCGCGGTGACCGAGGTGGTCCTGGCGACCGACCCGAACCTCGAGGGAGAGGCCACGGCGACCTACCTGACCCGGATGCTCAGGCCGCTGGGCTTGCGCGTGACGCGGCTGGCGAGTGGACTGCCGGTAGGGGGTGACCTGGAGTACGCCGACGAGGTCACCCTGGGACGCGCGTTCGCAGGGAGGCGATCGGCAGATGACTGACCAGACCGACGCGAGGGTCGTCGCCGCGGTGGATGCGGAGACGGCGATCTTCGCCCGCCAGATCGCCGACCAGGTGGCCAGCTTCCTGCTGGCGCTGCGGGCGATCGCGAGCGAGGCGGACCCGGGCCGGGGCATCTCCCTGCTGCTGCTCGAGGTGAGCCAGGTGCTGCTCGCCGGGGCCCGGCTGGGCGCCCAGCGGGACTTCACCCCGCGCGAGCAGTTCCAGCCCGACGTCGGGCCTGACGCCGACCTCGACGAGATGCGCCTGCGGCTGGCCGACATGCTCGGCAGTGTCGACACCTACAGCTTCGTGTTCGACCCCTACGACCCCGAGGTCGTGGTGAGCCAGCTCTCCGACGACCTGACCAGCATCGCGGCCGATCTCGACAACGGGCTTCGCCACTACAACACCGGCGACGTGGCAGAGGCCCTGTGGTGGTGGCAGTTCTCCTACGTGTCCTCGTGGGGCAACCTCGGCGGCGCCGTGCTCAACGCCCTGCTCACCGTGGTGGCCCACGACCGGCTCGACGCGGATGCCGACCTGGACGCGGAGCAGGTGGCCGCGGCGAATGAGATCCTCGGCGCCGGGGAGGAGCCACCCGGGTAGACTCCTCAAGGCCGCAGCGCAGCGTGGCGGGGCCCGACCCGGGGGCCGGCGGCCGGTTCGACCACCGATCACGAGGAACCCACCGTGGGCATTGTCGTGCAGAAGTACGGCGGCTCGTCCGTCGCCGACGCCACCGGCATCAAGCGGGTCGCCCAGCGCATCGTCTCGACCAAGAAGGCCGGCCACCAGGTGGTCGTCGTGGTCTCTGCGATGGGTGACACCACCGACGAGCTGCGCGACCTGGCCGAGCAGGTGACCCCGCTGCCGCCCCCGCGTGAGCTGGACATGCTGCTCACGGCAGGCGAGCGGATCTCGATGGCGCTGCTGGCCATGGCCATCGCCCAGCTCGGCCACAAGGCGCAGTCGTTCACCGGGTCCCAGGCCGGAGTGATCACCGACTCCGCCCACGGCCGGGCCAAGATCATCGACATCACCCCGGGCCGGATCGAGAACGCGCTGGCCGCCGGGGCCATCGCGATCGTGGCCGGCTTCCAGGGCGTCTCACAAGACACCAAGGACGTCACCACCCTGGGCCGCGGAGCCTCCGACACCACGGCCGTGGCCCTGGCCGCGGCCCTCGGGGCGGAGGTGTGCGAGATCTACAGCGACGTCGACGGGGTGTTCACTGCCGACCCACGGATCGTGCCCACCGCCCGGAAGCTGGACCGCGTCTCCACCGAGGAGATGCTCGAGATGGCGGCCAGCGGCGCGAAGATCCTGCACCTGCGGTGCGTCGAGTACGCCCGCCGCTACAACATGCCGGTCCACGTGCGCTCGTCCTTCTCCCACAAGGAGGGCACCTGGATCGTCCCAGAACCCGAAGAGGAACCCGCCATGGAACAGGCCATCATCGCCGGCGTCGCGCACGACCGGAGCGAAGCGAAGATCACCGTGGTCGGCGTACCGGACAAGGTCGGCGAGGCCGCCCGCATCTTCGAGGCGCTGGCAGCGGTCGAGGTCAACATCGACATGGTCGTCCAGAACGTCTCCGCGGCCGCGACGGGGCTCACCGACATCTCCTTCACCCTGCCCCGCGCGGACGGCCAGACCGCGATGACCGCGCTCGCCCGCATCCAGGACGCCGTCGGCTACGACAAGCTGCTCTACGACGACCAGATCGGCAAGGTGTCGCTGATCGGTGCGGGCATGCGCTCCCACCCCGGGATCACCGCGAAGTTCTTCGCCGCCCTGGCCAACGCCGGGGTGAACATCGAGATGATCTCCACCTCGGAGATCCGGATCTCGGTGATCGTCGACGAGGGCCAGATCGACGCGGCGGTGCTCGCCACCCACCACGCCTTCGACCTCGACGCCCACGAGATCGAGGCGGTCGTCTACGGCGGGACCGGCCGATGACCCGCCCGGTGAACCTCGGGGTGGTCGGCGCCACCGGCCAGGTGGGCGTGGCGATGCGCCAGATCCTGCTCGAGCGGGCGTTCCCCGTCGACCGGGTGCGGTTCTTCGCCTCGGCCCGTTCCGCCGGCACCGTGCTGCCCTTCGGCGACCGTGAGGTCGTCGTGGAGGACACCGCCACCGCGGACCCCTCCGGGCTGGACCTCGCGGTGTTCTCCGCCGGGGCCACCACGTCACGTGCCCAGGCGCCGCGGTTCGCCGCCGCCGGGGTGGTGGTCGTGGACAACTCCTCGGCCTGGCGGATGGACCCGGACGTGCCCCTGGTGGTCTCCGAGGTCAACCCGCAGGCGATCGCCGAGGCGCGCAAGGGCATCATCGCGAACCCCAACTGCACCACGATGGCCGCGATGCCGGTGCTCAAGCCGCTGCACGACGAGGCCGGCCTGGTGCGCCTGGTCGTCTCGACGTACCAGGCCGTCTCCGGCTCGGGGCTGGCCGGCGTCGACGAGCTGGCCGGCCAGGTCGCGGCCGCGGGGGACAAGGCCCGCGAGCTCGCCTACGACGGGGAGGCGGTCGCCTTCCCGGCCCCGGTGAAGTACGCGCGCACCATCGCCTACAACGTGCTCCCGCTGGCCGGGTCGATCGTCGACGACGGGCTCAACGAGACCGACGAGGAGCAGAAGCTGCGCAACGAGTCGCGCAAGATCCTCGGCCTCCCCGAGCTGCGGGTGTCCGGGCTGTGCGTCCGGGTGCCGGTGTTCACCGGGCACTCGCTGTCGGTCAACGCCGAGTTCGCGCGGCCGCTACCCGTGGCCCGGGCTCGGGAGCTGCTCGCGCAGGCTCCCGGCGTGGAGCTCAGCGAGGTGCCCAACCCGCTCGAGGCGGCGGGCAAGGACCCGTCGTACGTCGGTCGGCTGCGCCAGGACCCAGGCGTGGACGACGAGCGAGGCCTCGCGCTGTTCCTCAGCAACGACAACCTGCGCAAGGGCGCGGCCCTGAACACCATCCAGATCGCCGAGCTGGTCGCCGCGACGCTCTGACCGGACGCGTCTCAACATCGGCACGCGCCCACCGTGCCCACGTGTGTCGGACACGTCACGAGCTTCACCGGGATCTCTCCCGCTCCTGGTCCCACCACGACCCGTTGGCGCGCCGGGTGCACATCCTCAGCTCGCCGGGCCGCTCGGAGTAGACGACGTGTCGGCACAGTGACCGACCTTCCCACGGCGCACCGAGCGCGTTACGGTGTGAGTCCGACCGGCCGTGACCCGAGACGCGGCCGGTCGTCCATTTCCCGGGGCGTGAGCTACGGTTCCGGGTCGGCACCCGCCGGTGCGCCGTGCCGTCCAGCGCCGCCGATGAAGCGGCGCGCGCCGTCCAGCGCGTCGGCGGCCAGGGACACCCGGCCGTGGCGCAGCTCGTTGGCGAGCGCGTCGGTCTCGCTCAGGCCGTGCTGCTCCCGCAGCGAGGCCCGGTCGTGCCGCAGGCAGGTCTGCGGGAACGTGCTCAGCTCGCGGGCGAGCGCCTGGGCGGCGGCCAGCGCCTGGCCGGCCGGGACCACCCGGTTGACCAGGCCGATCTGCAGAGCCTCCTCGGCCTCCACGGCCCGGCCGGTGAGGACGAGGTCCGTGGCCCGGCTCTCACCGATCAGCCGGGGCAGCCGCACGGTGCCACCGTCGACGAGGGGGACACCCCAGCGGCGGCAGAAGACGCCGAGGACCGCGGTCTCGTCGGCGACCCGCAGGTCGCACCACAGCGCGAGCTCGAGGCCGCCGGCCACGGCGTACCCCTCGATGGCGGCGACCACCGGCTTGCCCAGCCGCATCCGGGTCACCCCGAGAGGCCCATCACCCTCCTCCGCCACCACGGGGCTCCGCGCGGTGCCCAGCGACCCGAGGTCGGCGCCCGCGCAGAAGACCCCGCCCGCGCCGTGCAGGACGGCGACCGCGGCCGCGTCGTCGGCGTCGAACGCCCGGAACGCGCTGGCCAGGGCGGCGGTGGTGTCCCGGTCGACCGCGTTGCGCACCTCCGGCCGGTGGAGGGTGACGGTCGTGACCGGTCCGTCGCGTCGGACCGAGACGCCCTCGGGAGCGAGCATGGTGGCCAGCCTAAGCGGTGCCGGCCCGTGCCGGACGTGCCTCCGGGTCGACCCCGAGACCGGCTCAGGGTACGACGGGGGCACGGGTGGGCGGCTTCCCCGATGTGCGACCGCGCCGGTCGGGGCGACGATCCTGCCCATGATCGACGTCACCTCCCTCACCAAGACCTACCGCGGGGTGCCCGCGGTGGACGACATCACCTTCACAGCCCGGCCCGGACGGGTCACCGGGTTCCTGGGCCCCAACGGCGCCGGCAAGTCCACGACCATGCGCGTCATGGTCGGCCTGACCCCGCCCACCGCGGGAAGGGCGACCATCGCCGGCCGGCGGTTCGCCGACCTCCCCAACCCCGGGCTCGAGGTCGGGGTCCTGCTCGACGCCTCCGCGCAGCACGCCGGGCGCAGCGGGCGGGAGATCCTCACCCTCGCGCAGCGGACGATGGGGCTTCCGGCTGGACGGGTGCAGGAGATGCTGGACCTGGTCGGCCTCACGGCCACCGAGGCCGACCGCCGGGTCCGCCACTACTCGCTGGGGATGCGCCAGCGGCTGGGCATCGCCGTGGCTCTGCTCGGCGAGCCGCGCGTGCTGGTCCTCGACGAGCCGGCGAACGGCCTGGACCCGAGCGGGATCCGCTGGATGCGCGACCTGCTCCGCGGCTTCGCCGACGCCGGGGGCACGGTGCTGCTGAGCTCGCACCTGCTGCACGAGATCGAGGCGATCGCCGACGACCTCGTCGTGATCGGGCAGGGCCGCATCGTGGCCCAGGGCTCGATGGAGTCGCTGCTCCACTCGGCCGGGACGGTGGCCAGGGCCGACGACACCCATGCGCTGGAGCGGGCGCTCTCGCTCTCGGGCACCTCCACGAGCCGTACCGGGGACGGCGCCCTGCACGTCGAGGCGCCGGCCGAGCTGGTCGGCCGGGTCGCGCTGACCGCCGGCGTCGCTCTGGTCGAGCTCCGTCCCGCCGACGGTGCCGGCCTGGAGGACATGTTCCTCGCGCTCACCGCAGACACCCAACGAGAAGGAGCAGCGGCATGACCACCGCCACCGTCGACCAGATGGGTGGAGCCACCCGCAGCGTGCCCGCCCGGATCCCGCAGAGCCGGGTGGTCGGCATCGAGCTGCGGAAGATGTTCGACACCCGGTCGGGCTTCTGGCTGATGGCCAGCATCGTGGTCACCGCGCTGCTCACCACCGCCGCGGTCCTCCTCTTCGGCGGCCAGGACGCACTGGTCTACGACAACTTCGCCGCCGCCGTCGGCGTACCGATGACAATCATCCTGCCGGTGGTGGCGATCCTCTCGGTCACCAGCGAGTGGAGCCAGCGCAGCGGGCTCGGGACGTTCACGCTCGTGCCGCACCGGGGCCGGGTGATGGCGGCGAAGGCGGCCGCGACGTTCGTGGTGGGGGTCGTCTCGATGGCCGTCGCACTGGCCGTCGGCGCCCTGGGCAACCTGGTGGGTGCCGCGATGAACGGCATCGACCCGGTCTGGGACCTGTCCGCGGCACACATGCTGACGATCGTGGTGGCCGACCTGCTGGGCATGTTCCTGGGCTTCACGCTCGGCGTGCTGGCCCGCAGCTCCGCGGCCGCCGTCGTCGGCTACTTCGTGATCACGTTCGTGCTGCCGCCGCTGTCGGCCCTGCTGGCCGCGAGCCAGGAGTGGTACCGGCATGCGCAGCCCTGGGTCGACTTCACCGTGGCCCGCAACGTGCTCTACGACGGCGTACCGTCCGCCCAGCAGTGGGCCCAGCTCGCGGTCGCGTCGTCGCTGTGGCTGCTGCTCCCGCTTGCGGTCGGGCTCGTGATGCTGCGCCGCGCCGAGGTCGTCTGACCCACGCAACGTCGTCCGGACGGAGCCAACGCTCCGTCCGTACGACGTTGTGCCGGGTGTCGTGGAACGGAGCGTGGGCCCATGCCCTGGGTCCCAGTCGGGGTCCGAGGCGGGTCTGGACGGTCAGGCGTCGACGCGGAAGGCGAGCTGGCCGTGGCAGTCGCAGCAGACCAGGTCGCCGGCCTCGACGAGGTCCCACAAGGTGGCGAGGACGTCGCTGCGGTCCGTGCGGAGCTCACTGGTGACGGTGGCGGTCACCTCCGCGGGTGTCCAGTCGCCGTGGGCGACCGCGTCGCGGACGTGGGCGGTCAGGTCGGCCGGGAGGGCCATCGTGGTCATCACTCTCTCCAGACGTGAGGGCTGGAAGTGCCTCACCCGTCCATTTTGGAACGTTCCAGGGCCCGGGACGAACCGGAACGGCCCATCCGACGTGTGCGATCCCTCACAGCGACACCCGGACCAGTGCGGTGGTACCTCGGACCGGCCACCAGACGGGGCGAGAACCGAGCGAGCTGATGGGCCCGACAGGGTGCGACCTCACATCGGTCGGGCTCTGGTGATCACCGCCGTGATCACCGAGAACCGCGGGTCCGTGCCCTCGGCCCGCCGAGCTCGACCTCCTCGTCCTGGGCGCGACCCGACGGAACCGCGCACGTGCGTAGTTCGGGTCGTGGTTCCGGTCGGATCAGCAGCA
>NZ_DAOMFK010000142.1:3858-7887 GCF_035429765.1 Nocardioides sp. | reverse complement strand
TCACGACGCGACGTTCACGGAGGCATGCCGCGCTGGGGTCTGGACCAAGGCTGATTCCGTCACGTACTTCGATGACCTTCGCGCGGAGGCGCCGTGATGGGGAGCGACCGCGACGCCGCGTTCAGCGAGCGGCTGCGCGCCCGCATCGAGCGGCACCGGGCCACGCCGGCCGACCAGCGGCCCCAGCTGGTCACGCTGTCCCTGCGCGTGGAGGCCGACGAGGAGGAGCTGGTCGCCGGCTCGGTGCGCCTGGTGCTGCAGGTCCACGACGAGCAGAACCCGCTCCACCTCGCCGACGCGGCCGCGCTGTGGGCGGAGTCCGGCCCGGACGCCAGCCACGGCTTCGGCGTCCGGGCCCGGACCCATGCGGCGATCGCCCTGCGTGCGGCCGCTGACGCCTGGCCCGTGCTCGACCGGCTCTGCGAGCTGGCTGTCCCGGACGAGATCACTCTGGACGCCGAGGAGCTGGTCAGCCTCCTGGAGGATGGCGTCGCGGCGTTGCAGGCCCGCGGCGTGGACGTGCTCTGGCCGCGCAGCCTCGGCCGTGACCTCACCGCGCGAACCGTGCTGGACCGGGCCTCCCCGGCCCGTGAGGAGCCGCTGCAGTCCGGTGCCCTGGCCGGCGGCGCCCTGTTCGCGTTCAGCTGGCAGCTCGCCCTGCACGGCGACCCGCTGACCGCGGAGGAGATGGACCGGCTCGCCGCGGCCGCCGGACCGGTCCTCAAGCTGCGCGGCAGCTGGATGGTCGTCGACCCCCAGATCGCCCGCAAGGCCCGCACGCGGCTGGTGCGCACCGTGCCGCCGGCGCAGGCCCTGGCCGCCGCCCTCACCGGGGTGGTCGAGGTGGAGGACGTGCCCCACGAGGTGGTGGTCGGTGCGACCCTGACCCGGCTGCGTGACCGGGTCCGCCACGCAGCCAGCCGACCCCCCGTGCCCCCGTCGCCGCGGCTGCAGGGACGGCTGCGGCGCTACCAGCAGCAGGGCCTGACCTGGCTCGTGGAGCTGACGGACCTGGGCCTCGGTGCCTGCCTGGCCGACGACATGGGCCTGGGCAAGACCATCACCCTCATCGCCCTGCACCTGCACCGGCACGACGAGGGCGCCACGGGACCGACCCTGGTGGTCTGCCCGGCCTCGCTCCTGGGCAACTGGGAGGCCGAGATCCGCCGGTTCGCCCCCGGCGAGGAGGTGCACCGCTTCCACGGTGCCGGCCGGTCCCTGGCCGAGGTGACCTCCGGCTTCGTGCTCACGACGTACGGCACCATGCGCAGCGACACCGCGCCCCACGGGGCGCGGGCACTGGCCCAGGTGCCGTGGGACCTGGTGGTCGCCGACGAGGCGCAGCACGTCAAGAACCCCCGCTCGGCTACCGCGCGGGGGCTGAGGACGTTGGAGAGCCGGGCCCGGGTGGCGCTGACCGGGACGCCGGTGGAGAACAACCTCACCGAGCTGTGGGCGATCCTCGACTGGGCCACGCCGGGGCTGCTCGGCAGCCGCAACGCCTTCCGCAAGGCCTGGGCGGCGCCGATCGAGTCGGGCCTCGAGCCGACGACGGCCCGTCACTTCGCCGCCCTGATCGGCCCCTTCCTGCTGCGGCGGCGCAAGTCGGACCCGGGCATCGCCCCCGAGCTTCCGGCCAAGACCGAGACCGACCACCCGCTCTCCCTCACGCGCGAGCAGGTCGTGCTCTACGAGGCGTTCGTCCGGGACGTGATGGAGCGCATCGAGCGGGCCGACGAGGACACCCGCCGGGGCCTCGTGCTCATGCTGCTCACCGGCCTGAAACAGATCTGCAACCATCCGGCGCACTTCCTGCGCCAGTCCACCCCGCGCCTGGCCGGACGGTCCGAGAAGGTCGACCTGGTCGACGAGGTGGTCGAGACGGTGGTCGCCGAGGACGGCGCGGTGCTGCTGTTCACCCAGTACGTCGCGATGGCCCGGCTGCTGGCCTCCCACCTGACGGCCCGCGGGGTCCCGCACCAGCTCCTGCACGGCGGGACCCCCGTGCGGGAGCGGGAGGCGATGGTGCAGCGCTTCCAGGCCGGGTCGGTCCCGGTCTTCCTGCTCAGCCTGCGCGCAGGAGGCACCGGCCTGAACCTGACCCGCGCCGACCACGTGCTGCACTACGACCGGTGGTGGAACCCCGCCGTGGAGGACCAGGCCACCGACCGCGCCTACCGGATCGGGCAGACCCGACCGGTGCAGGTGCACCGCCTGATCACCCAGGGCACGATCGAGGAGCGCATCGCCGAGCTGCTCGCCCACAAGCGGACGGTGGCCGACGCCGTGCTCGCCCGGGGCGAGAGCGCCCTCACCGAGCTGAGCAACGAGGAGCTGCGCGACTTCGTGACCCTGCGCCGGGGGCGCCCGTGACGCAGGTCACCCACCCCCGGCTGGCTCCCCGGCGCGGGGCGGCCCGGGCGAGCACCTGGTGGGGCCGGGCGTGGGTGCGGGCGGTGGAGGAGGCGGCGTACTCCGACCCGGAGCTGCGGGCCGGCCGGGCCCTGGCCCGCGCCGGACGGGTGGGATCGCTCACGGTCGGCCCGGGCAGCGTGGTGGCGGCGGTCGAGGACGGCGAGGAGGTGCGCACGGTCGAGCTCACCCTCCCGGTGCTGGACGCGGTGTCGCGCGAGACGGTGGTGGAGCTGGTCGCGGCGGAGTCCGGGCGGATCGCGGCGCTGCTGGGCGGGGAGCTGCCGCACGGGCTCCTCGAGGACTCCGAGGAGGCGGGGGTGGAGCTGCTGCCCTACGGCGGCGAGCTGGGCGCTTCCTGCACCTGCGCGGCGTGGGTGGACCCCTGCCCCCACGCCCTGGCCGTGGCCTCCCAGGTGGCCTGGCTGCTCGACGCCGACCCGCTCGTGCTGCTGGCACTGCGCGGGCTGCCCCGGGAGGAGCTGCTCGCCCGGCTGCACGCCCGTGGGGGCGAGGCGGAGGTGGGCTCCGACGACGAGGAGACCGGCCTGGATGCCGCCCTCCGCGCCGCCCGAGTGCTGGAGCTGCTCGACGGCCCCGACCCCGAGACGCTCGACCACCTGTTCTGACGCGCCTGTCAGATTCCCCGCCTGGGCCGGCGCCGGGTCGTCCACGCCTTTACCGCCGACCCGTCACAAATGGAGTCACTCCAGGCGCGTGGGTCACATACATCCCGCCATTTGTGACGGGTCGGCCAATGCTTGCAGCGCCATGTCGCGCAGCAGGTCGCGCATCTGGTCGTCGGGAAGCAGACCGCTGCGGGGGGTGGAGTTGATCAAGCCGAAGGCGGCGTGCGCCATGGCACGGGCCCGGTCCGGGCCGACGCCGGGCCGCAGCCGCTGCACCTGGTCGGCCCACAGGTCGACGTACGCGCGCTGCAGGTCACGCACCCGGGCCCGGGCCGGGCCGGGCAGCGACTCCCAGTCGCGGTCCTGCACGACGATCAGCGGCCGGTGCCGGAGGGCGAAGTCCACGTGCCACTGGACCAGCGAGGCGAGGGCGGTCTCGGGTCCCGGAGCCTGGGCGACCCGCTCGCGGCCCACCTGAAGCAGCTCCTCGCTGATCGAGACCAGCATCTCGGCGAGGATCGCCTCCTTGCTGGGGAAGTGCTTGTACAGCGCGGGGCCCGAGACCCCGCAGGCCGCTCCGAGATCGGCCACCGAGACCCCGTGGAAGCCGCGCGCGGCGAACAGCTCCGCGGCGGTGTCCAGGATCTGGCTGCGCCGGCTCACCCACCAAGGTTAGCGCCCGCTAACCTGACCGCTGCCGGGCCTGCTGCAGCAGCCACTCGCGCATCGACAGCGGCGGCGCCGGCGCGGGCAGCCGGGCCCAGACCCAGCCCTCCTCGTCGACCCGGGTGGGGTAGAGCGAGAGCACCTGGCCCGGGTCGTCGGTGCGGTGCCCGTCGGTCAGGTCGAAGCGCCAGAAGTGCCCCGGGCAGGTCAGCAGCCCGTCGCGCACCACCCCTCCGGAGAGGCGTACGTCGCGGTGCGGGCACCGGTCGAGCATCGCCCGCACCCCGTCCGGTGCCCGGACCACGCACACCCGTCCGGACTC
>NZ_DAOMFK010000142.1:0-3758 GCF_035429765.1 Nocardioides sp. | reverse complement strand
GGTCGCCGCCAGCCCAGGTTGTGGCTGATCCGCCTGGCCGCCTCCACCAGCGGGCGGACCAGGTGGTGCAGCAGGTCGGGGTTGTCCGGATCGGCGTGGCCCGCGATGGACAGGGCAGCCACGACCCGCCCGGTGCGACCGCGCACGGGGGCGGCGATGGAGACCATGCCCGCCTCGGACTCGAAGACGTTCTCCCCGTACCCCTGCCGGCGCACCTGGGCCAGCTCGGCCAGCAGCGCCGTCCGTGAGGTGATCGTGTGGGGGGTCTTGCGGGTCAGCCGCATGGACTGCACGAGCCGGGCCTGCTCATCCGGCTCCAGGTGGGCCAGCAGGACCTTCCCCGTGGAGGTGACGTGGGCGGAGTTGCGGCCGCCGACCCGGCTGAACACCGGGATGCCGCGGGGGCTCTCCCTGCGCTCCACGTAGAGCACGTCGGTGCCGTCCAGGATGGCAACGTGCAGGGTGTGGTCGGTGACCGCGCGCAGCTGGTCCAGGGCCAGCGTCGAGGCCTGGTGCAGCGACAGCGCGGTCTCGGCGCTGACCCCGAGGTTGCGCATCGTCGGGGTGAGCCGGAACAGCCCGGTGTCGTCGACCTTCTCGAGCAGGTCCTCGGCCACCAGGGTCCACACCACGCGGTGCGCCGTGCTCTTGCCCACGCCCACCCGCCGGGCCAGCTCGCTGACCCCCAGCTGGGTGTCGCCCCGACCGAACTCGCGCAGCATCCGGGCGGCCGTGGCCACACTGGTGAGGGTCTGGGTGGTGCCGGGGACGCGGGTCACCGGGGCTCCCCCCGGCCCACCCGCAGCAGGGCGCGACGCATCGAGGCGACGTCGCCGGCGAGGTCGGCCTCGCCCAGCGCCGTCCCCGCGATCTCACGGGCCAGCAGCCGCGCGCTGTGCACCAGCCCCAGCCGCTCGGCGACCACGAACTCGTCGACCAGCGCCTCGCGTCCCGGGAAGGCCCGGCGCACCGCCTGGCCGTCGCGGATCGCAGCGGCGTGCTGGTTGGCCAGCGCCACCCCGGCGTGCTGCGCGTGGTGGGCCCCCAGCCCCCCGCCCGGGGAGACCGAGAGGTGGTAGACGACGTCGGCGACGCCGAGCACCCGGCGTACGGCGGCGGGGTCGTCCTGCCCGGAGGCGCCGACCAGACCCAGCTCCGGCAGGATGCTGGCGTCGAAGAAGCGCACCGCCCAGCGCACCCCCGCGTACTCGTCGGTGAGCTCCACCTCCGGGCCGCGGGGTGCCGGCAGCGGGTCGGTGGTCGCCACCAGGTGCAGGTCACGGGCGGCAGCCACCGCCACCGTCACCCCCGAGCGGGCCGCCAACGGCATCGCCGCCCGCTCCGCCGGCGCGAGCAGGTCCAGCTGGGTGAGGTAGGCCCGGTGCAGGGCGCGCACGTAGTCGGCCAGGCTGCGGCGCATCGCCTCAGGGCCGGCGGCCACCCAGTCCTCGTCCATGGCTCCTCACAGGTCGGGTGTGTGACCCACCTTACGGACTTGCGTCCCGCATAGGGGTACGCACTTCCCCGTATGCGGGACGGCGGGCCTACTTTTCCTTCCATGACCACACCGGCCCGGGACCCGCTCCAGCGGGACGAGGAGCGCCACGGCGTCGACTACGCCGAGGGCACCCCGTCGGGGACGACCCGGGAGGTGCTCCGCGACCTCGTGCCCGGCCGGACGCCGCTTCGCCCGACCCGGACCCCGGGCGGCATCCTGCGGCTGGCCCACGTGGACATCACCGTGACCGACCTCGACGTCGCCACGGCGTACTACACCGAGGTGATGGGGATGGCCGTCAGCGGCCGGGACACCGACTCGGTCTACCTGCGCTGCTGGGACGAGACCGACCACCACTCGCTGCGGCTGCGCTACGCCCCCCGGGTCGGCTTCGACCTGATGGCCTACAAGGTCCAGCACGAGGACGACCTGGACGACCTGGAGAACAAGGTCGCCCGCTACGGGCTGCCGGTGCAGCGGGTCAGCCGCGGCGAGAGCGTGGGCCAGGGCGAGAGCATCCGTTTCGCGACCCCGAGCGGGCACGTCATGGAGCTGGTCCACGAGGTGGAGCGCGTCGCGGCCACCGGCCGGGGCCGCACCAACCCCGACCCGTTCCAGGCCCAGGGCGAGCCCGGCCCGCCGAGCCGGATCCGGCCCCCGAGGATGGACCACCTCCTCGTCACCGCCGAGGAGGTCGGCGAGTCGACGCAGTTCTACATGGACGTGCTCGGCTTCCGGATCACCGAGCAGCTGCTCGACGGGAACGGCCACCAGCTCGGGACCTGGCTCGAGCGCTCGCACTCGCCGCACGACCTGGCCGTGGTCCACGGCGCCAACGGCGGGCTGCACCACTTCGCCTACTGGCTCGACGACTGGGACGACGTGCGCGACGCCGCCGACGTCCTGGCCTACAACGGCATCCAGCTCGACGTCGGACCCACCCGGCACGGCATCACACGGGGCTCGACCATCTACTTCTTCGACCCGCTGGGGACGCGCAACGAGGTGTTCACCGGCGGCTACCGGCCCGACCCGGACTTCCCGACGATCACCTGGACCGAGGACAACGTCGGCCGGGCGATCTTCTACTACGAGGGCGAGCTCAACGACCGATTCATGAAGGTGCACACCTGATGTCGATTCTGCGTCTGTCACACGTCGAGCTGCGGGTCCCCGACCTGGAGCTGGCCACCGCCTACTACGTCGAGGTGGTCGGTCTCGTCGAGACCGCCCGGGAGCACAACCGGGTCTTCCTCAAGTGCTGGGACGAGCACCAGCACCACTCCCTCGTGCTGACCCTCGAGCCCACCCACGGCCTCAACCACCTGGGCTTCAAGGTGACCGACGCCGCCGACCTGGACCACTACCAGGCCCGGCTCGGGTCCGCCGGCGTGGCCGTGAAGCGGTACGCCGCGGGCGAGTGGGCCCCCGGGCACGGCGAGGCGATCCGCTTCGAGCTGCCCAGCGGACACCAGATGGAGCTGGTCCACGGCATGCAGCAGGTCGGGAACCTGCTGCCGCAGACCAACCCGCCGCCCCGGCCGATGGGCCTGGTGGGGATGGCTCCGCCGCGTGTGGACCACATCTTCCTCACCGCGGAGGAGGTCGACACGGTCACCCGGTTCCTGGTCGAGCAGCTCGACTTCCGGCTCACCGAGCAGGTGCTCGGCGACGACGGGTTCCAGATCGCCACCTGGCTGGAGGTCTCCCACACCTCCCACGACATCGCCCTGATCACCGGCCCCAACGGCGGGCTCCACCACTTCGCGTTCTGGGTGGACGGCTGGAACGACCTGCGCACGGCCGCCGACGTGTGCGCCTACCACGGGGTCACCCTGGAGACCAACCCCACCCGGCACGGCGCTACCCGCGGTCAGTGCCTGTACTTCTTCGACCCGGTCGGCAACCGCAACGAGATGTTCACCGGCGGGTACTGGGTCGACCCGGACGCCGAGCCGATCACCTGGACCGAGGCGGAGATGGGCCGCGCGCTGTTCTACTACGACGGCGTGGTGAACCAGAAGTTCCTGACGGTGCACACATGACGAGCCTGGACGAGGGTGTGGTCCCGACCGGTGCCGCCGACGGGACCGGCCGCCCCGCGGCGCTGCCCCGCACCGAGCGGCCCGACGCGCCGGCGTACCTCCAGCGGCACCGGCCGCGCGGTGATGGCCGCACCGCACCGGGGGACGAGCCGGGGGGCGGGGCGGACGACACGCCGCCCTCCCTGCGACGCTTCCCCGAGCGGCAAGGGGGGGGG
>NZ_DAOMFK010000141.1:0-7965 GCF_035429765.1 Nocardioides sp. | reverse complement strand
GGAGGTGGGGCTGGGGGAGCTCATCGGGGGCGTTCCTTCGTGGGACGACGCACGATCCGCGGCAGGGACTCCTCGGCGCTGAGGGTGATCGGCTGGCCGGCGACCGGCGCCCGGGGGACTGGGGGTCTGGGCGGGCGACCGCTCCGGGGGAGGGGAGCGGGGGTCAGCGGTGCCAACACATCATGCTGCGGGTGCGCCCGAGGTCCACGTGGCGGCGAACCACGAGGTCGGTATGAGTCGCAGCGGTGATCACGCGTAGGAGTCTCAGGGAGCGGACGCCCGTTCCACAACTCGGTATCTCATGTAATGAGACACAGGTCCATCAAGTGAGACGGGCTCCCGGCTCGAGCCGGTCACACAGCGACGGGTCGGCGGTGGCCTAGCATGTCCGCCATGACCGACGCCCGCACCAGCGCCATCTACCGCCAGGCCCTCGAGGTCATCGCCGAGGTCGAGCCCCGGGTCGCGGAGGCGACCCGGCAGGAGCTGGCCGACCAGCGCGGCTCGCTCAAGCTCATCGCCTCGGAGAACTACGCCTCGCCGGCGGTGCTGCTCACGATGGGCACCTGGCTGAGCGACAAGTACGCCGAGGGCACGGTGGGGCACCGGTTCTACGCCGGCTGCCAGAACATCGACACCGTCGAGGCGCTCGCCGCCGAGCACGCCCGAGAGCTGTTCGGCGCGCCGTACGCCTACGCCCAGCCGCACTCGGGCATCGACGCGAACCTGGTGGCCTTCTGGTCGATCCTCGCCCACCGGATCGAGGGCCCGACGCTGGCCCGGCTGGGCGCGAAGAACGTCAACGACCTCACCGAGGCCGACTGGGAGACGCTGCGGGGCGAGCTGGGCAACCAGCGGCTGCTGGGGATGTCCCTGGACGCCGGTGGGCACCTGACCCACGGCTTCCGGCCCAACATCAGCGGGAAGATGTTCCACCAGCAGCAGTACGGCACCGACCCGACGACGGGCCTGCTCGACTACGACGTGGTGGCCGCCAAGGCGCGTGAGTTCCGTCCGCTGGTGCTGATCGCCGGCTACTCGGCGTACCCGCGGCGGGTCGACTTCGCCCGGATGCGGGAGATCGCCGACGAGGTCGGTGCCACCTTGATGGTGGACATGGCCCACTTCGCCGGGCTGGTCGCCGGGAAGGTGTTCACCGGCGACGAGGACCCGGTTCCCTTCGCCCACGTCACCACCACCACCACGCACAAGTCGCTGCGCGGGCCCCGCGGTGGGCTCGTCCTGGCCCAGGAGGAGTACGCGCCGTCGGTCGACCGGGGCTGCCCGATGGTGCTCGGCGGGCCGCTCGGCCACGTGATGGCGGCCAAGGCGGTCGCTCTCGCCGAGGCGCGCCGGCCGGAGTTCCGCGTCTACGCCCAGCAGGTCGCCGACAACGCCAAGTCGCTGGCCGACGGGTTCCTGTCCCGCGGCGCCACCCTGGTCACCGGCGGGACCGACAACCACCTGGTGCTGCTGGACGTGTCCTCGTTCGGCCTCACCGGCCGGCAGGCCGAGTCCGCGCTGCTGGACGCAGGCGTGGTCACCAACCGCAACGCGGTCCCTGCCGACCCGCACGGGGCGTGGTACACCTCCGGCATCCGGCTGGGCACCCCCGCGCTCACCACCCGGGGGTTCGGCCACGACGAGTTCGACCGGGTCGCCGAGCTGATGATCGAGGTGCTGCGCAGCACCAGCCCAGGCACCACCAGCACCGGAGCGCCGTCGAAGGCCACCTACCGCCTGGCCGACGGCGTGGCGGACCGGGTGCGGGCCGCGGCGGCCGAGATGCTGGACAACCACCCGCTCTACCCGGGCCTGGACCTCGCGTGAACCCCTGAGGGGCTGACCCTCGGGGCCTACACCACCGGGGTGGTCCGCTCCACGATCGCCCGCATCGTGCTGGAGCCGAGCGCCGGCGGCAGCGTGCCGAAGGTGCCGTGGTACGCCGTGTCCAGCCGCGTCGCGCAGAACGCGTCGGCCACCTCGGGCGGGGCGAACCGGACCAGCAGCGACCCCTGCAGGCAGGCGGCCATCGCGCCGGTGAGCCGACGGGCCGACACCTCGAGGGAGCCGGTGTCCCCGAGCAGGGCGAGCGCGTCGTCGACGGCCCGGTCCAGCCGTGGGTCCTCGCCCCGGGCGGCTCCCACCTCGGCGATCCAGGCCTGGCGCACCTCCGGCTCCCGCGACAGCGCCCGCAGCACGTCGAGGGCGTTGACGTTGCCCGAGCCCTCCCAGATCGAGTTCAGCGGGGACTCCCGGAACAGCAGCGGCATGCCCGACTCCTCGGCATACCCGTTGCCGCCCAGGCACTCCAGGGCCTCCGCGACCATGGCCGGGGTCCGCTTGCACACCCAGAACTTCGCCAGCGGCAGCCCGATCCGGCGCAGCGCCGCCTCGTGCGGGTCGTGCACGTCGTCGACGGCAGCGGCCAGCCGCAGGGCGAGGGCGGTCGCGGCCTCCGACTCCACCGCCAGGTCCGCGATGACGTTCTGCATCAGCGGCTGGTCGGCCAGCCGTGCCCCGAACGCCTCCCGGTGGGCGACGTGCCAGGAGGCCTCGGCCAGGGCCCGGCGCATCAGGGACGCCGAGCCCAGCACGCAGTCGAGGCGGGTGGCGGCCACCATCTCGATGATCGTGCGCACCCCCCGGCCCTCGTCGCCGAGCCGGCGGACCAGGGTGCCGTGGAACTCCAGCTCGGAGGAGGCGTTGGAGCGGTTGCCGAGCTTGTCCTTCAGCCGCACCACGTCGAACGGGTTCCGGCTGCCGTCGGGGAGCACCTGGGGCAGCACGAAGCAGGTCAGCCCGCCGGGCGCCTGGGCCAGCACCAGGAACACGTCGTTCATCGGCGCGGAGGTGAACCACTTGTGCCCGTGCAGCGTGTACTCGCCGTCGACCGAGGTGGGCCGGGCCTCGGAGCGGTTGGTCCGGACGTCGGAGCCGCCCTGCTTCTCGGTCATGCCCATGCCCGCGAGCGCGCCGAGCTTCTCGGCGAGCGGGCGCCGGCTCGGGTCGTAGGTGGTCGAGGCCAGGGCCGGCGTCCACTCCTTGGCGAGCGCGTCGTCGGCGCGCAGCGCGGGTACGGCGGCGTAGGTCATCGAGATCGGGCACCCGTGGCCCGGCTCGGTCTGGGACCAGGCGTAGAAGCCGGCGGCGCGGCGTACGTGCGCGTGCGGCTGGTCGGACTCCCAGGGCGCCGCCTGCAGGCCGTAGCCCACGGCGCGCTCCATCAGCCAGTGCCAGGAGGGGTGGAAGGCGACCTCGTCGACGCGGTTGCCCCACCGGTCGTAGGACCGCAGCTGCGGCGTGTACTCGTTGGCGAGCAGGCCGTGCTCCCGAGCCGCGGCGCTGCCGGCCTCCACGCCCAGCTCCGTCAGCGAGTCCAGCACCTCCGCCGAGCCGTGCCGCAGCACCGCCTCGGTGAGCGCGCGGTCGGAACGCACGACGTCGTGCCCGACCAGCGCCGGGGCCTGGTTGGTGGCTACCCGGATGTCGTGATCCATGTGGATACCGTAGGCCCCATGGCCGAGGGCGAGGAGCACCAGCACCCGGTGCTCGCCCACCTCCGCCGGGCCCGCGAGCTGGTCTGGCGGCTCGTGGTCTCGACGGTGGGCTCCTGCCTGCGGCACCGGGTCACCGGGCTGGCGGCCGAGGCCGCGTTCTTCGCGGTGCTCTCGATCCCGCCGCTGATCTTCGCGCTCACCGGCGGCATCGGCGTCATCTCCGACCGGTTCAGCCGGGCCCAGGTCGCCGACTTCCGGGACGGCCTGATCGCGATCTCCTCGCGCGCCCTCACCGACAACGCCGTGGACCGGATCATCGTCCCGACCATCGACGACGTGCTGCAGGGGCCGCGCTACGACGTGATCTCGGTCGGCTTCGTGCTCGCCCTCTGGTCGGGCTCCCGGGCGCTGAACGTCTTCGTGGACACCATCACGATCATGCACGGGCTGGGCGGGCACCGCGGGATCATCCGCACGCGGGCGCTGTCGTTCGTCCTCTACGTGATGGCGATGGTCACCGGGGCGGTGGCGATCCCGCTGATCCTGGCCGGTCCGACGCTGGTGGAGTCCTGGCTGCCCTCGCGGCTGGACTTCCTGGTGCGCTTCTACTGGCCGGTCGTGCTGGTGCTGTGCATCTTCTTCCTGGCCACGCTGTACCACGTCTCGGTGCCCGTGCGCACCAAGTGGAGCTTCAACCTGCCCGGGGCCACGTTCTCCCTGGCCTGCTGGATCGTGGGCTCCTTCGTGCTGCGTTTCGTGCTCACCTCGACGGCCGCCGAGTCCCGCTCGATCTACGGGCCGCTGGCCGCGCCGATCGCGGTCCTGCTGTGGCTCTACATCGTGGCGCTCGCGGTGCTGGTCGGTGCCGCGGTGAACGCGTCGTTCGACACGGTGTTCCCGCAGACCTCCACCAGCCACGCCCGGGGGGAGCTGGTGCACCGGATCAGGTCGCGGATCACCCTCAAGGACGCGTCACCCTGAGCGGATCCGCGGCCGTGGTCCACTAGATTCGTCCTGTGCCCCACGTCCCGACCGCGCCGCCCGGTGCTCCGAGCGCCGGCACGGTCACCCTTCCGGTCCAGGTCCGGTCACCCTGGTGGGAGCTGGGCCGCCGGCTGCTGCTGGCCCTGGTGATCTTGCTGTTCACGATCGCGCTGGTCTACTTCGACCGCGACGGCTACATCGACTCCAACGACCCCGAGCACAACTACACCGTCGACATGGTGGACTCGATCTACTACACGACCGTGACGCTGAGCACGACCGGGTACGGCGACATTGCCCCGGTCACCAGCCAGGCCCGCCTGGTCAACGCCTTCGTGATCACCCCGCTGCGCATCGCCTTCCTGGTGCTGCTGATCGGGACCACCCTGGAGGTTCTCGCCTCCCAGGGCCGCGAGATGTTCCGGGTCGCCCGGTGGAGGAACAAGATGACCGAGCACGTCGTCGTCGTGGGGTACGGCACGAAGGGCCGCCGGGCCGTCGACACCCTGGTCAACAACGGCCTGAGCCGCGAGGAGATCGTCATCGTCGACCCCTCGGCGCTCGCGCTCCAGGAGGCGCAGGCGGACGGGGTCGCGATGGTCACCGGTGACGCCACCCGCCGGGAGGTGCTGCGGCGGGCCGGGGTGGAGCGGGCCACCCAGGTCATCATCACCACCGACCGCGACGACTCCAACGTGCTGGCCACGCTCACCGTGCGCCAGCTCAACCCCACCGCCTGGATCGTCGCCGCGGTGCGCGAGCAGGAGAACGTCGCGCTGATGCGGCAGTCCGGCGCCGACTCGGTGATCACCTCCTCCGACGCGGTCGGCCGGCTGCTGGGCATCTCCTCGCTCTCCCCGACGCTGGGCTCGGTGATGGAGGACCTGCTGACCTACGGGGAGGGGCTCGAGGTCGCCGAGCGTGACCTGCTCGTCCCCGAGGTCGGCAAGCAGCCGCAGTCGCTGCCCGACCAGGTGATCGCCGTCGTACGCGACGAGCGGGTCTACCGCTACTTCGACCCGGTGGTCTCGCAGCTGGCCCGCGGCGACCGCCTCATCGTGATCCGGCCGGCCAGGGAGCGGCCGTGGGCCCCCCGCCCCGGCACCCACGGGGAGGCCCTCTCCATCGAGCAGGACTGAGTTAGTACGGTCCCAACGCGGGGTGTTCAGGGCCTGTGGACCCCGCGTTGGGACCGTACTAACTGCGCAGCGGGGGTGGGGGAGCTCGGCCGGGGGTCTTGGGCGAGGGATCGGGTGGGGGACCGCAGGCTAGGGGTGCTTCGCTCGCGCCCGGACCCGGCGCTTGAGCACCCGGGCCCACACCGCCTGCTGGAGGGCGAGGGTGAGTGCGCCGGCCGCGGCCATCCCGACGAGGTTGAGGGCCAGCTGGAGGGAGCTGCCCACCACCTCCGAGCGGACGCCGAACGCCAGCGCCATGCCTACGTTGGCCGCCGCCGGGATCGTCGTCACCGAGATGAACACCCCCGACAGCCCCCCGACCCGGGCCGAGGTGAGCGAGAGTACGCCGGCGGCGGCCGCGATCAGCGCGACGATGAACGACCACCGGTCCGGGGTGTAGATGAAGCCCGTCCCGGGCCGGGGGCCGGTGACGTCCCGGAGGGTGACCCAGCCCAGCGCACGACCGAGCAGGGTCGCCCCGGTGGTGGCGAGGATGGCCACGGCGAACCCACCCAGCAGCGTGACGGTGGCTCGGCGCAGCAGCTGGTAGCGCCGGCGCACCAGGGCGACGCCCAGGGCGGCGATGGCGGCGAACTCGGGACCGAGGACCATCGCACCGATCACCAGGATCTGGGAGTCCAGGATGATCGCGATCCCCGCCAGCAGAGTGGCCAGCACCATGAAGCTGCCGTAGCTCCAGTTGAGCTCGGTCTCCGCGTAGGACTGGTGGGCGACCTGGGCCCAGACGACCGCGTCGGCGGAGTGGCCCGGCGCCTCCTGCTCGGCGGTCAGCGCCTCCCGCGAGAGCCACGTGGGCACCGCGGCGATGTGCACGGTTCCGTGGTCGGGCACACCGAGGCGGCGCAGCGCGTCGACCACGTCGTTGGTCGCCTCGCGGGCGACGTCCAGCTCGATGACGTCACCGAGGGGACGCAGTGCCGAGCCGCGCTGCACGGTCAGGGTGGTGACGGCCGGGTCGTCGGCGACGGCGGCGAGGACCGGCTCAGTCAGCCGGGCCGGGACCGTGATCCGCAGGTGCTGCACGGTCCTCAGTGTGCCCCACGACCTGCGGGGTCTCAGGCTGCCGGACCGGTGGGTCGGCCACCGCGCGTGGGTCTCCGCCGCCACCGGTGCGCCAGTCGTAGATCACCTGCGTCCGCAGCACGCTGTCCTGCAGAGACCGTCGCCAGGGGCTCCAGGCGCACCAGAACAGCCCGATCGGGAAGGACGCGCAGAAGACGGCCCGCAAGGCAGAGCGGATGAAGCCCAGCCGCTGGCCGCGCCCGCCGACGACGCGCAGGCCCATCACGTGGTCGCCGTAGGTCCGGCCGGCCCCCCACCAAGCCAGGGTGAGGTACACGACCAGGAGGCACAGGATCACCACCATGCTGCCCAGGAAGGACGGATCGGGCAGGCTGAAGCCGCGGGGGTCGAGGAAGAACACCACGCCCACGAGACCCAGGTAGCAGCCGACCAGCATCACCGCCACCACCGCTGCGTCGATGGTGTTGGCCACGAGCCGGGTCACCAGCCCGGCGGCGACGCCCTGGTACGGCCGCACCTCGCGCGGGATGGGGGTGAGGTCCGCGTCGGTCACTCCGGCTCCTCGCTCTTCAGCTGCACCCGGCTCCGGCGCAGCCGGTAGCGGTCGACGACCCGGCTGATCGCGTCGTCGGCCGAGATGCTGGTCATCCGGACGCCGCGGACCGTCTCGGAGGCCATCGACCCGGTCGACTCGCGGATGATGGCGGGCAGGTCGATCTCGTCGATGACCTCCTGGGCCAGCCCCGCCAGGTCGATGCGGGCGATGATCGCGTCCAGGTCGACCCGCGCCACAGCCCCGTCGAGGTCGACGGTGGCGACGACCGCGTCCAGGTCGAGCCGGTCCACGATCGCGGGGATGTTGACGGTGGCGACGATCGCGTCCAGGTCGAGCCGCCCGAGGATCGCGTCCAGGTCCACCCGGGCCACAGCCCCGTCGAGGTCGACGGTGGCGACGATCCCGTCGAGGTCGAGCCGGTCCACGACCGCCTCGAGGTCCACCCGCGCCACCGCGGCGTCCAGGTCGACCGAGGCCACCACCTCGTCGAGCCGGACGTGCCGCCTGACCAGGTCGGTGAGGTCCAGGCGCCGGACCACCTCCTCGGCCAGGAGGGGGGCCCACAGGTCGAGCAGCTCACCGAGCCGGCGCACGGCCACCGCGCGTTGGACCCGCCCCAGGGCGGCGACCTGGCCGACGAGCGTGGCGGGCTGGAGGCGCGCCGGCACGAGCGGCGGCCGCCAGGCCACCCGGGTGACGGGGG
>NZ_DAOMFK010000140.1:0-8020 GCF_035429765.1 Nocardioides sp. | reverse complement strand
AGCCGGCGCAGGCCGGCCGGGCAGCCCCGGACGGTTCGTGACGGTCGGCCGGTGGCCGCGCCCAGCAGCACGAGGGTCGTGACGGGCCAGAGCCAGACCGCGCAGCAGAGGGCGGCCAGTGCCGCCGCCCACACCACCCAGGGGCCGAACCCGGCCGCCCCGGCGGTCCCGGCACGCACCTGCCGGGTCGCCTCGAGCAGGGCCGGGACGGCCAGCCAGGTCAGCAGCCCGCAGCCCGTGGTCGCGCAGAGCCAGACTGTCGCGCACCGCCTGCCTTGCCACCGGTTCATTGCATTAGCCTCTGTTTGAATCTCTTCGTGACATTCAACGACGATTTGATCTCGGTCGTCAACGTCCTCTCCCCAGGGCGCCAGGCGGCTGCGTGCCGGGTCGGTGGCGGCGTGGGAGGCTGCCTTGCATGACCTGGGAGGAGGAGCTGTTCACGCTGTTCGAGGAGCTCGAGCAGCGGGCGCAGGCGCTCTACGACGCGGACCGGGCCGCCGAGCTGGCCGACCGCAGCCGGGCCGCGTACTCCTCGGTCACGCTGGCCAGCCGGTGGATGGCCTCCGTGGACCGCACCCTGAGGATGGAGGTCGCCGGCGTAGGCCCGTTGACCGGGACCCTGCGCCGCGTCGGCGAGGGCTGGCTGCTGCTCAGCGGCAGCCCGGCGGACTGGATCGTGCGCGCGGCCGCGGTCCGTACCGTCCGCGGGCACTCCGAGCGTTCGGTGCCCGAGCTGGCCTGGTCACCGGTCAGCGGGCTGGGGCTCGGTTCGGCCCTGCGCAGGCTGGCGGAGTCGGGGGAGCGCTGTGTGCTGCACCTCGTCGACGGAAGCAGGTACGACGGCGTGCTGGGCCGGATCGGCGCGGACTTCGCCGAGCTGGTCTGCGCGGACGCCCAGGTCCTGGTCGGCTTCGACGGCCTCGCCGCGGTCCAGAGCCGGGAGTGACCCGTACGGCGGATCAGGTCGCGTCGGTGTCGTAGGGCGGGACCTCGCCCTCGCCGAGGGGGCGCGTCTGCTCCTCGTCCTCCTCGGCCATCGCCTCGAGGATGTGCTTGCGCACGATCACGCGGGGGTCGAGGTCGCGCAGCTCGAGGTCGGCGTAGTCCGGACCCAGCTCGGCCCGCAGCTCGTCGCGTGCGCCCGTCGCCAGGGTGCGGATCTGCCTGAGCATCCGACCCGCCTGCCGGGCCATGTCCGGAAGCCGTTCGGGGCCGATGACGAGCGCGGCGACGAAGGCGATGACCGCCAGCTCGGGGAGCCCGACACCGAACACGGCTCAGAACTTACTGGTCGGCGTCAGTCCCAGCTGCCGACCCGCCAGGCTGCGCCCACGGCCGTCCAGCGCCTCGGCCACCCGGGTCAGCTCGTGAGCCGCCACCGACGTGGGGTCGGCAGCCACGATCGGGGTGCCGGCGTCGCCCCCCTCGCGCAGCGAGGTGTCCAGCGGCACCTCGCCCAGCACGGGGACCTCGTAGCCGAACCGTGCGGAGAGGGTGGCCGCGACGCGGGCGCCGCCCCCGGAGCCGAACACCTCCAACCGGTGCTCCGGACCGCAGTGGGGGCACGGCAGGTAGCTCATGTTCTCCACCACGCCCACGACCCGCTGGTGCATCATCGAAGCCATCGTGCCGGCCCGCTCGGCCACCTCGGCTGCGGCCTCCTGGGGCGTGGTCACCACCACGACCTCGGCGTTCGGCAGGTGCTGGCCGAGCGAGATGGCCACGTCGCCGGTCCCCGGCGGCAGGTCCAGCAGCAGCACGTCCAGGTCGCCCCAGTAGACGTCGGCGAGCATCTGCACCAGGGCCCGGTCCAGCATCGGGCCCCGCCACGCGACCACCTGGTCCCGTCGGGGCTTGAGCATGCCGATGGAGATCACCGAGACCCCCGAGGCCGTCGGCACCGGCATGATCATGTCCTCGACCTGGGTGGGCCGGGCGTCGGCCACCCCCAGCATCGCGGGTACCGAGTGTCCGTAGACGTCGGCGTCCACCACCCCGACCCTGCGGCCGCGGGCAGCAAGCGCGAGCGCCAGGTTCACCGTCACCGAGGACTTGCCCACGCCGCCCTTCCCGCTCGCCACCGCGAGCACGCGGGTCAGCGAGCCCGGCTTCGAGAACGGGATCTCCTTGGCCGGCTGTCCGCCGCGCAGGGTCTCCTGCAGCCCTCGGCGCTGCTCGTCAGACATCGCGCCCAGCTCGACCTGGACCGAGGAGACCCCGGGCAGGACCGAGACGGCGGAGGTCACGTCCCGGGTGATGGTGTCCTGCAACGGGCAACCCGCCACGGTGAGCAGCACCGCCACCCGCACGTCGCCGTCGGGCCCGATGTCCACGCGGTCGACCATGCCCAGATCGGTGATCGGGCGGCGGATCTCCGGGTCCTTGACCGTGGCGAGGGCAGCCGTGACCTGCTCCAGGGAGGGGGTGCTCATGGTGGCCAAGCCTAGTCGGTGGACTCACGCCTCCTCGGCCACGGCCTCGTCGTCGGGACCCAGCCGCTCCTCCAGGTCACCGAGCAGGGAGCGCAGCTCGGAGCGCAGGAAGTCGCGGGTCGCGACCTCCCCGACGGCGTGGCGCAGCGAGGCGACCTCCCGGGCGAGGAACTCCATGTCCGCGTGCCCGCGGGCGGCGGCCTGGCGGTCCTGCTCGGCGATCACCTTGTCACGCATCTCCTGGCGGTTCTGGGCGAGCAGGATCAGCGGGGCGGCGTACGACGCCTGCAGGCTGAGCATCAGGGTCAGGAAGATGAACGGGTAGGGGTCGAACCGAAGCCCGTCGGGCGCGGTGAGGTTCCAGGTCACCCAGATGCCCACGAACAGGGTCATGTAGGCCAGGAACCGCGCCGTCCCCATGAAGCGGGCGAACTGCTCGGCGAAGATGCCGATCGCGTCCGACTCCGGGTCGGGGCGGCGCAGCAGTGGCCGGCGCACCTCGCGGGGGGTGTCCAGCCGGCTGCGGGCGGGACGCTGCTCGGCCACGGTCAGCCCCCCTCCTGCTCGCGCGGCCGCGACGCCTCGTCGCGCCAGTTCGGCGGCAGCATGTGGTCGAGGAGGTCGTCGACCGTGACGGCACCGAGCAGTCGACCCTGGTCGTCGATGACCGGCGCCGCGGTGAGGTTGTAGAACGCCACGTGGGCGGCCACCTCCTGGATCGACGCGTCGGGGTGGATGTAGGTCGTCTCCTTGTCCAGCACCCCCCCGACCAGGGTCGAGGGCGGCTCCCGCAGCAGCCGCTGGATGTGCACCAGGCCCAGCAGCTTCCCGGTGGGGGTCTCCAGGGGGGGACGGCACACGTACACCTGCGCGGCCAGCGAGGTGGGCAGCTCGACGCGCCGGACGTGGGCGAGCGCCTCGGCGACGGTCGCGTCGGGCGGGAGGATCACCGGCTCGGGGGTCATCATGCCGCCCGCGGTCTCCTCGTCGTACTCCAGCAGCCGCTTGACGTCCTCGGCCTCCTCCGGCTCCATCAGGGCGAGCAGCCGGGTGGCGACCTCGGCGGGCAGGTCGGCGATGAGGTCCGCCGCGTCGTCGGCGGACATCTCCTCGAGGATGTCGGCGGCCCGCTCCGGATCGAGGTGGCTGAGGATCTGGACCTGGTCGGCGTCGGGCAGCTCCTCGAGCACGTCGGCGAGCAGCTCGTCGTCCAGTGCCGCCACCACGGCGGCGCGGCGCTCGGTCGGCAGGTCGTGCAGCGTGCTGGCGGCATCGGCCGGCCGCATCTCCCTCAAGGTGGCGACCAGCTGGGTGGCAGGCTGCCCGTCCTCCCGGCGGGAGAGCCCTTCGACGCCGTCCCACTCGACCACGTGCGTCTGACCGCGCCGGCGCAGGCCGTGGCCCGGCTCCTGCACCGCGACGCGGCTGAGCACCCAGTCCCGGGTCCGGGTCTGCTCCATGGCCACGTCGTAGATCACCCCGCGCACGCCGGTGCCCTTGATGAGGACCCGGCGGTCGAAGACCTGCCCCACGACGAGGGTCTCGCCGGGACGCTGCTCGAACCGGCGCATGTTGAGCAGCCCGGTGGTGTACACCTGCCCGCTGTCGATGTTGGTCACCCTGGTCATCGGCACGAAGATCCGGCGACGACCGAAGACCTCGGCCACCAGCCCGAGCACCCGCGGCGGCCGCGACTCGGAGCCCACCGTGACCACCAGGTCCCGGACCTTGCCCACCTGGTCGCCGCGGGGGTCGAAGATCGGCAGCCCGACGAGGCGGGCCGCGTAGACACGGGTGGGGGTGGTGCTCACAGGGTCTCCGTCCGGTGAGTGTCTCCCCGTGATCCTAGTGATCCGAGGCCGTTCGGTCCGTCTGTGACCCGCGGTGCGGCGAACGCGGGTACCATCAGGCGGGTGTGGTCCTCCCCAGCCCGAACCCGTCTCGCCGGCGTGACGTTGCTCTCTCTCGGGCTGCTCGCCGGCGCCACGGCCTGCGGCGAGGAGGCCGGAGACTCCTCCTCCAGCGCCTCTCCCTCCGCCAGCGCGACCGTCGACCTGCCCGACTGGCCGGCCTGCGCCGACGTGTGGGTGGCGGGCCAGGACCTGCCCGACCGCTACCGCGGCTGCCTGGACGGCGACACCCCGGTCAAGCCGAAGCGCTACGAGTGCTCGTTCGGCCTGCCGATCCTCGTGTACGGCGACCAGTTCTACGCGGTCACCGGCGGACCCATCAACCAGGTCGACTCGCTGAAGACCAGCCAGCAGTTCCGCCGGGCGCTGTCGACCTGCCAGGGCTGACCCCGGATGGCTGACCCCTCCCACCGGACTCCACGGCACCGTCGTGCCGCGCCCGAGGGGCACTCCGAGCACGAGTCGGGGGCGCCACCGCGGTTGCGCCGCCTCGCACTGCAGGCGGCGGTGGTGGTCACCGCCGCCGTCGTCGGTCTGACCGTCGCGGCCAGCCTGCTCGGACAGCGGCCCCCCGAGGACGAGGTCAGCGCGACGATCAGCGGCTTCGTGGGCACCTCGCCCAGCGCCGGTCGGACAGGCGACCCGGGGAGACCTGTCGGACCAGAGACCTCCCCGCCCCGTCTCACCCGCCCCACCGCGTCCGACCCCGCCGGCTCTGCGCGACCCGTCGTGCCCATCCGCTTCCAGGTCCAGCGCCCGGCCAAGCCCTTGGAGCTCAAGCCGGTCCCCGTCGACGTGGACTACGGGTTCGACGTGGCCACCTTCAACGTCCTCGGCAGCAACCACACCCGGCACAGCAAGCAGTGGGCCCCCGGCGTGGTCCGGACTCGAACCGCCGCGGGCGTCCTGCGCTCCCGCGGCGCGGACGTGATGGGCTTCCAGGAGGTCCAGGCCGACCAGCTCGGCGTGCTGCACGCGCAGCTGGGCGGGTACACGATCTGGCCTTCCAGCGCGCTCGGCGGCAACGGCCTGCGGCTCCAGATCGCCTGGCGCTCGGACCTGTTCGAGATGGTGGCGTCGGGCACCATCACCACCGAGTTCAGCACCCAGCGACGGCCGATCCCCTGGGTCAAGCTGCGGTCGCGGGAGACCGGCGGGGAGTTCTACTTCCTCACGGTGCACAACTCGCCCCGAAGCCTGGAGGCTGAGCGCGACCGGGCGACCGCGAGCGAGATCGTGCTGCTGCGCCAGCTCCTCGCCACCGGGCTGCCGGTCCTTCTCGTCGGCGACACCAACGAGAAGGAGGAGTTCTTCTGCCGGGTCGGCGCGGCCACCGGGATGGTGGCGGCCAACGGCGGACGGGCGGGTGGAGGATGCGTGCTGCCTCCACCCCCGACCGGACTGGACTGGATCATGGGCGGGCATGTCACCGGCTTCTCCGGGTACGTCCGTCGGCATGAGGGGCGCATCAGTGACCACCCGGTGGTCACGGCCCACGTCACCCTCACCACGACGGTGCTGCGCAAGCCTGCGCCGTGAGGGGTGGGGCGCTCACCTATACTGATCGTCGCTGTCGCGGATCTGCCTGGGGCCGTCCGGACGCGTCCACATCGGGAGGACCCACCGCATGATGCTCAGACTCGTGATCGCCGGCACCGCGCTGGCCGTCGCCGGCTCCACGCTGGGGGCCACCACGTCGGGATCGGAGGCCGCGCAGGCCACGTCCGCAGTCAGCGCCTCGGCACCGACCGCGGTGCGGTCGTCCGCGCCCACGCCGCGCAAGCCGCCCAAGCGCACGTACTACACGCCGAAGACGGGCGCCAAGTTCAACTTCCCGCTTGCGGCGAAGGAGAGCCGGACGATCAACAAGCACATCCGGCTCACCATCCGCAGCGCGCGGTCGGGGTCGTTCATCCGGATCATCTCCTGGAACTACAAGAGCGCGCTCTACCAGGACGCGCTGCTGGCCGCCCACGACCGTGGCGTCACCGTGCGGGTCCTGATGTCTCGCGCCATGGCCCGGCAGCAGGGGCCCACCGGGCCGTTCGCCCGGCTCAAGAAGGGGCTGTCGCGCCACCAGGCGAAGCGGCCGCCGGCCCGGCGCAGCTGGGCGCGGACCTGCGCGGCCTCCTGCCGCGGCAACAGCGGCATCGCGCACGTGAAGTTCTACACGTTCAGCAACACCGGCTACACGCAGAACGTGGTCATCGTGAGCTCGGCGAACATGACCGAGGTCGCCGCGCGCAACCAGTGGAACGACGCGTTCACCGTGGTCGACAACCAGGGGCTGTTCAACAAGTACGTCGACATCTTCAAGGAGGCGACGCTGGACCGGCGCGCCCACCCGCCGTACCAGACCTACCAGGTCAACAAGAACCTCAGCACCTGGTTCCTGCCCTACCTCGGCCCCAAGGCCACCGGTGACCCTGTGGTCAAGGTCCTCGACAAGGTCCGGTGCAAGGGGGCGACCGGTCGCTCGGGCATCGGCGGGAGGACCGCCATCCGGATCGGGCAGACCGCGATCCTCGACGACCGTGGGGTGGCGATCGCCCGCCGCCTCAAGCAGCTCTACAACAGCGGCTGCAACATACGGATCGCCTACGCCGTGGTCGGCCCGAACATCAAGGACATCCTGCGTTCGGGCAGCGGCCGCGGACCCATCCCGATGCAGCAGATCGTCCAGGACTTCGACGGCGACGGGAACTTCGACCGCTACATCCACATGAAGTCGATGACGATCAGCGGCGTGTACGGGAAGCAGACCAACGCGCACATGGTCTACACCGGCACCCAGAACTGGACCGCCGTGGGCCTGGTCAGCGACGAGGCCGGCTTCTTGATGAACAACGAGACGTACGAGAGGCAGTACGCCGCGACCATCAACCGGATCTTCAACAACCCGCCGCCGAACCCGCACCCGCGGCCGCTGGCCACGATCGTGCCGCAGAAGCCGACCAGGGCCGAGCACGAGCTCGCGGTCGAGCTCGGCCGGGGCTGAAGCAACCGGCGTGTTTTCCCGGCGGCGACGCCGGGGGCCGCTTTACACTCCGATGGTGCCTGAGCCCGGCTTCTCTCGGCGCGCCACCGCACTCGCGGCGGTCGCTGCGCTCGCCGTCACCCTCGCGGTCGTCGCGGTGGTGGCGGTGGTCGTTGACCATCCCGGCCGACCCACCCCCCGCGCCACCCCGGTTCAGTCCGCCCAGGAGTGCGCCGACGTGCTGGTGCTGGGGGCGTCCGGGTCGGGGGAGCGGTCCACAGGCCAGGCGGACCTGGGGCCGACGCTCGAGGCCTTCCGGCGCGCCTACGCGGTGGCCGGCCGCGGCAGTGGGCGCACCGTCGAGGCGCTCTACGTGGGCCGGGAGACGGCGGCCCCGCGTCAGCTGCGCGACCCGGTGTCGCCGCGCGGCAGCGTGATCCGGTCCTCCAGCCGGTCCAGCGTGCGCGCCTGGGAGGGCGACCTGGCCGGCGACACCACCAGGATCCTCGACGCGCTCACGGCGGCCCGCTCCCTCTGCCCCGACCAGCAGATCGTCCTCGCCGGGTACTCCCAGGGGGCGATGGCCGTCCACGCCACGCTGACCCGGCTCGCCGCCCGGCCGCAGGTGTTCGGCCGGGTCGTCGCCGCCGTGCTCGTCGCCGACGGCCACCGGGTGGCAGGCACCCAGGCCCGGCTCG
>NZ_DAOMFK010000139.1:0-8047 GCF_035429765.1 Nocardioides sp. | reverse complement strand
CGACGGGGTCCCGGTGGCCTCCGGGCCGCCCTCCAGGGGCTGGCCGGCCCGGCGCCGGGTGCGCGTCCTGCTGCGGGCCGCCCGCTCCCGAGGGGGCCGTTCCGCGGCGCTGGGGGTGGCCGGGCGTGGGGCGGTGATCCGGCCCATCGTCCCCGGGGAGATGCCCAGGTCGTGGTAGAGGTGCTCGGAGGTGGAGTAGGTCTCCTGCGGCTCGTCGAAGGGGAGGTCCAGCGCCTTGTTGATGACCTTCCACCGGGTGAGGTCGGCCCAGTCGACGAAGGTGACCGCGGTGCCCGTCGCCCCGGCGCGCCCGGTGCGACCGATCCGGTGGACGTAGGTCTTCTCGTCCTCCGGGCAGCTGTAGTTGATCACGTGCGACACGCCGGCGACGTCGATCCCACGCGCGGCCACGTCGGTGGCGACCAGCACCTTGAGACGGTCCTCCCGGAACCGCGTCAGCGCACGCTCGCGGGCCACCTGGGCCATGTCGCCGTGCAGCGGTGAGGCCTGGAATCCGCGCTCGACCAGGTCGTCGGCCACCCGCTGGGCCTGGCGCTTGGTGCGGGTGAAGACGATGACCTTGCCCGCGTCGTCGGCCTGCAGGATGCGGCCGATGATCTCGGGCTTGTCCAGGTCGTGGGCCTGGTAGATGAACTGCGCGGTCGCCGGGACCATCTGGCTGTCGTAGGAGGACTCTGCGCGGATGTTCATCGGGTGCCGCATGTGCGTGCGCGCCAGCGAGACGATGGCGGCCGGCATGGTTGCCGAGAACAGCATCGTCTGGCGGGTCTCCGGGGTCTTCGACAGCAGCTTCTCCACGTCCGGGAGGAAGCCGAGGTCGAGCATCTCGTCGGCTTCGTCGAGGACCAGCGCGTGCACGTGGGACAGGTCCAGCGCCCGCCGGTCGGCCAGGTCGATCAGCCGTCCGGGAGTGCCGACCACGACGTCCACGCCGGAGGCCAGCGCCTCCAGCTGCGGCTCGTACCCGACGCCGCCGTACACCGTGAGCACGCGCATCCCTCGGTCGGCGCCGGCCAGGGCCAGGTCGCCGGACACCTGCAGCGCCAGCTCCCGGGTCGGGGCGACGATGAGGGCCTGGGGCTTGCCGGTGGGGATCTCGGCGTAGTCCGGGTCGTGCGGCGCGATGCTGCGCTGCAGCACCGGGATGCCGAACGCCAGCGTCTTGCCGGTGCCGGTGCGGGCCTGGCCGATCAGGTCGGTGCCCATCAGGGCGACCGAGAGGGTCATCTCCTGGATGGGGAAGGGGACGGTGATGCCGGCGCGCTCGAGCGCGTCACAGATCTCGGGCAGCACCCCGAGCTCGCGGAAGGTGGTGATGGTTCTGTCGCTTTCGTGAGGTCCGAACGGTGCGGCGGACTCCCTCGAGGATGTCGACAGGCCTGCCGCGCACATGCTGTGGCGGGGACCACCGCGGCCCGGGTGGGCGGCGGGTGCACTCGCCACGCGCCGCTCCTGCTGAGCGGCACCAGATGGTGCTCATCCTATCGGTAGGGTGCGACCATGACGGAATCGGCAGCCGGCGAGGCGCCGGGCGCCCTGCAGGACCCCGACTACCGCCGTGCGGTGGTGGACCTGCTCGGGGTGATCTCCTACGGCGAGCTGTCGGCCTTCGAGCGGCTGGCCGAGGACGCCAAGCTGGCGCCGACCCTGGAGGACAAGGTGGCCATCGCGACGATGGCGGCCGCGGAGTTCGCCCACCTCGGACCGCTGCGGGAGCGGATCGAGGCGCTGGACGGGGACTTCACCGGCTCCATGGCGCCGTTCCGGGCCGCGATCGACGACTTCCACACCCACACCGCGCCGGCCGACTGGTACGAGGGGCTCATCAAGGCGTACGTCGGCGACGGCCTCGCCGCGGACTTCTACCGCGAGATCGCGGCGTACCTCGATCACCAGACGCGCGACACCATCGTGGCCTCGCTGGAGGACGCCGGCCACGCCGAGTTCGTGGTGGACCGCGTCCGCGCGGCGATCGCGGCGGACCCGCGGCTGGGCGGGAGGCTGGCGCTGTGGGGCCGACGGCTGATGGGGGAGGCGCTGACCCAGGCGCAGCGGGTGGCGGCCGACCGGGACGCGCTCACCGCGATGCTCGCCGGTGGCGTCGACCGGCCGGGCATGGACCTCGCCGCCATCGGCCGGATGTTCACCCGGATCACCGAGCAGCACGCCGCGCGGATGGCCCGGCTGGGGCTCGAGGCCTGAGCCCCCCGGACCGCCGCGCGGGCCGAGCGCCGCGGTCCGGGGGTGCGTCGGTGGTCAGGCCTTCCGGCGCCCGGTCACACCTGCGGCGAGCACCACGAGGATGGCGGCCACGGCGACCTGCCACAGGTGGCGCCACCAGTCGATGCCCCTGGTGCAGTTGTTCATGTTGCTGCAGTTGAACAGCGCGGCGTACAGGTAGCTGCCGATGAGCATGCCGCCGATGCCGCAGATGATCGTGAGCCACAGCGGGACGTTGTCCTTGTCACCGGGGGCGACCAGCTTGCCGAGGAGGCCGATGATCGTGCCGCCGATGAGGGCCCACAGGATCGTGACGAACATGGGAGGTCCTTTCGTTCCGGTGCTCGGGCGCCGCGGGGCGACAACCTCTCCTCAGAGTCTTTCCCGCATCACCACGCGGGGCAAGGACCGCCCCGGGCGCGGCGCCGCCCGAGCGGGGTCAGTGCCGGAAGCCGACCTGCCCGATGACGCCGCTGCCGATCTCGACGTAGGCGATCCGGTCGCCGGGGATGAGGAAGGTGCGGTTCTTGGTGTCGGTCAGGCTGAGCACCGTGCCGGCGGAGACCGCCTGGGCCACCAGCCCCTCGAGGTCGGCGGCGGCCTGATCGGTCTCGAGGATGAGCTCGCGGGGGGCGTGCTGGACGCCGATCTTGACCTCCACGGGGGATGGCCTCCTTCTCGGGGTGGGAAAACAGCGACGGGTCGGGGGGAGAACTGCGACGGGTCAGTCGGTGAGGGGGTAGCCGCGGATGCCGTGCCAGGCCAGGCCGGCCACCAGCGCGGCCGCGTCGTCGCGGTTGATCGTGCCGGCCTCGCCGAGCCAGTAGCGCGCGCTCACGTGGGCCATGCCGACCAGCGAGACCGCGAGCAGGCGGGAGGCCTCGTCGGGCAGGCCGGTGTCGTCGTGGATGACGTGGGCGATCATGTCCGCGCACTCGGAGGTGACCCGGTCGACCCGGGCCCGCACCGCCGGCTCGTTGGTCAGGTCGGACTCGAAGACCAGCCGGAAGGCACCGTTGTCGTCGGCGACGTACTGGTAGAACGCGTCGATGGTCGCGCCCACCCGCTGCTTGTTGTCGTGGGTGGACGCGAGCGCCCGGCGGCAGTTGTCGGTGATCGCGTCGCAGGAAGAGTCCAGCAGCGCGAGGTAGAGCTCCAGCTTGCCGGGGAAGTGCTGGTAGAGCACCGGCTTGGAGACCCCCGCCCGGTCGGCGATGTCGTCCATCGCCGCCGCGTGGTAGCCCTGGGCCACGAACACCTCGAGGGCCGACTCGAGCAGCTGGACGCGACGCTCGCGCCGCGGCATGCGCGCTCCCCGCGGACGCGCCTCGGTGTCGTACTGTCCTGCGCTCACCCGCTGCTCCTTCGGACGGTGGCCTGGCCCGAGCCTGGGCCGAGTGCAGCCTACCGCCGGGTACCACCCTCCCGGAGCCTCCGCTCCGGCGGGCGGAGGGTCCGGATGCCGGGACGGGTACGCCGCGCGGCGGCACGGCCGGGAACATGGCGGACCGGGCCGGCGTTCACGCCCTGTCCCCGCGACCGTCGATTCGAGGAGTGAGTCCGTGAGCTTTCCCCCGCTGGTGGAGCCCGCCGCCGAGCTGACCGTGGAGGAGGTGCGCCGCTACAGCCGCCACCTGATCATCCCCGACGTCGGCATGGCCGGGCAGAAGCGGCTCAAGAACGCGCGGGTGCTGGTCATCGGGGCGGGCGGTCTGGGCAGCCCGGCGCTGATGTACCTCGCCGCGGCAGGCGTGGGCACGATCGGGGTGGCGGAGTTCGACGAGGTCGACGAGTCCAACCTGCAGCGGCAGATCATCCACGGGCAGTCCGACATCGGCCGGCCGAAGGCCGAGTCGGCGCGGGACTCCATCGCCCAGATCAACCCCCTCGTCACGGTCGTCGTCCACCCGGAGCGGCTGGACAACGACAACGTCCTGGACGTCTTCGGGGGCTACGACCTGATCGTCGACGGGACCGACAACTTCGCGACCAGGTACATGGTCAACGACGCGGCGTTCTTCCTGGGCATCCCCTACGTCTGGGGGTCGATCTACCGCTTCGACGGCCAGGCCTCGGCGTTCTGGCCCACCGCGACCCTGGCCGACGGCAGCGGCGCCGAGGCGCCCTGCTACCGCTGCCTCTACCCGGAGCCGCCACCGCCCGGCATGGTGCCCAGCTGCGCGGAGGGGGGCGTGCTCGGCGTGCTGTGCGCCGCGATCGGGTCGATCCAGGTCAACGAGGCGATCAAGCTGCTCACCGGTATCGGTGAACCGCTGGTGGGCCGGCTGATGATCTACGACGCGCTGGAGATGGAGTACCGCAAGCTGAAGGTGCGCAAGGACCCGGCCTGCGCACTGTGCGGGGAGAACCCCACGGTCACCGGGCTGATCGACTACGACACCTTCTGCGGTGCGATCTCCGACGCGGCCGCGGACGCCGCGGCGGGGCACACGATCTCGGTGAGCCAGCTGGACCTGATGCTGAAGGAGCGCGAGAACGGCGAGCGGGACTTCGTGCTCGTCGACGTGCGCGAGCCCAACGAGTTCGAGATCAACCGGATCCCGGGCGCGGTGCTGGTCCCGAAGGGCGAGTTCCTCAACGGCACCGCGCTCGAGAAGCTGCCTCCGGTGGACGCGGGCACGCAGGTGGTCCTCCACTGCAAGTCGGGCGTCCGCTCGGCGGAGTGCCTGGCGATCCTGAAGGGCGCGGGCTACGACGACGCCGTGCACGTCGGCGGCGGCGTGGTCGCCTGGGTCAACCAGATCGACCCCAGCCAGCCGTCGTACTGACCCTCCGGCCCGGTCGGGGGTAGGTTCTCGACCATGCGGCACCCGGCGCGGCTGGCGGGCGTGCCCGGACAGGCTCCGGGCAGGGCGGCCGCTGTCGCCTCTGCTGCGCTGGTGGTCCTCACCGGCCTGGTCGTCGCGCTGGTCGCCTGGGCGGCTGCGAGCGGCCCGGACCGGGTGCTGATCAGCGGCGTGCCGGCCCGTACCGGCGGGACGCCCACCCCGAGCGAGCCGGTGGGCCAGGTGCCCGCGGTGGAGCCCCGTGGCGTGCCGGGGGACCACCCGTGGCTGACGCGGCTCGCCCTGCTGGTCGAGGTGGTCCTGGTCGCGGTGGCGCTCGCCCTGCTGGTGTGGCTGCTGGCGCGCCTGGTCCGCGGCGCCGCGGTGGCGTGGCGGCGACGGGTCGGCCGGCCGACTTGGCCTTCGACCTGCTTGACGACCGGGCACGCCTCTCCCGGGCCCTCGCGGTCGACGCGGCGGGCCAGCGGGACCTGCTGGAGGAGGGTGCGCCGCGCAACGCGATCGTCGCCTGCTGGCACCGGTTCGAGCAGCAGGCGGCCTTGGCGGGAGTGCGCCGCCGACCGGCCGAGACGTCCTCGGAGTTCACCCTGCGCGTCCTCGACCTCGTCGACGCCGACCCGGCAGCGGTGACGACCCTGGCCGGGCTCTACCGCGAGGCGCGGTTCTCCGGCCACCCCATGGGCGAGGACCACCGGCGCCGGGCGCTGGCCGCCCTGGACGCCGTGCACCACGGGCTGCTCTCCCGCGCGGCCTCCCGGGCCACCCCGCCCGAGGAGCCGTCGTGAGGCGCACCTGGGGGCGCCGCGCGGTCGGGCTGCTGCTCCTGGTGGTGCTGGTGCTCGTGGTCCTGGACCTCTTCCACATCGAGCGCGACCCGACCAGGGTCGGGCTGGTCGTGACGCTGACCCTGCTGGTGTCCTGGGTGGTGCTGGACTCCGTGGCGCAGGGGCAGCCCGGCTGGAGGGTGCCCGACGTGGTCCGGGCCGGCAGCACGGGCGTCGACCCGCTGCTCACGACGTACCTGCGGGTGCTGGAGGACCACGCGACCGCCCGCGACCCCGGGCCGGCCCTGCGGGACCGGCTGGCGGCGCTGGCCGCGCGCCGGCTGGCACAGCACCACGGGCTGTCGCTGACCGACCCGGACGCCCGCAGCCTGCTGGGCCCCGAGCTGGTGGGCGTGCTCACCGGGCCGGTACGCCGCCTGCGCAGGGCCGAGCTGGAGTCCCTGCTCAGCCGGATCGAGGAGCTGTGAGCGAGACGACCGCCCCCCTGTCCGCCGCCCAGGCCGGTGCGCTCGGCGGGCGCGTGCTCGCTGAGGTCGAGCGGGCCGTGGTCGGCAAGCACGAGGCGCTCACGCTGGTGCTCGCCGCGGTGCTCGCCAAGGGCCACGTGCTGCTGGAGGACTACCCGGGGCTGGGCAAGACCCTGGCGGCCCGGTCCCTGGCCGCCGCCCTCGGTCTGGACTTCACCCGGGTCCAGTTCACCCCCGACCTGCTGCCGGCGGACCTGACCGGCTCCTTCCTCTACCACCGGCGGGAGGAGGAGTTCCGGTTCCGGCGCGGTCCGGTGTTCACCGGCCTGCTGCTGGCCGACGAGATCAACCGCACCCCGCCCAAGACCCAGGCCGCCCTCCTGGAGGCCATGCAGGAGCGTCAGGTCACCGTCGAGGGCGAGACCTTCCCCCTGCCGGCCCCTTTCCACGTGCTCGCGACGGCCAACCCGATCGAGTACGAAGGCACCTACCCGTTGCCCGAGGCCCAGCTCGACCGCTTCCTGCTCCGGGTGGCCTTCGGCTACCCGTCGGTCCCCGAGGAGCAGCGGGTGGTCTCCGAGCGGCTCGCCCGGCGCCGCGAGGAGGTGCACATCGACGCGGTCACCGACGCTGCGGGGGTGCTCGCCATGCAGGCCGCGGTGGAGACGGTCACCGTCGACCACAGCGTGAGCGAGTACTGCGTGGCCCTGGCTACCGCCACCAGGCGGCACCCGGACGTGCTCACCGGCTCCTCGCCCCGCGGGTCGCTCGGGCTGGCGCTCACCGCCCGGGCCTTCGCGGTGCTCCGCGGCCGCGACTACGTGATCCCCGAGGACGTCAAGGCGGTGGCCCGGGCCGTGCTCGCGCACCGCGTCACGATCCGGCCCGAGCTGTGGATGACCGAGGCGTCCGGTGCCCGGGTGGTGGAGGAGGTCCTCGGCCAGGTGTCCACCCCGGGCACCCTCGAGCCCAGGACCCGACCGTGAACCGCTGGCGGATGACCGCGGACCTCGGTCGGGCGCTCGCGGTCTCCGCGGTGGGTCTTGCCCTGGCGGTGGTCTTCGGGGACCCGGTGCTCGTGGTGCTGGTCGCCCCGCTGGCGCTGCACGGTGCCCTCGCCCGGTGGCACCGGCCGCAGACCGAGCCGAGCCTCGAGGTCCGGCTGGGGCACCCGGTGCTGCACGAGGGCCAGGGCACCACCAGCGCCCTCGCCCTCGCCGGCGCCGACGGGGCCGAGCAGGTGAGCCGGGTGGTCGCGCACGCGCCGTACGTCGCCCTGCGCCCGCTCCGGGGCGCGCTGAGTGCCCTGCTCCCAGCCGACCCGGCGGCCCCGGTCGCCGCGATCGCGGTGAGTCCACGGCGCTGGGGCCGGCTGGAGGTGGGCGCGGGGCTGGTGGCGCTGACCTCACGGTGGGGCGGGTACCGCTTCGGGCCGGTCCCGACCAGCAGCCAGCCGCTCACGGCGCTGCCCACTCGGGCCCCGTTCGACTCCCGAGCCGCCGTGCCGCAGCCCGTGGGGCTGGTCGGGGCGCACCGGTCCCGCCGGGTCGGTGCGGGCACCGAGCTGGTCGGCATCCGCCCCTTCGCCGTCGGCGACCGGCTGCGGCGCATCGACTGGCCGGTGTCGCTGCGCACCGGGGAGCTGCACACCGTCGAGACGCACGCCGAGCAGGACGCCGGAGTGCTCCTGGTCGTCGACGCCCTGGCCGAGCTGGGTCGCTCGGAGGGCGTCGACGGGCGGGCGAGC
>NZ_DAOMFK010000138.1:0-8106 GCF_035429765.1 Nocardioides sp. | reverse complement strand
TCACGAAGAAGGTCTCCCCGAAGCACGCAAGCGCACAAGGATCCGCATCCGAATGGGCGAGAGTCGCCGCCACTACCGTGGTCAGCAACTCCTTGGCCACGCCCGCGCTCGTTTTGCTGATATGAGCGACCAAGGTGCCCGTCAACACGACCATCATTGATCCAGCAGGCGCCTCAGCTTCTGGGGTGCGCAGAACCGGTAGCTCTCGGTCACCAGTTCGGCGACCTCGTCCCAGTCTGTGTCGTCATCGAGCACCATGCCGACGACGGTGGGTGACCATGGCGGCTGGTAGAACGGCGCCCCGGCGTGGGTCAAGGTCAGCAGCTCGTCGCCGGAGGACCGGAAGGTCAGCACCGTGGTTGGTTCGGTCACCCCGGTCATGTCGCGGTACGCCGACGCGTATCCCTCCTGGGCGACCAGGACGTGGGCGAAGGTCTTGTTCCGGACCCGCCACCTCACGCCGGTCCAGGCGTCCTCCTCGTAAGCGTCGGGCAGTGTCAGGGCGGTGGACGCGACCCGGGCGACTACGTCGCCGGAGGGCTCGATGCGCGGCGGCCTGGACATGCCCCGAGTCTGTCAGCGCATGCCGGCAAGTAGTCGCATGTCCCAGCGATATGTGCGGTCGATCGACCGACGGCGCAATCTGATGACGAAGGTCCAGGTGTACCCGGCCACGACGTTGGTTACAGGCGGCTGACCGGTGGCAGTCCAGCAGGACCCCGAGTGCAAGCGCTATGCCGGGCGGCAAGGCGTCGATGCCTGCCATCCACTTCGGTGGCTCGGACTCGCTACGCGGCTCGACGCCAATGGCGAAGGTGAGGACCTCAGCGACGTCTGTTGTCATGTCGGACCTTTCGGGGCGAGCTTGTCCGGGGCCTGCTGACCGGCGTGAGCGTGATGGGCCTGACCCCGGATCACTCCGGATCACCCAGATGGGGTGGCTGCGTGGTCGCGCCCGTACCGCGCCGCCAGGGGCGCGGCGGTGAGGCCGTGGGCCACCACGCTGAGCAGCACGGTCAGACCGATCACCGCGACCGCCTGGTCCACCGTGGGGCCGAGGTCCTCGAGCGCGAGCAGAGCGAACACCAGGGTGGCGAGCCCACGTGGTCCGAACCAGCCGATGAAGAGGACCGTGCTGCGGTCGAAGCCGGCTCCCAGGCACGCCAGCGCCACAGGCGCCATCCGGATGACCGTGAGGCTGAGGACGGCGTACACGGCCATCATCGGCGTCGCCCGCTCGAGGATGATCGGGCCGACGACGGCACCGAACGCGAGCCACACCAAGAGCGAGACCAGCCACGCGGACTGTTCCACGAAGACGAGCTCGGACGGACCGCGGCGGCCGGCTGCGGCGCCGAAGGCGAGGCCGCCGCAGAAGGCGGCCACGAAGCCGTTGACGTCCAGGACAAGGGCTGCGAGGTAGGCGACCAGGGCAAGGGCGAGGACCGCGACACCAGTGAGGTCCTCGGTCGCCCAGCCATACCGCCGGGTCCACCTCAGGGTCCCGCCTCCACCGAGGCCGACCAGCCCGCCGACGAGGACGCCGCCGAGCAGCGAGACGAGCGCGGTGCCAGGCTTCAAGGACCCGGCGAACCCCTCCTCCGCGGCGACGGCGGCGATCGCGAGCATCACGACAGGCGTCGCGATCCCGTCGTTGAGGCCGCTTTCCACGGTGATCAGACGTCGGACGCGCTCCGGGACCACCGGGTTCGTCACGACGGGGATCCCCAGGGCGGCGTCGGTCGGCGCCAGCGCTGCGGCGACGAGCAGGGCGACCCACGCCCCTGCCGCCGGGAACATCACCCAGGCCAGGCCCCAGCCGGCCAGAACGGTGAGGGGGAGGCCGACCGCCAACAGCCGGACGTAGTGGCCGGGTGCATCGCGGAGCTCCCGCACGGGGACGCGGGCCGCGTCGGAGAAGAGCACCCACACCAGGGTGACCTCGACGAGCAGCTTCAGCCCCTCGGTCTCCTCGGGGGTGTCGACGACTCCCAGGAGCGTGAGCAGGGCGCCGATGGCGACGAAGACGATCGGGGCCGTCAGGTCAGCCCGCTGCAGCCGAGCCGAGAGCGCCCCCCACAAGAAGACACTGCCGGTGACGATCAGTGCCGCATTCAAGTCCACGACGTGACTCCAGTGCGAGCGAGGTGGGGGTCGACTCCTCCAGTCTCGGGAACGTCGGACACACGGGACTCACCCGGATCGGGTGAGACGAGGTCCAACGCCGCCGCCCGGGAGGTCCGCGCGTTTCTCGTGCAGCTCATGCTTCCCGGCGACCAGAGCCGCGGCCGGTGCGCTCCACTCCGCGCTTGTCCTCCGCGGGCTCGCACCAGAACGCGTGCTCGACACTGCGGCCGCCGTCCTCGCGGCGGTCCCGCTTCTTGACGAAGCCGACGTGGTGGACTTCCTCGGCCTCGGCGGGCTCGAGTCCATCCGGGTCATGGCGGAGTACGACGCTGCGGTCGCTCGGTTCCTCCAGGGCGATGTCGTCGGCGCCGCGGTCGGTCTCGAACACGTCCTGACGCTCCCTGGGGTCGACTACCCGATCTGGCGGATCTACACCCTCAGCTCCCTGGCTCTGGTCCGCGCGTGGACCGGAAGCTGCAACGACGCCGTCCAGCTGGCCGACGCCGCCCTTCTGGCAGCCGACTCCCTGGGACTGGCTCACCACACGTCGACGATCCACGCGCACATGGTGTCCGCTCTGGTCCACCTGGACCGGGCCGAGCTCGGCCCCGCGGAGCGCAGCCTCGGTGAATCCGACCTGCTGAACCGCCGTCGCCCCTCCACGGTGGTGAACGCTGATCTCCAGCGTGCCCTCCTCGCCAGGTTCGTCGCCGTCACCGAGGGACCGGACGGGGCACTCGCGCACCTTCGAACGCCCGCCGCGTCGGCCATCGAGCCGGCTGTCGTCGCGGAGGCGAACCGTGCCCTCGAGGCCCGGCTGCTCATCGGTACTCGCGACCTGGTCGGGGCCCGGGTGATACTCAAGGACGCTGACTCGCGCCCCGGGTTGGCCGCGGCCCGGGTGGACCTCGCCCTCGCCACCGGCGACCTTCCCGCGGCTCGACGGCTGGTCGAGACCTGGTCCCCGGCTGAGCACGAACTGCGTGCGCGGGTCGGCCGACACCTTCGACATGCGGTCGTCCTCGACCTCGACGAAGACCACCGGGCCGCCCGCGCAGCACTTCACGAAGCCGTCGCCACAGCGGAGAACAACAGGCTGCGGTGGCCCTTCCTCGAAGTGCCCTCGGCGCTCCGACGCATCCGCCGTCAGCCTGGCAACCACTCACCGCTCCTGACCGCCGCGCTGGCGAACCTGGCACTCGTCCTGGAACCCCGGGAGCGGGCCCAGGACGGACTGGCCTCACCCCTCAGCCAGCGGGAGCTGGCCGTGCTGGAGTACCTGCCTGGCCGCCTCAGGAACGAGGACATCGCCAACGAGCTGTTCGTCAGCGTGAACACGCTCAAGACCCACCTGACCAACATCTACCGGAAGCTCGGCGTCGAGGACCGTGAGCAGGCAATCAGTCGGGCTACCGATCTGGGACTGCTCTGACGAGAGACGGGGCGGTAACCCCCAGCGGCGAGGAGAGGTGGCGCAACAGGCGTACTCGGGCGCCAGCCGCCCTCGCACAGGCGTGAGCACCACCGCTCGGCGGTCAGTCGCCGGCGACGTCGGTGTGGCCCTCGTAGAGGCCGATGTGGTTCCCGTCGGGGTCTCCGACGACGGCCCACCAGCTCGTCGCCGAGATGGGGGACTTGCCCATCAGCACCGTGCCGCCGCCGGCCACCGCCTTCTCGAGGGCGTCGTCGATGGAGTCCACCTCGACGTAGGACCTCGGCTGCGTGAAGTCGTCGGACCGCGGGGCGAGGCCACCACCGCTGATCTTGTTGGGCGCCTGCCACATCGGGTAGCCCTCGAAGCCCGGCGGCTCCGCGATCTGCCAGCCGAAGAGCTCGCGGTAGAACGCCGAGGCCCGGGTGAGGTCGCTCACCGGGATGTCGATGTGGGTGATGTCTCCGTGCGGCACGGTCTCCTCCAAGGGGTTCGTCGAAGGGCTCGGAGCCAGTAGCCGTCCAGCCTAGGGCGACGGCGCCGGGCTCCGCAGGTCCATTTCCGGCGGCCCCTCCGGCGGTGCCGCGCCGGACGGCCACCGGTACCGCCGGACTACTGCCCTGTGCCGGCGTGCGGGACGGTGCTCTCCGCGGCGGGCCACGGGCGGTGAGTCATTGGACCCCCACCACGCACACCGACCACACTGATCCCTTCCCTCGGGTGAGCGGTCGTTGCACACTGGTCCTGCGGGAACGGGGGGACCATGGCGCTGCGGGTTCTGAGGGTCGGAGTGGGGGCGCTGCTGGGTGCGTCCGGGGCACTGATGTACGCCGCGTCATGGCAACGCTGGGCCGGCGTCTGCCCGTGGGGCGACGTCGAGGGAGGGGCGTGCTCAAGCCGCCAGGACCATCTCTACGACTTCGTGGCACCCACCGCCCCGTGGGAGCCCGTCGGCATTGCCGCGCAGCTGGCCGGATGGTCGCTGCTGGTCCTCGCCCTCGCCCTCGTACCGCTGCCGTGGGCGCTCACCGGCCGTCGCCCCGGCGCCGTGTCCGCGGTGGCGCTGGGCGGTGCCGTGCTGGCCGTAGGGGCGGTGGGCGTCGCCACCCTCCGCTCCGGGCTCACCGGCAGCGTCGTTGAGCCGATCTCACCTGAGCTGGCCGGGCTGGTGGCGGCCTTGGTGCCCCCGGCCCTGCTGGTGCGGTTCGCGGTCGTCTCCCGAGGCTGGACGCTGGCCGCCGCGGTCTGGCTGGTCCTCGCCACTCCGCTCGTGGCTGCCTTCACCTACGCGGTGGGGCCTTACGACGCGCAGCCCTGGTGGGAAGCGATCTCCGGCCTGTTCACCGTGACCGCTGGCCTGTGCCTCCTGGGGGCTGCCGCGTTCAGCGGTCGCTCCCGCACGCACGAGAGAGCCGTGGCGGCGTCGCCAGCACCTGCCGGCGAGGCCGCCTCGCCCCGCTGACAGCGCCGCGACGGGCCGTAGCGACCTGGGCTACCGGGTGGGTCACTCGTTGACCGTCACCCGCACGCCCTTCGGAGTAAGCCAGGTGACCACCGCCCAGTTGGTGCTGATCGCCACCTGAGGCCCGTCGGCGATGGTCGAGACCTGGTCGGGGGTCAGCCAACGCCCGGCCCGGTTGGTGACGCTGGTGCGGGTGCCTTGGGTCCCGAAGTGCGCGGCCCGCGACACCGCAGCCAGCCCTTGACCGGTGTCGGCCAGCGCGACGTCCCAGCCGACGACCACGCCGTCGCCACCGCAGACCACCGCGGGCGCCGACCATGGGCCGCCGACGGGCCGGCGCACCGCCCGCACCCCTGCGATCCAGTCGTGCACCCACGCCACCTGGACCAGTCCGTCCGGCGTCGCCAGCACACGCACCGGGCTCTCGGACCGGGTCGGCTGCCCGGCGAGCACCACCGGGGCGCCGAACGCCCGCCCCGGGCGTGCCCGCCTGGCCACCACAGTGGTGCCGGTGCCGCTGAACCGCTGCCAGGCAACCGTGGTCACGCCCTGAGCGTCGACTGCGACGCCACCGGGACCCACCCACGGCGGGTCCTGCACCACGGTCTGCAGGATCTTCGTGGCCCCCCAGACACCCGCCGGCGACTGGCGTGCGACCGCGAACGTCAACGTGGCCTCATCGGCCAGTGGGCCGACCCAGCCCTGGAGCATCGCCGCTGCGTGACCGCCGTCCCCGATGGCCACGTCGACCGACAGCGTCTTGCGCCACGGGGCCCCGGTGCTCCAGCTACCGCCGAGCGCACCGCGGGTCACCAGGGCCCGGTCCCTCCACAGCCAGCCCACGACGGCCTGGCCCGAGGCGTTGACCGCAACGTCCGCGACGCGGATGGTCCCACCTGGTCGCGTGGCGATCTGCACGGGGGCGGCCCAGGTCCCGGTGTCGGTCATGACGCGACTCATCAGCCGGGGCGGCTCACCGCCCTTCGCCGACGTCCAGACGACGAGCAGGCGCCCGCTGGCGTCGTACGCAGCTCGCGGGTCGCTGCTGTCGGCGGCGGACACCACGACCCGCGTGCCGAAGCCGACGTCCGCTGGGCTGTAGGCCATCTCGACGGCACCGCCACGCTCCCAGACCACCGCGAGGTCGCCGGCGTCGGACGCGGCGGCGTGCACGTCGGTGGCCCCGGCGGGGCTGACCAGGAAGGTGGACATCCAGTCCCCCGAGACGTCAGCGGCAGCGGGCGGCGCGAGACCCCCGGCGCAGACACTCACGACCAAGGCGGCTCCGACGGCGGCTCTGCTGACCGAGAACATGACCGACTCCGTTCGCTCGGGCCTCGGCAGCAACCGCCGACCCGGCGGCACCGCCGGAGCTCTCCACCTCCAGCGTCCCCCCGCGGGCTCTCCCCCGACAAGGGCGACCAGCCCACGCCGTGCGTGAGCACGGCCACAGCTGACTTCCCCGGGCCGGCTACTGGTGCGTACGACGCGCCAGGTACGTCGTACGCACCAGTAGCCGTGGGCACGTGAGCCGCGATCACCACTCGTGCGCGGGCCCCACCTCGGCCACACTGTCACCAGCGGAGCCCGTGACCCCACGCCCGGGTCCGCCGGCGTACCAGAGAGTGCAGTCGCGAGAGGAGCGGTCATGCCCGAGCAGGACGAGGCCCCGTCGGACGGCTTCACGGCCGAGGAGCGCGCCGCCATGAAGGAGCGCGCCGCCGAGCTGCGGGCCGAAGGCAGGAAGGGCGCCAAGAAGGCCGACGGCCTCCAGGCGGTCCTCGACAAGATCGCGGAGATGGCACCGGAGGACCGCGCGCTCGCCGAGCGCGTCCACGTGACGGTCAGCGCCACCGCCCCCGACCTGGTGCCGAGGACCTGGTACGGGATGCCGGCGTACGCCAACGCCGACGGCAAGATCGTCGTCTTCTTCCAGGACGCGGGCAAGTTCGGCTACCGGTACTCGACCCTGGGTTTCCAGGAGTCCGCGAACCTCGACGACGGCGACCTGTGGCCGGTGTCCTACGCGCTGACGCGGTGGAGCCCTGCGGTGGAGCGCAGGGTCGTCGAGCTGGTCACCGCCGCCGTCACCTGACCGGGCCGGGACACGCGGAGGGGTGGTTCGCCCCACTCCCGGTAAACCCCGGGCAGGCCGGGACTCCCGGGTTAGTACGGTCCCAACGCGGGGTTCCACGGGCCTGTTGACCCCGCGTTGGGACCGTACTAACCGGATCACGGGCACCAGGGGTACGGCGACCAGTCGGGGCCGAAGTACCCCACGCCCATGTCCGATTCCCGCGAGAGCGAGTCGCCCGGATGGGGGAGGATGGGACCCGTGCCACCGACCACGAGCCCCGCGAGCACCCGCGGCGCAGCCCTGGACAAGGAGTCCTGCTACCGCGCGGTGCAGTCGCGCGACCGTCGGTTCGACGGCGTGTTCTACACCGCCGTGCGCACCACGGGGATCTACTGCCGCCCCTCCTGCCCGGCGCGGACCCCGGCGTACCGCAACGTCACCTTCCACCCCACCGCCGCCGCCGCCCAGGCGGCCGGCTTCCGGGCCTGCAAGCGATGCCTGCCCGACGCCACCCCGGGCAGCCCCGAGTGGGACGTCGCGGCGGACGCCGCCGGGCGGGCCATGCGGCTGATCGCCGACGGCGTGGTCGACCGGGAGGGGGTGGCCGGTCTGGCTCGCCGGGTGGGGTACACGCCGCGCCACCTGACCCGCCTGCTGACCGCCGAGCTGGGGGCCGGCCCGCTGGCGCTGGCCCGCGCAAGACGGGCGCAGACGGCGCGCGTCCTGATCGAGACCACGGCCATGAGCTTCGCCGACGTCGCCTTCGCCGCGGGGTTCACCAGCGTGCGGCAGTTCAACGACACCGTGCGCGAGGTGTACGACGCGTCGCCGAGCCGGCTGCGCGGCGGTCGTGGCGACGGGCGTCCGGCGGGCGGGCCGGTCCCGATGCGGCTCGCCGTGCGCACGCCCTTCGCCGGCCGCGCCCTCCTGGAATTCCTGACCGCGCGGGACGTCGACGGGGTCGAGGCGGCCGGCCCGGACTGGTACGCCCGCACGCTGGACCTTCCC